>DATKPK010000250.1:0-19539 GCA_035524095.1 Binataceae bacterium (SeqCode) | reverse complement strand
CTAGGACAGGTCGGCGGCGTGTCCGGCGACTCGCAACGTCCCGACAATATCGTTTTCGATATCATCCCCAACTCCAATGGCGGAACTGGAATCAGCCTTAGTGGCTTCGGCCATCCAATCTGCCTCAACACCGCTGCGGTGAACACCCTGCCACCGGTGCATTGATCTCTTTTAGTCTGAACCATGCAGAGGCGCGTCCCACTAAGCGGCGCGCCTCTTTTATCTCGATCCAGCAATGGACGCTGGATTTTAGGGCGCCAAGTCGCGGCGGAGCAGGATCGACGCGACGCATCGGGCGCCGATGCGCCACACTGATGTCTCATCGACCCCGTTCGCACCATTGTACCAATCCAGCCCAAGCTGCTGCGCGTGACGGCTGAGCGACGCCATCTTGAAATAAAACCGATGGCGCGGGCCGTAGAATCGCCGCGCCGCGAAAGCAAGACGTCCCAGCTTGCGCGCGTTGTAGCCACTATGGAGCGCGCGATCGTAACTACGCAACGCATCTTTGTCGCCGTCAAGAAAACGGAGCGCTGAGGCTGCAGCCCTCCGGCCATGCTCGAGCGCAAAGGAAATCCCCTCACCCATCAGCGGATCGACCCCAGCCGCATCGCCCGCCAGAATCACCCGCTTGCATGCATAACGATCACGCGGATCGTACCAGCGGATCGGAAACGACTTGTAACCGAAGCTTCCGTCGGCCGCACTATCGATTTCGAGATCGGGAAAGGCCCTGCGCAGCTCGTCGAACAGTCGCGGTTTGCGATCGCCATTACCGTTCGACGGCGATGCCTTCCATTCGTAGATCCCGACGTTACGATGCGGCATTCCATCAATCACGCATGGAAATGACCAGCTATAGCCGGGGATACCAGCGGCGACGCAGCGAAAGTCAAATTGATAGCGGGCCTGATCGTTCCTTCGCACCATTCCATTGATAATCGGCACGTCGAACATCAGCGCACGGCCGATCGACTCCGACGATCGCCCGAAGACTTCTCTACGTACCCGGCTGCCGCTGCCGTCCGCACCGATAAGAATTGAACTTTCGAACGTGCCAGCGTCCGTCACGACACTTACGCAATTATCTGACTGCGTAATTCCGACGATACGAGTGTTTTCGATCAGTTCCAGCCCATCCCGACGAGCGGAACAAGCCAGCGTCGCGTCAAACTCATCGCGCCGAATCACCGTGCACAAGGGCTTAGATCGGGCCGGTATCGAGATTACGCCAGCTTCCGTGACCGCTTCGCCGCTCTCGACGGGGGCTGAAGAAATCTCAAGTGATACTTGAAGTTCATCAAGAACCGCGATCGCTTTGGGGATCAAGCCGCCAGCGCATACCTTGAATCGCGGATGACGTGCCTTGTCGATCGCCGCGACGCGTCCGCGCAGTTCAGGCCGCTGGCGTAGCAGATAGATTCCGGCGGCGAGCCCGGCCGGTCCGGCGCCCGCAATCAAGACTTCATACCGTCGCATCGCGCTCACCAGCCTTGCCGTTCAACCGTCGCCGATCAATCATATCTGCGATTGGCGGACGGATGCGTCCAACGATCTCACTCGCAGCCTCATGCGCTCTCTGTCATCTCGCTACGGAAAAATCCCCGCCGGGCTAAAAATGACGCGGGCGGCAACCCCTCCGGCCACCGCCCGCGGTTTACTTCTTAGCGTTAAGGTTCAGTCTTCGCCGGTCGGGTATTATCCCTCCGGATTGATCACCGTATAGGTGGTCATCCCGCCACGCTCGACGAGTATCAGCGCCGACCTATTATCCTTCTGCAGCTGATGGGCCAATGTTGCGAATTCGTCCGCTGTCGCAACCTTCTTATGGTCGAGTTCGAGAATCACATCGCCGGGCTGCAAACCGGCATCGGCTGCCGCGGAATCCGGCCGCACGCCGGCGATTACTACGCCTTTCTGCGACGGATTACTCAGGTTGAGTTGCTGCGCGATATCCGGCGTCAGATCCTTAACCTGCAAGCCCCAGCTTGAACCCGAGTCCTCGCTGTCCTTTGCGCTCGCAACCTGCGTGTCCTTCAGTTCGGCGATCTTCGCCTGCAACGTCATGTGTTTGCCATTGCGGACTACTTCGATAGGGACCGTCTCATTGAGTGGTGTTTGAGCGACCATCTCGGGCAACTCGTGCTCGTCATGAACCGGATTGCCGTTGTACTTGATAATTATGTCACCGCGCTGGATTCCAGCCTTGGCCGCTGGACCACCAGCTTCGACTCCGCCCACCAATGCACCATTGGGCGCCGCCAGGCCAAACGATTTCGCCAGATCGGGCGTGACTTCCTGAATCTCGACGCCGATCCATCCTCTAACGACCCGCCCGTGAGTCTTCAACTGTTCCATCACGTCTTTGGCCAGGTCGATCGGAATCGCGAAGCCTATCCCCGCGTTACTGCCGGTGCTGCTGTAGATGGCCGTATTAATCCCGATCACTTCGCCGTGAGTGTTGAAGAGCGGACCGCCGGAATTACCCGGGTTAATTGACGCATCCGTCTGGATGAAATTATCGTAATTACCGCCGAGTGCGCGCCCTTCCGCGCTGATAATGCCGGAGGTCACCGTCAGGTTGAACCCAAACGGACTGCCGATCGCCAACACCCAGTCCCCGACTTCGCTGTGCGCCGAATCCCCAAGTATCGCCGACGGAAGCGGCTGATTGGTGTTGATCTTGATCAACGCCAGGTCGGTCTTTTGATCCTTGCCGACCACTTTGGCGGTGAATTCGCGCTTGTCCATCAGCGTGACATGGATCTCGTCGGCGTGCCCAACCACATGGAAGTTGGTCAGAATATAACCGTCAGGCGAGACGATCACACCCGAGCCGAGTCCGTGCTGCTTATAGTTATGGGGTTGCTCCATCGGGCCAAAGAACCGTTTGAACTGCTCGAACGGATCGCCTTGGCCGCCACCACCGCCGAAAGGATTACCCTGTCCGAACGGATTGGCCTGCGGACCCATACCCGGACCGGAATCCGGTGGCCCCTGATCATCAGGTCCGCCACCGCCGTTGTCACCTTGATCTTCCTCGTCGCCGTTGCGCGGGTTGACCTCTTGCACGACGGCAACATTGACCACCGTGGGCATCACACGCTTGACCAGCGGCGCCCATGACGGTAGCGCGACCGCCTGTTCATTGGGCTCCGGCGCATTCGCCGGAGCGGGCTGTGGCTGCATCTGATTGCCCTGCACCCGGTCGGCCTCAGCCATCGGTGCACCGGACGGCTTGCTCGCTCCGGGCGCGGAGCTGCTGTCATTCCAGAATGGGAACGCACCTGCGTTCGCAAAAGCTATAACCAATCCCAGCACAACGCCGCCCGATACGGCGACGATCGTCCTGACCATGCAATCCTCCTGAGAATGTCTGTCCGGCCAACCCGCCGGATTCGGATCTAACTCCTACTTTTCAGACGATTATGGATGTCCGAAATTCAAGTTAACTAAAGTTTTACAGCCGCTTCGCGCCGATCACTGCGCGCTGCTGCACCCCCTTCAATCCCCCAATTTATCGTCTGGCCCGAGGTTCACACTCCAGTAAATCAGAAAATACGAACCGGTTACACTGTATTAGTTTGATGACAAGAGGGTTATGCAAAAGGTCGCCACCACCTGCTCTGAGGCTTAGCTCTCCGCTGGCGCATCCCCTCGTCCCTCTGGCCGTTTGATGCCGAATTTGTCCAAACGGTATTGCAGCGTGCGATAGCTCATCCCAAGCATCTTGGCGGCCTTGGCGATTATCCAATCAGCGCGTTCCATCGACTGGAGAATCAGGTCGCGCTCCAGATGCTCAAAATTGATCCCCTCCGGTGGAATCTCGAAACGATCACCAGCACGTGAGCGTTCAATCTTGCCTAGTGTCTTCCGCGCCAGTACTTCCTCAGGCAGGTCGCGTGGCATGATGCGATCGCCTTCGCAAAGTAGAATCGCTCGCTCAATCGCCGATTCAAGCTGGCGGACGTTGCCCGGCCACGAGTAGTCGAGCAGCACTTCCATCGCCTCGCGGCTGATCTCCTTAACGCGTCCGCTCGCCAAATGGCTGAAGCGGTTCAAGGTATGATTGGCGAGTTGGGGAATATCTGATCGGCGGTCACGCAGCGGCGGGAGCGTGATCGTCACGACATTGATCCGGTAATAGAGGTCTTCGCGGAAGCGCTCCTCCGCCACCTCCTCGGCCAGGTTATGATTGGTCGCCGCGATCAGCCGCACGTCGACCCGGAAGGATTCGTTGCCGCCGACCCGCCGCACCTCGCGTTCCTGTAGTACGCGCAGCAGCTTGGCCTGCATTCCGATTCCCAGGTCGCCAATTTCGTCTAGGAACAGCGTCGATTTGTCAGCGCTCTCGATTAGCCCGATCTTGCGTTCCGTTGCGCCGGTAAAAGCCCCTCGCTCGTGCCCGAATAACTCGTTCTCAATTAGTGTATCCGGCAGCGCCGAGCAGTTGATCGCGACGAACGATCGCGCCGCCCGCGGCGACAGCCGATGGATTGCCCGCGCAATCACCTCTTTGCCGGTGCCGCTCTCGCCCTGGATCAGCACTGTCGAGTTCGAGGGCGCGACCCTGCGCACGATATGGATAATCTCCTGCATCGAGGGGTCTTGCCCGATTATCCCCTCGACCTGCAGCTTGCCTTGCATCTGTGTGCGCAGGATTTGATTCTCTTGCTTGAGATTAGCGAGTTCCGCCGCTTTTCCGACCGTCATCACCAGCGCCTCGCGGTCGGTCGGCTTAGTTAAATAGTAGAACGCGCCGTTCTTCATCGCCTGGACCGCGCTGTCGATCGTCCCATGGGCGGTCAGCACGACCACCTGCGTCGCCGGATAGCTCTGTCGAACTTTGGCCAGCAGCTCTTCGCCAGACATTCCAGGCATCATCAGGTCGGTCAACACCACGTCGAAGCGGCTCAGCATTAGCTGCTCCATGGCAGTCTTGCCGAGCGCCGCTTGCTCGACCTTGAAGCCCTCCTCGCGCAGCGTATCGACAGTGATTTGCCGTTCGAGTTCGTTGTCCTCGACCACCAGCACAGAGGCCTGTTCAACAGATGAAGGCTGGCTCATGACAATGAATTTACTCCCGTAAAGGGAAAGCTGAAGGTGACGGTCGTGCCCGGTGGCTCCGGGTTCGAACCAATAGTGATAGTCCCGCCATGTTTTTCGACAATCGCCTTAGAGAAAAACAACCCCAGCCCGATCCCCTCGCGCTTGGTCGTAAAGAACGGCTCGAACACATGCTCGACGTACTCGGGCTCAATCCCTTTGCCCGTATCCGCGAAACTCAAGACGAAGCGGCCGTTGTTGCGCGCAAACTCGATCTTGAGCTTGCCTCCGTCCGGCATCGCCTGCGTCGCGTTGGCGACCACGTTGACGAAACAGGTACGAACCTTCTCGGCGTCGAGATTCAGCATAGCGGGTGAGCCGTCGTCTTGCTCGACCACGTCGATCCGTTGACTGCGTAGCTTTGAGTCGGACAACGCCAACACATCACTTACCAGCCCGCGGACGTCCGTCGGCGTCGGATGAATCTCGATCGGTTGCCCATAATGCAGAAAGGTCTGGACCATCTCCGATAGCCGATGGATTTCATCCTTCATAATCTTCAACTGGCGCATGAAGTCTTCCCGATTCCGCGTCAGTTGCGGGCTGTAATGGGCGCGTAACTGGTCCAGCGCCAGGCTGATGAAGTTCAACGGATTCTTGATCTCATGCGCCAAAGCGCCGGCGAGCTGGCCAAGTGCCGTGAAACGCTCCAGCCGATTCAATTCCAGTTCGCGCTCACGGGCGCGGCGCAACTGCGCGACCATCTCGTTGAAGCTGCGCGTCAGCAATCCGATTTCGTCGCGCCTGCGCTCCTCCGGTACCGGTTCAAGGCCGCGGTCCGCGATATTCTGCGCCGCGTAAGCGACCGTGTGTATCGGCGTGACGTAACGCTGCGCCAGCACATAGGCGAAAACCACGCCCATTACGAAAATCGCCGCGCCAAGGACGATCAGCCGATATTGGTAATTGCGCAGCGGCTCATTGAAATCGTTGAAATCCGCGACCACCTGCACATAGCCGAGCAGATGATTCTCTTGCGCCACCGGGATGAAATAGACCGTGCTCTGCGTATCGTTCAAACCCAGCAACGAAGCCGGCACCGACACTGGCTCATCGGGGTTGCCATTGCGGACTTGCATCAGCGCCCGAACGATCTCGGGATTAAGCTCTGCGCCGATCAGCTTCGGATTCGAGCTATTGATGATTAAATCCTTGCTCGACGCGATCGACACTTCGAGCCCCGGGTCATGCTTTTCCACGTAATTCTGCAGGAGTTCGGGATCGGTCGGGGCAATCGAGGTCAACTCCTGCACGCTGATCTGGATCACACTGGCTAGGTCTTTGACCTTCTCCTGCGTGGTGCTGATGATTGCTTCCTGAGCCTTGAAGCTCGCCATCATCTGCGCCCCCAGCGTCATCGCCAGCAGCACGGTGATCAGCGCGATCAGTTTGCCTTTGAGATTGAGGGCCGGAAATCTCATCACCTGCGGAGCTCATCCAGTAACGATTTCATAGAACACGATTCTCGACCCGCTCAGGTGATGCTCCGGTCGCCGGGCCGCCGCAGTGATTTTTCAGGTTGAGCCGGCGTCACGTTCCTGCGAGGCCGAAGTCAGCAGGCGGGTGCCATAGAGCAGCAGCGACAGGATCACGACAATCCAGATGATATTCTCGAAACCGCCAAGATAGTGAATGATCGTTTCGATCTGTGAACCGAATAGGTAGCCGAGCGAAACCACAATCGGCACTGAAATCACGGCCCCTAGGCTATCGTAAATGAAGAATCGTACCGGACTGACGACACCGAGCGACCCCGCCGTCAGATAGATCAGTGCCCGCAGCCCCGCCACGAAGCGCCCGTAGAAGATCGCCATATGGCCATTGCGTGCCATAAAGCCCTTGAGCCGTTCGATTTGACGCTGCGATTTCGGCCGCCCGAGACCCAGATAGGCAATAAAAGTCGAACCGAATTTGCGCCCGACATAGTAAAGCGTGTTGTCCCCGGCTATCACGCCGACGAATGAGACCGCGAGTGTGATTGGATACTGCGTTACCCCGCGATGGGCCAGGAATCCGCCCGCCAACAACGCCACGTCCTCCGGTACCGGCAGTCCCAGCCCGCACAGGATCAAGATCAGGAACAAGCCCGCATAAGTGAAATGCTCGACGTAATGCGAGACCAGCAGGGCCAAATTTCAGTCTCCATTCCCGAATTGCCTGCGTAACGCATCGGCAATCTGCTCGACCGGCGAGCCGCCTTCAGACATCTGCGCCGCCATAATCGCCTCGCCGATACAGGTCGGGCATCCGGCGCCATGATCCGTGCGAAAGCAATCGAGCAGATTCCGATGGCCTTCATGCTCCTCGCAGCCGCAATAGCAATGAAGCTGCGCCAGCAACTGCGGATGCTTCTGCGCCGCCTCGTAGGCCAGCTGCGTATCGCCCTCGAACTGGTTAGGATCGAGCGTCAGGCCATCCGCCGGTGACGATCCTCGCGCTCGCACCTCATAGACCGCCAAAGCAGCAAAGGCCAGCAGGCCGATTACTACCCCGCCAGCCAGCATCCCGCTTCGTCTCATGCTACGCATAGCCATGACTATCCCCTACCGCCGACCCTTACAGCGCCCGACTATAGCATTTCGATCATTTGTAAGCTGCGCTGGACAAAGCTATAGAGGCTAGCCGGCCGATGGGCTCCGCGCCGCATCTTACCTAATGGATGAAGCAATCCCGACGCCATGATCCGCCGGCGAAAGTTCCGGCGGTCCAGCGGACGCTCAAGGATACTAGCGTAAAGCTCTTCCAGTTCGGCAAAGGTGAAACTTGGTGGCAGCAGATGGGCCGCGATATTCGTATAGGTCAACTTGGCCCGCAAGCGATTGAGCGCGTAATCGGCCACCAGTGCATGATCATAGGCCAGCGGCGGCAGCGCGGTGACCTCATACCACTGCCCATTAGCATACTTGGTGGAGCACGCACTGACCCTCGATGGGTCGTCCGTCAGTGCCATGTAAGCGACCGATACGACGTGCGCAAACGGATCGCGCGAGGGGTCCCCGAACGTAAATAATTGCTCAAGATAGGCCGAACCTGTGAGGTCGTGCAGCCGCATAGGCCGAGCCTGTGAGGCCGTGCCGGTGCGAGGCTGCGAGCATCCGGACTGAGACTCCGAGTCGGCGAACCGGCTGCCTAAAGACTCTGAGGCTGCGATCGTGAGGCTCTTCTGATCCCATTTGTCGCGCAGGCCCGTGGCACTCTCGAGCTCCCGTCTGGCTGCGTCGTCGAGCAACTCTCCGCGGCGGACCAGGCCCCCCGGAAACGCCCATTTCCCGGCGACCGGCCCTAGCTTCAGTTGCACTAGATAGCTCTTGAGCCGCCCGCTTTCGAGCGCGAACAATACCGTATCGACCGCCAGTTTTGGCCGCGCCAGCCTGACCGGCCGCGCCAGATTCTCCACCGCCGCAGCCGTCATCATCAGGCGCCCAATTCGAGCATCCGCTCCAGCGCGCGCTTTGCTCCCTCGCGCACTTCGTCCGGCAGGACGATTTCGTAGCGGCGATAGGTCAGCGCGTCGCGCACGCCATCGAGCGTGATCATTTTCATATAGCGGCAGAGCTTGCAGGCCTTGTAGAAATGCTTGTCCGGAACCTCCATCAATAGCCGATCGGACAACCCGCACTCTGTTACGACCAGGAATTTGGTCGCCGGACTTTCGCGCGCGTAACGCATCATCGCGCTGGTCGAGAGCACCGCATCCGCGATTCCAATCACGTCCTTGCGGCATTCCGGATGAGCGATCACGACAATCCCCGGCACCGCGTCTCGCGCCTTCATCACCTCTTCGGCAGTTATCTGATGATGCACGTAGCAGTTGCCGTCCCACGAAATAATCTGCTTATCGGTCTGGGTCTGCACATAATTGGCGAGATTCTGGTCCGGCACGAAAAGTATGTGGTCCGACTCAATCGCGTTGACCACCTTCGCCGCATTCGCTGACGTGCAGCAGGCATCCGACAGCGCCTTCACGTCCGCCGTGCAGTTGACGTACGAGATAACTTTCAGGTCCGGGTACAGCCGCAGCAACTCATCCCGCCGCTCTGCAAGGTCATCGGCATTGATACTCTCCGCCAGCGAGCATCCCGCGCGCATATCTGGTAGCAGCACCGTGCGCTCGGAATTGAAGACCTTGGCCGTCTCGGCCATGAAATGAACTCCGCAAAACACGATAAGGTCGGCGTCTTCGACCTCCTGCGACTTGCGCGCCAACTCGAACGAATCGCCGATAAAATCCGCCACCTCAAAAATTTCAGGCCGCTGATAGTTATGTGCCAGCACGATCGCATTACGCTCGCGTTTTAATTCGTTGATTTCATTGACCGTGCGCGCATAGCGGTAGCAAGCCTCAGCGCTATAACCTTCACGATCGAGCACGTTCAGTTTGGCGAAAAGATCGGCGCCGGATACATTTTCGTTCAGGTTCATCGGATCGTTCCTCTTGCCAGCCTGCGCTCCCGATGCCGCGTTTAACCACGCCAGGCCATCTGACAAGGATGACCTAAGAGACGTGGTTGACGCTCGTGAGCAAGCGGTGAGTTTGCGTCAATCTGACGCTTAGTTACCCGCTACACTATCAAGTTGGGTGGCCACCGCCAAGCCCCGCTCGTAATAGCCACGAAGTAACCTTGCCGCAACAAATTTCCGCGGCCCATTCCACTCTGTGCGCAGCACCGATTTCCGATGCCTCTCTGCGATTGGCGAGTCGGCGCATCCATTGATAGTCTGGCCGACGCTCCTGATGTCTTCTGATGGCCGCCGGGAACCTTGCTATGTCTCAGATAAGGACCTCGTCTAATGGATGAAGCTTACGACCGGGAAGTTGTCGAAGCGGTGCGCCGCTTCGTCGACCGCGACGTGATTCCTATCGCTAGCGACCTCGAACATGAGGACGCCTACCCGCATGCGCTCGTCGCCAAGATGAAGGAACTCGGCCTCTTCGGCGCAACGATTCCGCAAGAGCATGGCGGCCTCGGCCTCAGTTTCGTCAGCTACGCGCGCATCATGGCCGAGCTTTCGCGCGGATGGATGAGCCTCGCCGGTGTCATCAACAGCCACCTGATCATGGGCTACATCATCGCGAATCACGGCACCGACGAGCAGAAAAAGCGCTTTCTGCCGGCCATGGCCGCCGGTGAAAAACGTGGCGGACTCGCGCTGACCGAGCCTCACGCCGGCAGTGACGTGCAATCGATCAAGACCACGGCAAATCGACACGGCGACAACTATGTCCTGTCGGGCAGCAAGATGTTCATCACCAACGCGCGTTACGGCACGATGCTCGCCGTCGCGGCCAAGACTGATCCCAAGGCCAAGCCGGCCTATGCCGGTATTTCAATGTTCGCCGTTGAGAAAAACGACACCGGCCCGACCGTCAGCCGCCAGCTCAAGAAACTTGGCTATAAAGGCATCGACACCTGCGAAGTGCAGTTCGAGGATTTGCAAGTTCCTAAAGATAATCTGATCGGCGGCGCCGAGGGCCAGGGCTTCAAGCAGGTGATGAGTGCGCTCGAAGTCGGACGCATCAACGTTGCCGCTCGCGCTGTCGGCGTCGGCCAGGCGGCCTTCGACAATGCGATCGGCTATGCCCAGCAACGCACCGCCTTCGGCAAGCCGATCGGCGAGCATCAGGCCGTGCAACTGCTCCTCGCGGATATGGGTACGCGGTTGCAGGCGGCGCGCCTGATGGTCGAGCACGCAGCCACCAAAAAAGACGCGGGAGAACGCTGCGACGTCGAGGCCGGGATGGCCAAACTCTTCGCTTCCGAGGCCTGCGCCAAGATGACCCTGGACGCTCTGCGCGTCCTCGGCGGCTATGGCTATATGGCCGAGTTTCCCGTCGAACGCTTCTATCGCGACGCTCCGCTGATGATGATCGGCGAGGGTACCAACGAAATCCAGGCTTTGGTCATCGCGCGCGGATTGCTGTCGCGAAACCGGATTTGAGCTATACTCTAGCGATCAGATAGGGTTTGCGCGACTTCAATCGGATGCTCGCGCAAATCTAACCATCGAGGCTATCGGCTCCAAAGGATGCTCTCTCGTAAATCGAAATACGCGCTCAAGGCCCTGCTGGTTCTCACTGAGGAATACGGCAAAGACGCGATGCTCATCTCGGATATCGCCGAGCGTGAACGGATTCCCAAGCGCTTCCTCGAGTTGATTCTGCTCGAGCTAAAAAACCACGGCATTCTGCGCAGCAAAAAGGGCAAAGGCGGCGGCTATGCGCTTAACAAGCCGCCCTCGGCGATTAGCGTCGGCCAGGTCTTGCGTATGATCGAGGGCACTCTTGCTCCCCTCCCCTGCGTCAGCAAAACCTCCTATGAACGCTGCGAAGAGTGCAAGGACGAGCGCACCTGCGGCATTCGTATCTTGATGAAGGACGTGCGCGACACCACCGCTCGCATCCTCGATTCGACCACTCTCGCCGACGTCGCTAAGCGCTCGCAAGTGACCGCCCTTGGCCGCGAAGCCTTGCAGTATTCGATTTAGCTGGACAGAGCGAAGCAGACGAGTCCGCAATAGGCGTTGCCTGCAACCTTGTGCGGACTCGAGTCCGCGGGCCTCCACTCGTGTGTGCTTGAGGGCGCAGCGCAGCTCACTTAGGTCGAGCCGATTAAACCCGAACTTAAAATTTCGTGCGCGATGGCAATCGGGAGCCTGCTAAAAATCCCAGCTTTTGAGCTTCGCGCGCGCCGTCCCGAAATTGCCTAGATGGTAGACAGCCATCCCCACTGGAGAGAAGGTGAAAGGCTCAAACGGCTCGTTCAACATCTTCTTTAGATAAGCTTGAGAGGCTACGCCGACAGTCACGTGCGGGTTGAACTTCTCGCCCGTTGCATCCGGTACGAAGCTCGCCACGTAGTCGATAGTTGGTTGGTTGATGTCGGGATCTTCTTTTGTGGTGACGAACGCAGCTGCCGTCCCGCTCTTGACGGTGAAAGGCGCAACAGCATCAATCAGCTTTTGTTGATACGCCACGAGCTCGGCGGTTGGCTTGATTACAATCCCGGCCAGCCCAATGTCCTTCCACGGAATGTAATAGTACTTGTACGCTGTTAGCTTCCAGCTAGTTGGCTTTTCCTCAGCCAGGATTACTTCAACGGCCTCATATACCTTCGGAAGATCTGCCGTTCTAACATACCGTTGTAGACATGAGATATGCGGATGATGCTCGGGGCCCAGGGCGAAGCCTTTCGGGAAAACCTTTAACAGGCGCTGGTTATCGGCTTCGGCTTTGCTGACCATCGTGGCGTCAGGCTCAAGCACGATATCGATAGCCGTGACGGCGTTGGCCTCATGATCTCCCACAGCTTGCACACTTCCCGGCAGCAAAGTCGCTAGGGCAAGGCTTAATGCCGGCAAGATCGCCAAATATCTATCCAATGCACATGCTCCAATTTGGCGACCGATCTTCCTTGGAAGTTTTCATTTAAGCCCCAAGGCAGATTCGCACGGCTGCCAGACGCTTTTCAATGAATCGCTAACGTTGCGTCTATCGCTCAGCTTGTAAATTTACTTCGACTCGCTTGGCCCCCAGATCCGCAGCTCGCGAGAGCGCGTGACCCCAAAATCTGACCCGACAGACCGTCGCGCCTATGGTTGCAGATCGAAGCGTAAGATTTTATGCAGGTTGCTAGGGCCGGTCAGCGGCGGCGTGCGCGCCGCCGCTTCCGCGTGGACCCAATCCTTCGCCCGGCTCAGATCGCTCGCGAACACCAGATCCCAAGTGCTGCTCGTTACGCCGAAGCCGCGCATCGCAGCGTGACTATGATGGATCAGATGGCGCGTGCGCAGCCACGACTCCCATGAATTGCGCGGCACCGCAAAATGAATCCGATAATGCAGCAGTTCATAGATGGCGAAACCGGCTAGAATCCCGCTAAAGAAGACGACTCCAGTCGCAAAACCCCAGATTGAAACCGCACCGCTCCAGATTATCGCCAGTGGCAGCCACGTGCGGACCGCGAAGACGTTGCGCGGGTCGTGATGATGGCCGTTGTGAAACGGTGTTGCAAACGTCTTGAAGGTGTGACTCAGCCATGCGTGAATTACGTATTCAACGAAGGTCCACACGATCAAGCCAATAACGAAAGCGGCAAGCGTCTCCACCAGTTCAGTCTACTCCAGTGACACGCTTTAGCCATCTGTCGTCAATGATTCGTTCATATTTCCGATGATTGTTATTCCCGTTCCCATCCAGTCGGAAAATAGACCCAGCACTCCCGCTCTTCGCCGCCGCTGAGTGTGACGATTATTCGTTGCCGTGCGTAAAGCGTTGGGACCTCTTCGTATTCATCGAGCGTGATGAACTCCTTATCAGTCAGATCATTCAGGACGGCGCCAGTGGTCGCGACTCCCGCGCGTGGACGGATGAACCAATAGCGGCTCTTGCCACGCTCATAACCGTTCAGCGTCGCTGGAATCGCCTCAACCGAACGCCCAATAATTTCCGTCCGATGGTCCGGATCAACCAGGCTTCCATAGACGAAAAGCGGAAATCGCGAGGAAACCATTTCGGATAAACGACACTCCGGCGGCTCTAATGTTGCTCAAGTCCGATAGCTCGGAATAACCTTCTCCGCGAAACTCCGAATCCATTCGCGATCCGCGGGTCTCATCGAAAAGATAATATGCGTCACGCCGGTCTCGATGTACTCATCGATGAGCTTCCTCACATCATCCGTCGCAAAGGTTCCAGACAGCAGCACCGACTTTTCAATCTCCGACGGATCACGTCCGATAAGTTGGCAATGTTCCTCGAGCCGAGCGATCTTGCCACGAAATACTTCTGGTGTACCGAATGAATTCCACATCTGCGCATGGCGCGCGACAATCCGCAGGGCGATCTTCTCGCCGGTCGCGCCAATCAGGATCGTCGGATGCGGCTTTTGGATTGGCTTGGGATTAAAGCTCGCATTCTCAAGTTTGAAGTGCTTGCCGTTGAAGTCAGTCCGCTCTTGCGTGAACAGCGATTTAATAATCGTGATCGACTCGTTAAGCCGGCTGAGCCGACCGGCGATCGTCGGAAACGGGATGCCATATTCCTTGTGCTCGAGCTCGAACCATCCTGCGCCCAATCCCAGAATCAACCGTCCCCCACTGATGATATCAACCGTGGCCGCCGACTTCGCCAGCACCGCCGGATGGCGATAAGTGTTCCCGGTCACCATCAGTCCCATCCGGATCCGCTTGGTCGCCATCGCCAACGCCGCCAGCCCGGTCCAGCCTTCCATGCACGGTCCGGTTGGGTTCGAGAAGATAGGAAGGAAATGGTCGAACAACCAGGCGGTGTCATAGTCGAGCGTGTCGAGCTCCTGCCACAATGCGAGAAGTTCCGGCCAGGTTGTATTCTGCTGCGGTGTCTGGATACCGAAACGGATCGGATAGTTCTTCATACCATCGCCTTTATGTTTAGAAGCTAAGAGTTCGGCCCGCCTCACACATGGCAAACGCTTGTCAATGAAATACCATCCGTCACCTCAACGCAGAAATCGAAATCTAACGGTTGACAATGTCCATCAGCCATGGCTGCGAAACACGGCATCGCCAAAATTAACGGCCAAAGCCGTCTGCGGTTTGGAAATCGTAAAGGCCCTGCGCTATACTCCGGTCGTTTTTCGTCAGCACAAGCCATTCTGATATTGTGATGTGCCGACGGTTAGCGTATTTAATGGCGGCTGCCGCCCCTAAGAGCGGTTTGCCAAGCCTTTTCAGGCTCGATCGGAGAGTGCGGTGGAAACTTCTTCGCACGATATTGTGATGATTGGCGCCGGCGGCGCAGGCCTTCGTGCCGCAATTGCGATCGCCGAAACCAATCCCAGTCTCGACGTCGCGACGGTCTCGAAAGTCTATCCGATGCGCAGCCATACGGTCTCGGCCGAAGGTGGCGCCGCCGCAGTGGCCGGCAAAGACGACACGATCGACGAGCATATCTACGACACCATCTCGGGCAGCGATTGGCTCGGTGATCAAGATGTAATCGAAGCTTTCGTTAACGAAGTTCCGGGCGAGATGCTCCGCCTTGAGCATTGGGGCTGCCCTTGGAGCCGCGAACCGGATGGGCGCATTGCCGTCCGCCCCTTCGGCGGCATGAGAAAGATGCGCACGTGGTTCGCCGCCGATAAAACCGGCTTCCACATGCTCCATACGCTGTTCCAGACTTCGCTCCAGTTCAACTCGATTACCCGGTACGACGAAGTTTTCGCGACTAAGCTACTGGTCGATGATGGCGTCGTTCGCGGCGTCGTCGGCATCGAACTGCGCACCGGTAAGGTCCGCGCGATTCGCGCGAAAGCCGTCATTATCGCGACGGGCGGATGCGGCCGCGTGTTCCCCTTTACCACCAACGCCAATATCTGCACGGGCGACGGTATGGCGTTGGCCTATCGCGCAGGTGCGCCGCTCAAAGATATGGAGATGGTTCAGTACCATCCGACTGGCCTACCGTTCACGGGCATTTTGATTACCGAGGCGGCGCGCGCCGAGGGTGGTTGGCTCCTTAACAAGGATAATTACCGCTTCCTCCAAGACTACGACCTCGGGAAGCCGACGCCCACGCCGGTCTTGCGTAGCATGGAACTCGGGCCTCGCGATCGCGTCTCGCAAGCGATCTTTGGCGAGTTCGAGAAAGGCCGCGCGTTCCATGGTCCTTACGGCGACTATGTTCATCTCGATCTGCGCCATCTCGGCGAACATAAGATCGAGTCACGGCTGCCGATGGTGCGCGAACTCTGCCTCAAATATGAGAACATCGATCCAGTTCGCGATCCGATTCCGATACGTCCCGTTCAGCACTACATGATGGGCGGCGTGCACACCGACATTCACGGCGCCACGCCTGTCACTGGACTCTACGCTGCGGGCGAGGCCGCCTGTGTCAGCATCAACGGTGCGAATCGGCTCGGCTCCAACTCGCTGGGCGAGTTGCTCGTGTTCGGCAATCGTTCAGGACGCGCCGCCGCCGAGTATGCTCAAAGTGCCGGCGAGGGCAATACCGTTGCCCTGCTCGCCCAGGCCGCGGACGAGGAACGCCGCATCGAGCGCGATTATCTGCACAAGACCAATGGCACTGAGCGCATCGCGAAGATCCGCGAAGAGATGCAGCGCACGATGGAAAGTGGCTGCGGCATTTATCGCGAACGCGAATCGTTGCTGAAATCGGCCGAGAAGATCCACGAGCTGAAGGAACGCGCGCTCAACCTCCAAATCGACGACCACGCGCGCACCTTCAACACGCAGCTCACATCCGCGCTCGAGCTCTCTTACATGCTTGATATCGCGGAGACGATCGTGCATTGCGCGCTCAACCGCGAGGAGTCGCGGGGAGCCCATCAGCGGCGTGATTTCCCCAAGCGTGACGATCAAAAGTTCCTCGCGCATTCAGTGGTCCAGCGCAACGCCGAAGGGCCACCGCGTATCGAGTTGTTGCCGGTCGTCATCACGCGTTGGCCACCAGGCGAGCGCATCTACGGAAGGCCGGAGCATTAGGCGGGAAAGGGAACGGGTTAATGGCGGATACGATCATCATGGAGGTGGCGAGGTTCCATCCGGAACACGACACCGAACCGAGCTACGCGAGCTTCGAGGTCCCGCTGCGCGGCGACTGGATGGTGCTCGACGCGCTCAACTACATCAAAGACCAACTCGACGGCTCGCTCGCCTTCCGCTGGTCCTGCCGGATGGGTATCTGCGGCAGTTGCGGCATGATGGTTAACAACATCCCGCAGTTGACCTGCGAGACGTTGCTGGTGAACTACGCGCCGGGGCCAGTGCGCGTCGGCCCGCTCGCGCATTTCCCAATCGTCAAAGACCTGGTCGTTGACCTCGAAGATTTCCTCGCCAAGCTGCAGAAGGTTAAACCGTGGATCGTCCGCAAAGACGATTTCAAGCCCGAGCGCGAGTTTATTCAAACACCTGCGCAACTCGACAAGTTCAAGCAGTTCAGCCTCTGCATCAATTGCACACTTTGCTATGCCGCTTGTCCGGTCTACGGACTCGATCCAAATTTCCTCGGACCCGCCGCGATTGCTCTTGGCCATCGCTACAACTTGGACTCTCGCGATCAGGCCGCCGATGATCGTCACGACGTAATTTCACAGCACGAGGGCATCTGGGACTGTACTGTGGTTGGCGAATGCACCACGGTATGCCCCAAGCACGTCGATCCGTCGTTGGCGATTCAGCAATATAAACTCACCGCGACCGCCGATTGGTTCAAGTCGTTCCTTATGCCGCGGGGAAACAAGTAACGGCCATGCCGCAATATACCCAGTACCAGCCCAAGGTTTACCATCCCCGCATGTCGGCCTACTGGTGGCTCGACCATTGGCATTACTTGCGCTACGCGTTGCGCGAGAGCAGCAGCTTTTTCGTCGCCTACTTCGCGGTTCTGACTCTGGTGCAGGTTGCTGCACTCAGCGCCGGTCCCGATCACTATGCTGCCTTTCAGTCCTGCCTGCGTTCGCCCTTCATGATCATTTTGAACGCCGTCGCACTGGCCTTTCTGCTTTTGCACGCCGTGACTTGGTTTAATCTGGTGCCGCGCGTGATGGTCCGTCAGATCACCGGACGGCCGCTGCCTGACGCGATTGCCTCCATTCCCAACTTCTTCGTCTGGTTCGGCGCTTCATTCATCGTCGCGCTCTTTATCCTGGGGATCATCTGATGTCGGCCAAGCGCTCCAACGAACCCATCGTATGGTTTCTCTTCGGCACCGGTGGATTCTTCGCCGCGTTTTTTCTGCCCATTCATATCCTTCTCTACGGCATACTTTTTCCACTCGGTGCTCTGCATGATCCCGGATACGGTCCGACCTTCGCCCTACTGCAGAGTCCGCTGACACGCATCTATCTCTTTCTGCTGGTGACCTTCTGCTTTTTCCACGCGGCCCATCGCATCCGGCTGACACTCTCTGATGTTCTTGATATGCGCCATCTGAACATCGTGCTCGCGTCGCTATGCTATGGCGGAGCAATCGCCGGGACGATCGCCGCCATCTGGCTGCTCGTCAGTGTCCCTTAGACTCGACCATACCCGCGGCCAAAATCTCCAAAGACCCGCATCCTTCCAGGATGCGGGTCTTTGCTTTTGAAGCTGCCAACGAATTAACCGATACTCATGGGTAATTGGAGAGCTTCGTTGGAGCAGCTTTATGAAAATCGATATCGATCTGAAGTCGGGCTTTCTCCAGAACCTTAAGCGCGAGCTATTTGCGACTCTCACGCCGGAGGAGCGCGCTATTATCGAAGTCTCGACTGGCGAAATGGGCAACAAACCCGACGCCGTCAAACTCGGATGGCTCAAGATGCGCACCAAGGAGACCTGGACCAAGTCCCGCTATACGCGCGCCCTCGCCGCAACGATGAAGAAGCTGCGCGCCGAAGTCGAGGCCAGTTCGTCGCACAAAGCATAGCCCTTGCTGGCGAGGACGTGCGGGCGCGAGTCTACGAACCGGCCGCCTAAGAATCTGAAGGAGCTGATATGCCTACCCGTTGTAGCATCCGTTTTGCCAGCGCCGATGACGCCGCTACCATCGTCACGATGATCCGCGGCCTCGCGGAATATGAGCGTGAACTCGACGAAGTGCGGGCCACTCCAGCCACGATCGCCGAACAGATGCGCAGCGACGATCCGCCATTCGAATGCCTGCTCGCCGAAGAAGACGGTCGCGCCCTCGGCTTCGCCCTCTTCTTCCGCGCCTATTCGACTTGGCTCGCAGCCCCCGTTCTATTTCTAGAAGATCTCTTCGCGTTGCCACAATATCGCGGACATGGCGTCGGCGGCGCCTTGATGCGCCGGTTGGCCGAAATTACCCTCGAGCGCGGGTGGAAGCGGATCGAATGGCTGGTGCTCGATTGGAATACTCCCGCCCAGGGCTTCTACGCCGATCACGGTTCCGCGCACATGAAGCCCTGGCAGGTATGGGGCATTGATGGTGCGGCGCTGGAGCGTCTCGCCCATAAGCGCGGCTAATCCCTCTCTCAGAGCCTGACGGCTCTGCCGTGCAGCGAAAATGCGAAGAGCCGCCGGACGCGACAGTCCGGCGGCTCTTGCGGTTATCGGTTAGCGCTCACGCGCTAAGCATTATTGATCGACCGGTACCAGTTCCACGCGCCGGTTCTGCGCGCGGCCCTCAGCCGTCTTGTTGCTCGCGACAAAGTTCGTCTTGCCGAATCCTTGCGGGATTAGCTGGCTTGACGGAATGCCCTTGTCTTCGAGGTAAGAGGCCACGGCCTCGGCCCGGCGCTGCGACAACTTCAGGTTGTACTTCACGCCACCGATCGCGTCGCAATAGCCGTTGACGTAAACCTTGACGTTGGGATTGGCCTTGAGTGTCTCAGCGGCCTCGTCCAGCGTCGGCTTGTCAACCGTGCGGATGTAGTACTTGTTAAAGTTGAAGTGCACGCCACGCAGAATTATCTTCTGTTGCGCTGGCGG
>DATKPK010000249.1:0-4907 GCA_035524095.1 Binataceae bacterium (SeqCode) | reverse complement strand
TTTGCTGGAAAGGCTGACGACGACAGACTAGGAGCAGTGGACGCGGTCATCGAAGGCGCCTCAGGAGCCGCGGAAGCGGTGACCGGCACTACCGGCTTTGCTGATGGTGCGTATGAGCCGGGTGCGGCAGTTCCAGTAGTGACGCCACTCACCGAAGTCGTATCCTTGCTAATCGAGAGGTCGGCGGGCACTGCGTTTTCAGCGACGGTCAGCGGCAACCGTCTCGCGGAAACGGTCCCAATTGTCTGCGCCAACGAACAAGGCGACATCCCTAGCGTTAGCATTCCCGCTACCGCTATAGCTGCCGCCCTTCCTCCAAAGGTTCTCCTCCACATCATCCTACCTACCTTTGGTTCAGTGGTTTAGCACGACCGCGGTTCCTTGCGGAACCGCGGTCGTTACCAGGGTTTAAGCCATGGCTTTACTGGTCGACGGGCACCAGTTCGACACGGCGGTTCTGAGCGCGGCCTTCGGCAGTCTTATTGGTCGCCACAAAGTTGGTCTTGCCGAATCCTTGCGGGATCAACTGACTCGACGGAATACCCTTGTCTTCAAGGTAATTCGCAACCGACTCAGCCCGTCGCTCTGACAGCTTCTGGTTGTACCTCATGCTGCCGATCGCGTCGCAATAGCCGTTGACGTAGATCTTAACGCTCGGGTTTGCTTTGAGCGTCTCGGCTGCTTCGTCAAGCACCGGCTTGTCGACCGTACGGATGTACGACTTGTTAAAGTTGAAATGCACGCCACGCAGGATGATCTTCGTCGGCGCCGGAGGAGGCGGCGGCGGAGGCGGAGGAGGCGGCGGCGGAGGCGGAGGAGGCGGCGGCGGAGGCGGACACATCAGGTAGCCGATAATCGCACCGAGGATCCCACCACCAACCACACCAGCCGGTACGGCCGGCCAGTTGTCGCTGTTGTCGGCTGCAAAAACGCCTCCACCAATGCCACCACCGATAGCGGCGCCTGCGGCGGCTCCCACCAAGGTGCACTGGCGCTGCTCCGCGGGCATTCCGCAGGCAGAGACCATAGCCGCGATTGCAGCCCATATCAGGAAATTGCCTAGTCTTCTTCGCACGTTTGACCTTCCTTCCCTCGCCACTACCTGTGCAATTCAGTAGTGGGCCACACCAATCCGTTCAAAGAGCCAAAACCAAAATTGACTGAGCACCAGCAAGTCCTGTGCCCTATATACCCCTTAGCGACAATCGTTCTTTAAGCAGCTCGAACGGCCAGCGAGGCCATCGCCCAGCGCATTCCACCTTGGTCAAAAAGCCGAATAATTGCGCAGTAATATACTTGCATCTTCAAGACCCTTGCAACTGATTAGATTCCGGTCAGCTTTAAACTTTCTTATGCGTAATGCGGCTTTAGGAGAGTTAGCTTAATATCCATGAGCGAACCGCGAGGCTCGGCCAGTTGCTGGTCAGCGTGTTAGTCGCCTTCAGCTATCAGAATCACGGTGCTTGTCACGCTCTTGGCGGCTGCGGGTTCGCCTCGATATTGACGCCGATGGTGGCTAAAATGGCGTGATGCTGTCATTGGCGCGGGGCAAGGAAGGTAAGTTCAAACTCGTCTCCGGGTATCGGCCTGAAGGTGATCAGCCAGCTGCGATTGAAGCGATCGCCCGCAATGTCACCGACGACTTACGCCATCAGGTGCTGCTCGGTGTCACCGGATCGGGCAAGACCTTCACGATGGCGAACGTGATTGCCGAGGTGAACCGGCCGACGTTGGTGATTGCCCCGAATAAGACCCTCGCTGCGCAGCTCTATAACGAGTTCAAGAGCCTGTTTCCTGAAAACGCCGTCCGTTATTTCGTTTCCTATTACGATTATTACCAGCCGGAAGCGTACGTTCCGTCGACCGACCTTTATATCGAGAAAGATTCCAGTATCAACGACGAGATCGACAAGCTGCGCCACTCAGCAACGAAAGCGTTGCTCGAACGTAACGACGTACTGATTGTGGCGTCCGTGTCATGCATCTACGGCCTCGGCGAGCCGGAAGTCTATTTCGAGATGCTGGTGTTTCTCGAAGAGGGCCAAATCATTGACCGCGACCGCGTGCTGCGGAAGCTGGTCGATATCCAGTATCAGCGCAACGACTACGATTTCCATCGCGGGACCTTTCGTGTGCGCGGCGATACGATCGAAGTCTTTCCAGCGTACGAAGAGAATCACGCGGTACGGATCGAATTCTTCGGCGACCAGGTGGAATCGATTCAGGAGATCGATCCCTTGCGCGGCAAAGTTCTGCGCAAGCTGCAGAGCGTCGCCATTTATCCTGCGTCACATTACGTCACGACCTCCGATCGGATGGAAACTGCGGTTGCTAATATCCGAACTGAGTTGCGTGAACGCCTCGAATATTTTCGCAAGGAAAACCGCTTGCTCGAGGCACAGCGGATTGAGCAGCGCACGCTTTATGATCTCGAACTGTTGGCCGAAATCGGAATCTGTCCGGGGATCGAAAATTACTCGCGCCATTTGACTGGTCGCGCACCCGGTCAGCCACCGCCGACCCTGCTCGATTATTTCGCGAAAAACTTTCTTACATTTGTGGACGAGAGCCACGTCACGATTCCCCAAATCGGCGGGATGTATCGCGGGGACCGCTCACGCAAAAGCACGCTGGTCGAATACGGCTTTCGGCTGCCGTCTGCGCTGGATAACCGTCCGCTCAATTTCGAAGAATGGGAAGGGCTGACCAAGCAAATTATTTACGTCTCGGCAACGCCCGGCGACTACGAGTTGAAGCAATCGGGTGGGTTGGTGGTCGAGCAGTTGATTCGCCCGACTGGCTTGATCGATCCGGAAATTGAAGTGCGGCGCGCGGGTACGCAAGTCGATGATCTGCTCGCCGAAATTCGTCATCGGGTCGAGGCCGGTGAACGCGTGCTCGCGACCTGTCTGACCAAGAAAATGGCCGAGGACCTGACGGACTACTATCACGACCTCGGCGTGCGCGTTCGTTATCTGCACAGCGATATCGAGACGATCGAGCGCGTCGAGATTATTCGCAGCCTGCGCAAGGGCGATTTCGACGTGCTGGTTGGAATCAACCTGCTGCGCGAGGGGCTCGATCTGCCTGAGGTTTCGCTGGTCGCAATCCTCGACGCTGACAAGGAAGGGTATCTGCGCTCGGCCCGTTCACTGATCCAGACGATCGGACGTGCGGCGCGTAACCTGCATGGCAAGGTTATAATGTACGCCGATACAATCACCGCCTCGATGAAAATGGCGATCGAGGAAACCAATCGGCGCCGTGCCAAGCAGGTCGCGTATAACGAAGAGCACGGCATAACCCCCAAGTCGATCATCAAAGCGATCGACGCCTCACTCGTTGAGATGTACTCACCCGAATGGGCCGTCGTGCCCGAAATCGAGGCGCCAGCGAAAGTTGAAGAGGAATTCGTTCCGCCGCATGAGCTGCCCGATCGCATCACAGATTTACGGCGCGAGATGATGGAGGCAGCCGAGAAGCTCGATTACGAGCGGGCGGCGGCATTGCGCGATCGTATCAAGCGGCTCGAACGCCAGGTCTTCGGTATGGAGAAGCCGCCACCTCCACCGGCTCCGCCCAAAGGTGGCGCGCGCCCCAAGGATGCTCGCGGAAGCGAGGGTCTCGCTGCGCGTGGTGGCTCCTCAACGGCATCGGGTATAAAGAAACCGGCCGGGCGCGGCAAGGGTGCGTCGGCGCCGGTCCGTCAGGGCCGTCTCAAGCTGGTGCCGGATAAGACATAAATAGCACGGATTAAGCATCAGTTTCCGCTAATTTGACCTTCTAGCGCAGAAGGTATTGCATCAGACGCATTTACGTCGTTTAATTGGCTCGCATTGCCGATGAAAGGGCAGCGTAGCTCGTCGAACCGACAGATATGCAACCGTTCGGCAACTCAGCATTCAACGATCAATCCGGGGGGATTACGTTATGCAGGAAGCGATTGAGCGTAAGACGGAGCGTCCGCGCTATCATCGATTTATCGCTAATTTGCCTGCACGCTTCGATGACCGGACCCACTACATCTATATCTGTGAGTGTGGCTATGCCGAGGCGGTCCCGGCCGCTGGCGGCGCACCCTTGGCGCTCGATCCGGATTTTAAGCCGCAGGCCGACGCGGCAGGTATCATGACGCATCTCGATTTGGTCCGTGCCCACGAAATGAACTAGCTACAATCGGATTGACATTCGGCCGCCGCGCCGCATGATCCTGATACTTCAACTTGTCGCCACGGCAGCGGTCTCTGATGGCGGCGTCGTCGGCGTCGTAAACTTATACGCGAGCGCCAGCGCGCCGATAGCTGATGTGCTTGGTAGAATCGTGAAAACGGTTCCTACAAGAGCGAGCTCAACCCAAGCCACGTAGGTAGTGACGTTCTCTTGGATGTAACCACAAATTCCAGCCACGATCAGGAAGGGCAGGACCGCGGAAACGTTTACACCGATCAAGCGCCATACGATACCGCGCGTCTTATCCCACGAATCGCGGAGGCTTTGATAGCGCTGCAGCGCGATCTCAATCAGGATAAACCACAGACGGACCGCACATATCAGTCCAGCGACCAAAAGACCAATTGCCGCTATGACCAAGAATATCCTTAGTGCTATAAGCTGTGTTGCCAAAGTCAGCAAAAGAACGAGAGCGAATGGCCCCAATGTGATCGACGCCAGGAGCAACGTGCCAATCAGAAACCGTCTTTCAGTTCGTCCGAAGGTCCAGATCGGACGATCGGCTACAGAGTTCGGACCGTTCAGTGCCAGTCTTATCCACGCGATCTGCAACGGGAACCATGCAATCGCGGAAGCCAGTGACAGTAATACTCCCAGAATCACGCGCATCAGACTTAAGTGCGGCTGAAGCTGCATCCCCTCGGCCGTTGAAGGCACCAGGATCAGCAGTCTGAGAA
>DATKPK010000248.1:0-9919 GCA_035524095.1 Binataceae bacterium (SeqCode) | reverse complement strand
ACCTGCGAGGCGTCGTACCGCACGCCATGCTGCTGCTTGATCAGCTTGGCCACCCGCGCCAGCGTCCATAGCCCGCTCAGATATCCGAATTGCTCGGGCCCTTGCTTGAGGCATTCTTCGAGCTGCGCCATCTCGGCTTCGCCCAGCTTGGGCGGCCGGCCTGCCCGCTGTGCGCGGTGCAAACCGGCGCGGCCTTCTACCTTTAATGCCTTGGCCCAGCGGTTCACCGACTGGCGATGCACGCCCAGCCGCCGCGCCACTTCGGCCTCCGTTAAGCCCTGCTCCAGCAGCCGTGCCGCCTGCAATCGCCGCTGTTCCAAAGCCACCCGATCCCGCCGCATCCCACGTGGAAACCCCATGGCTCTAGACTAGCTTATGTCACTATATTATTCAAGTATCAATAGGTTAAATGCGCTCTGTCGCTGACACTCCGCAAGATGTTCCAGCTAAACGGCTTTCTTGGTCTTTGAACTAATAGCCACATCAATGTCGTAAAGAGTGCGCTTGCGCCAAAGTGTGCTTGGACTAATACCCAATGTGACTGCAGCTTGCTTCAGCGTCGAGCTCTCCCCTAGCACGCGCGTTATGTGTTCACGCTCAATCTGGTCGAGGCTAGCGCCGGTCGAAGTCGCCGTAGCCTTATCCGCCTTGTGCTTCGCAAGTGCTTCTGGCAGATGTGCGGGCGTGACCACTCCTCCATCGCATAACACCGCCGCTGATTCCATCGCATTGCGCAGTTCGCGCAAGTTCCCGGGCCAATGGTATTGAGTCAGAGTCTCTGCCGCTTTACGAGAGAGTTGCAAGCCGGTCCGATGATTGCGCATCGCGGCGATAACGAGCATGCGTGCCGCTAATGGAAGAATGTCTGAAGGACGTTCGCGTAACGGTGGAACGCGTAGTGAGATTATGTTCAGGGCATAAAAGAGATCCTCTCGAAAATGGTGCAGGGTGACTTCCGTGGCGAGGTCCCGATTAGCTGTGGCGATTATCCGCACATCAATCGTTCTTTCGCCCCCGACTGTTCGCAGCGTGCGATCCTGCACAAATTGAGCAAATTCGACCTGAAGCGCGAGCGGCAGATCTTCAATGCTCGCCAGAAGCAAAGTGCCACCTTCTGTTATGTTGAAAGTAGTCAGTCCGCGCTGGACGCTCATAAGTGGAACACTTAAATGCCGATCCGACCGGTCGCCTCCATAGATTTGCTGAGATAGCGTTGAACAGTTGATGATCGAAAAGGACCGTGAGCGCCGTGCACTCCATAGATGGATTTGTCTGGCTAGCAGGCTTTTCCCACTACCGCCCTCGCCAACCAGCAGTATAGTTCCATCGGATGCGGCGGCCTGTTCAGCACTCTCAAGCAGGCTCCGCATAGCCGGACTAAGCGGTTGCAGAAGAAGTGAATTCTCGGGCCCTTCTTGAACGATCTGAGCTTTGAACCGTTTTCGGTGAGCTTTCAAGGTCCCGCTCTACAATTTGGTATTGACCTTAATCCGCTCTCTCGAGGACGGACCATTCAAGCCACGACCGAGGAATCACGCAGGTCCAAGGCTGAGCTGCAGATCGCATAGGGCAGTTACGCTTCCGGTTCGCTCAAATATTCGCTTCTCGCACTCGTGGTTATTACAAATTATTGAGCCTTGCATAAGATAGGGACAACTCAACGACCCGGATGGGTATATTTGGACGGGTTTTGGACCCTGGGTTGGCGTCACTATAATGCGCAGGCCTCAATAGGTTCCGCGAGCACCTTGTGCGGTACTGGCCAGCAACCGTCGCATAATCGGACGGTGCGGCTGCAGGAGACGCTATCTTATGCTTCGGACCATTCACGCTCTGCAACCTGGCGGCGGCGCGTCAATTAGTAGTATGCTCCGTTAACTAACTGTGTCAGAGAGTACGCGATTACCTCGATCTACTTGAGGGCAGTCGATTTATCCCCACGCAACCCATCAAGTGCGAGATTGAGTTCCACCACATTGACGCCCGGCTCACCAAGGAAGCCGCCCCAACGAGACTTGGTGTGGGCCTCCACCAGGCTTCGAACGGTCTCATCGCTAAGTCCTCGTGCCTTCGCGACACGCTGAACCTGAAGGTCAGCGGCAGCCGGGCTGATTTCGGGATCCAAGCCACTGCCTGATGCGGTGACGAGATCAACTGGTACTTGCGACGGCTGGGAGCCGGGATTTTCTTCTAAAACGGTCTTCAAACGCTGTTTTACAGAGTCAATGAAGCTCTTATTAGTGGGTCCGAGGTTGGAACCTCCCGATGCGGTTGGATCATAACCATTGTTGCCTGCGGCCGACGGACGGCTATGAAAATATTCCGATTTACTAAAGTTCTGTCCAATTAAGGAGGATCCGACTACGTTTCCATTTTGATAGATAAGGCTACCGCCGGCTTGCGACGGGAATAGCACGCGAGCAAACCCGGTCATCAGCAACGGATAAACGATACCCGTTAACACCGTCAGGACTATAGTCATTCTAATTGCGACCATTAAGCTCATGTTGGTTGTTCTCCTAGGCCAAGTGGAAAGCGGTAAGCAGCATATCGATCACCTTGATGCCTATGAACGGAGCGATAATGCCGCCGACGCCATAGATCGTGAGGTTACGCGTGAGTATGCCGACCGCGCCGACGGGACGGTACTGTACACCCCGAAGCGCCAGTGGAATAAGGGCAATGATGATCAGCGCGTTGAAGATTACCGCCGACAAGATGGCGCTCTGAGGCGTAGACAAATGCATGATGTTGAGCGCTTGCAGCTCCGGATATGCGAGCAAGAACATCGCCGGAATAATTGCAAAATACTTAGCAACGTCGTTCGCAACTGAAAAAGTTGTCAGCGCTCCACGAGTGATCAGCAGCTGCTTGCCAATCTCGACAACTTCCATGATCTTGGTCGGATTGGAATCAAGGTCAACCATGTTGCCGGCTTCGCGCGCCGCTTGCGTGCCGGCGTTCATTGCGATGCCCACATCTGCCTGCGCGAGTGCCGGAGCATCGTTGGTCCCATCGCCAATCATGGCCACAAGTTTGCCCTGCGCCTGCTCATCCCGAATTAATTTGAGCTTGGTTTCCGGCGTTGCCTCGGCTCGGAAGTCATCGACACCTGCTTCATTAGCAATCGCCGCTGCGGTCACCCGGTTGTCGCCAGTGATCATTACAGTGCGCAGACCCATCGCACGCAGCCGTGCGAATCGCTCCTTGATACCTTCCTTGATTATGTCCTTGAGATGGATCACGCCCATGATGCGATTAGTATCCGCAACCACCAGCGGGGTGCCACCGCTCTTCGCTATCTTATCAACCATACCCGCGAGCTCGTCCGGCACCTTGCCGCCGGCCTCGCGCACGAACTGGATAACCTGATCCGCCGCACCCTTGCGAATTTTGCGATCTCCGATATTCACTCCGCTCATGCGCGTCTGGGCGGAGAACGCTATAAATTCGGTTTCATGGTGCGCCAGCTCCCGTTCGCGGATGTTGAATTCGCGCTTAGCCAGAACCACAATTGAACGTCCCTCTGGGGTTTCGTCAGCCAACGAGGCGAGCTGTGCGGCGTCGGCCAATTCTCCGACCGGTACATTCCTGACCGGGGTGAATTCAACTGCCATGCGGTTGCCCAGCGTAATCGTGCCGGTCTTATCCAGAAGCAAAGTATCAACGTCACCCGCCGCCTCGACTGCACGCCCTGACATCGCCAACACGTTGTGCTGGACCAACCGATCCATTCCTGCGATGCCGATGGCCGACAGCAACCCTCCAATAGTGGTCGGGATGAGACAGACCAGCAGGGCAACGAGAACCGGCAGAGTCAGCCGGGCGGTCGCATATAGCCCAAAAGGATAAAGGCTCACGCACACGAGCATAAACACCAGAGTGAGACCGGCTAACAGTATACTCAGTGCAATCTCATTGGGCGTTTTCTGCCGTGCCGCGCCTTCCACGAGTGCAATCATGCGGTCCAGAAAAGTCTCACCTGGATTGGCAGTGATGCGTATCTTAAGCCAGTCTGAGAGGACCGACGTGCCTCCGGTCACAGCACTGCGATCCCCACCACTTTCGCGAATCACCGGCGCCGACTCACCCGTTATCGCAGCCTCGTTCACAGCAGCTACGCCTTCTATGACTTCGCCATCGCCGGGAATCACTTCGCCAGCGCGCACCATCACTATATCGCCCCGGCGCAATGAAGTAGCAGCTACCTTTACTTCACGCCCCTCACGCAGCACTGAGGCTTGCGTTTCAGTGCGAGTCTTGCGCAAGTTATCGGCCTGCGCTTTGCCTCTTCCTTCGGCCATCGCCTCGGCAAAGTTGGCGAAGAGCACAGTAAACCACAGCCATAACGCGATCTGCAGTTCGAAACCGACGAGTCTTGTATGCGACTCAAACAGATCTCGCCCGAGTATCAAGGTTACCGCCACCGCGGTGACTTCGACCACGAACATAACCGGATTGCGCGCTTGAACGCGCGGATCGAGCTTGGCAAACGCCCCCGCGAACGCGCGTGTGACGATTTCCGATTCCCACAGCGGAGTTGGTTTACGTTCAGTCAGTTCAGCCATTACAGTCAAACCTCA
Source organism: Binataceae bacterium (SeqCode) (assembly GCA_035524095.1). Taxonomy (GTDB): domain Bacteria; phylum Desulfobacterota; class Binatia; order Binatales; family Binataceae; genus DATJUF01. Next base: position 5,336 of record DATKPK010000248.1, on the reverse strand, counting down.
ATAGAGTGTTCCGTTCAGCATCGCGAAGTGCTCGACCACCGGGCCAAGAGACCAGGTCGCGAAAAAGGTCAACGCACCCACAATGAGGACCACTGCTGCAAGCAGGATCACGAAGATAATTCCATTAGTCGGAAACGTGCCCGCACTCGCCGGCACCGCTCTCTTTTCAACTACCGAGCCGGCAATCGCCAAGACTGGAATCATGGTGCCAAAGCGCCCGAACAACATCACGAAAGCCAACACCACGTTATAGAACATTGTATTGGCGTTAAGTCCGCCAAATGCCGATCCGTTGTTCGCGGCGGATGAGGAGAACGCATACAGGATCTCACTGAAACCGTGAGGTCCTGGGTTAGCGATTGACGACAACGCGCCCTTGTTAAGTACCGCTACTGCAGTCGGAATTAAGATTACCGCAGCAAACATCAAAATATAAAGCATCGCTAGTTTCATCTCGCGAGCCTGGATCTTCTTGCCCAGATACTCCGGCGTTCGACCTACCATCAGTCCCGCGATAAATACGGTCAGCACTGCCATCACGATCATCCCGGCGAGTCCGGTCCCCACTCCACCGAACACCACTTCTCCGAGGTGCAGGTTGAAAAGCGGCACCAACCCGCCCAATGGGGTGAAGCTGTCGTGCATGGCGTTAACCGAACCATTCGAAGCATCAGTGGTGGCGGTGGCCCAAATCGCCGAATTGACTATGCCAAAGCGTACTTCTTTGCCCTCCATGTTGCCGCCGCTCTGCTCGGCGCTTGCAGTCTGATTGATCCCGAGCTTTGCAAACTGCGGATTACCGCGCTGTTCAGCCCAGGTACAGACTGCTACGCCACCGAGAAACAGTAGCCCCATCGCTGCATACAGAGCCCATCCCTGACGCCTGTCACCAGCCATCTTGCCGAAGGTGTGGGGCAAGGCAGCCCCGAGAGCGAAGATTGCGAACATCTCGAGGAAATTCGTCAGCGGCGTCGGGTTCTCAAATGGATGAGCGGAGTTGGCGTTGAAGAAACCGCCGCCATTGGTGCCGAGTTGCTTGATCGCGATCTGTGACGCGACCGGGCCTTGCGCGATCGTCTGCGTCCCCTTTTCTACGGTCTTAACTTGCGTATAGGGGCTCAGGTTCTGAGGCACTCCCTCCCATACCAATACCAGTGTGAAGACGATACAAATCGGTAACAGAATCCAGAGCGTGCTCCGGACGAGATCGTACCAGAAGTTTCCTAGCGTCCGCGCGCTCTGCCGAACGAAGCCGCGGACGACCGCGATAGCGATAGCTAAACCGGCAGCCGCGGACACAAAGTTGTGGAAGGCGAGTCCTGCCATCTGGGTCAGGTAACTCATGGTCGATTCGCCCGAGTAAGCTTGCCAATTGGTGTTGGTCGTAAAGCTCGCAGCGGTATTGAAGGCGAGCCCCTGCTCAACACCGGGAAAGCCCTGCGGATTGAGCGGCAGGTAGTACTGCAACCGCTGAAGCGCATAGAGTGAGACCATCCCGACCACGCTGAACAGCAACATCGCGATGGTATATTCGATCCAGGTCTGCTCCTTCTCTGCCTGAACTCCGCAGAGGCGATAGATTAGACGTTCCACCGGCGCAAGCACGGGATCAAGAAACGTGTGCTCGCCGGCAAACACGCGCGCCATGTAAAGTCCCAGTGGAACGCTGACCACCGTGACCACTATCGAAAAGAAGCCTATTTGGATAAGTGCATTTCCAAGCACAGTAGTATCCACCCCCCTAGAATTTTTCAGGGCGCAGCATTGCGTAGACCAGATACACAGTCAGGCCAACAGCCAGAATCAATCCCAACGCGGTTTCCCACGGACTCATAGCTTTTCACACCCCCATACGTAAGTGACTGCAAGCATAAAAAACGCCAGTGCCGCAAATACGAATACTGTGTCCAACATGATTTTGATCCTTACGGCGGACTTAGGTGGAGGGGTGCGAGCGGTTTCCGCGTGCACCATCTTAATCTCGCTACCCAGCATTTTTTGGACCACCGCCCAAGGCTCACTGAATACTAGACGATTCTGATCAGGTGGATTAGACGCATCCTCAGGTGTTTGTCTTAGAATGCAATAAGGCATTGCATTATGATGGTTTCACTCATCGAGAAACTGACATCGATGCGCTCTCACATGGTTCATCATTTGGAAGGTGGCGAGCGGCTCCCCAAGCGGGACTTTCATGCCCCAGTATCGGGCGCGGATGGGTCGACTGTGAACCCAGGCGGTCGGCGGATGAGTATCAGGATGCCGACCCCCCTACTTTTTCTGATGGTTCTGGACGCGGACCTGCGGCAGCCCTTTGTGGTGCTTCTGGAAATAGCAAATCTCGACCAGAGTCGGCCACAGCTCTATCGAACCTTTGATCACGCTTACGACATCATCGACGATCCGCACCATGTTCTGCTGAAAAAAGTCTGGTTCAAACCCGTAGAAGGCTTTCTCAAGGTTGGCCGCAAACAGGCGGAGTGAGCGGCTCCGCTCCGGGCTGGCAGCGGTCTCAGCCGACTGCATGGCTCTCCGGCACAATGCGGAGATCTTGCTCAGGATCTCCTCGGCGTCCTGTGCTGTAACCTCGCCATCATAGTCAAAGCTGATGCCGAGCTCGCCCAAACTGGACACCGTATTTTTGATCTTGCGCTTGAGAAGATTGGTCACCTCTTCGTTGAAGATCTCGCCGGCTGGAGGATTGCGCATGTAGTTGCTTCTTGTATGATGCTGCGCGGCATCGACATGAGCGGAGGCAATGCCCTCCTGCTGCACCCAGAGCCGGTAGATGAAATCCTCGAAGCGTAACCGGGTCGGGAAAAACGGCGGCAGGCCAAAGGTGTTATCGTACGCCGCTACGCCGCAATCCATGCGCCAATTTTTTTTGGTAACAACGGGACGAAAGTTGACCAACACATAGACGTCGTTGAGGTCATCGAGATTGGTCTGCCCCTCGTCAGCGAGGAACAGGTCGACGAAATCGAGCACATCGATGTCATTGGTTCCAGAGCGAAACGTCTGGGCGATCTTGACTACGGCATCATCGGCCAAGGGGCCATGCCGAAGCAGCAGGGAGTTCTCCCAGGCGAGGCCTTTGGTAGTGTTAGTCTCCAAGTCCATCGATGTGTCCACTAACAGTTCGCCGTGCTCGTAGTTGTCCGGGGCCTGGCCGGCCGGCTTGCCCAGAACGTCGAGAAACGATGCAACGATATCGAACGATTTGCGCGTGTAACCATTCTGGCCGGTTTTGACCAACTTGCCGCGGCATACTTCGTCATTTCCGAGTGACTCCGGGCTGTCCTCTATCAACGTGTACGGCCGCATATCATCGTCGGAACTGATCATGAGGCCGCCGAGGGTGTACATCAAAGTGTAATTGCGATTGCCCCCGTAACTAGGACGAAACAGGTTCTTGACCAGCCCTTCTAACCTTTTGTCGCGCAACCGGGCATTGAGATAGGCAACGAACTGTTCTTTTTCACGGGGGCCGACATAATACAAGCTGTTATGCGTAGACGTCCGCTCCAGCAAGGGATAATACTTCTCCTGATTGGCTGGACTCGAATCATCAAACACAAGCATCTTGACCGCATGGCCATTGCGCCAGAAATGCTCGTCGTAGCATTCAACGGTCTCGCCTACGTCGCGCAATCGGTAAGTGGGAATAACGAACAATAACTCTGGGTCCTGCACGAGTGTCTTCTTTTGATAGAGCTTTCCCCGGCCTCATCAAGCGCTGATCAACGAGGCCGTGGGATCGCCCGATCGGCTTAATACAGTTTAGTTATGATGGCTGCTTTTTCTTCCGATTCGAGCTTGCGGAGAACAAGCGAGTTCTTGCAGCTGGGCAAAATACACCCTGCGCTGCGTGATCAGTATCTTTTAAAGCGTGCTCGTACCGTGCTCGCCTGTGCGAATCCGGATCGCGTCGTCAATTGGCATCACCACGATTTTGCCGTCACCAATCCTGCCCGTACGAGCGGCGCGCTGAATGGCCTCCACCACCGTCGGTGCCATTTTGTCGGCAACGATAAGCTCCAGCTTGATCATGACTAAATAATCAATTACATACTCGCCACCCCGGTATAATTCGGCATGGCCTTCTTGCTTGCTGCATCCTTTAATTTCGCTGACGATAAGTCCGTCAACTCCTATCGACCACAGCATTTCTTTGACTTCATCTAGTTTGAAAGGTTTGATGGTTGCCTCGATCTTTTTCATGCTGACGTCCTGGTGGATTGAACCAGGCAGTTCGACCGCAGAAAGTCTTAGATAAGCTATGCGCAGTGTCCTAAGACTTCACCGCCGCGATATTGAAACCTGGATCAAGTTAGTTTTAATTGGGAATTCGCAAGACAATTGACCATGGATTACTTCCGCCAAAAGGTCGCCACCATGGCTCTGCACACGGCGAACACTGGCGCGCTAAGGCGCGCTCGTAAGCGGTCCATTAAAGTTAGGCGTTCCGTCAGGCGCGAATGCGGAGTCAGGTTAGCGAACACCGGGCAAGGCCCTGACGCAAAAGTCGCTAGCCGTTCGCCAGCTGCGACTCCTTCGACCGCATTGCCATCTTTATCCAGAGGAGTTATCAGGCCTCTGCGACCGTCAACACGGAACGCCCACTTGCATCGGAGACAGAAATAAAGCTCTAAATGCCGGTTCGAGGGTTCGGCTGGTGCGAGTTTCCAAATCGCGAAATGATGCCGCATCTCAGCCGCTGAAAAAGCCTGCGCCGCCGATGTTGCGGAGCTTGTCAACGCTTGCGCCCTCGGAGGTTTAACTAAAGTCAAACGAGGCGACCCCAGATTAGCCTGGGATGTCCAAGCGGTTACACCTTCGGTCGTAAATTTCATGACCGTCCCTTGCCGAGGCTCTGAACGAACAAGCCTCCTGCTCTCCTATCCTCAATTTAACGAAGGCATTACACGTGCCGACGGCACTTGCCCCAATCCGTAAGACAAATTCAAGAATGGGAACCGGCTTACTCGCTAAATGATTGCAGGTTGCAACACTGTTGTGTTGTGGCTTGAAATGCCGATTGAATACTCTTCGGGATATTTGAGAATGAAAGTGCTTACCTGCTGACACGAAGCGGATCACTCGGGTGAGAGAGCATGGGCTATCGGTCAGTAAGTAGTGTGCGGGCGGTTTATATAGCGGGCGGTTTATATATAGGGGCGAATTAGTCGATTTTGTAGCGTTTGCGTTTGCGCCAGAGGGTTGAGACGTCGACGCCGAGGGTTTCGGCGGCATCTTCGAGAGTCAGTGAATCGGCGAGGACGCGGATGATGTGATCGCGCTCGACCTCCTCGAGGCTGGCGCGCGTGGAAGCAGTG
>DATKPK010000247.1:0-18604 GCA_035524095.1 Binataceae bacterium (SeqCode) | reverse complement strand
AATTACAGGGCTATGCGAAGGCGTTCGGGCCGGACGTGATCGCGATGCTGTCGGCGGAAAGCTCGATCGCGGCGCGCAAGCTGATTGGCGGCCCGGCGCCGGCGACCGTTCGCCGCCGGCTCAAGCAGCTTGGCCGCGAATGATTTTGATCACGCACGAAATGCAGCGGCAGGGCTTCGGCGGCACAGCGGCGAGTACGATGGCCATTGACCCGTGGATGTGGAGTGTGATGAGGGCATGATCCAACGGATAGAGCGGACGCGGCCGGTGCGGAAGAACGATACTGTCAGGACCTTACTCCTTACATCGTTGATTATCTCGGTGGCCGCGGTGCTGGGAGCGTGCGGCGTGAAGAGCGCGCCGGTGCCGCCGGAAAAAGCGCGACCCGAAAGAATCACGAGCCTGACGGCGGCGTCGGTGCAAGACGGAATCATGCTGAAGTGGAATCGTCCGCTGACGTATTCAGGCGGCAATACGATGCGCGATCTCGGTGGTTTCGTGATTATGCGGGCGGAGGGCGATACCGCCGAGATGCAGCCGCTGGTCGAGATTCCGGTGACCGATCAGGAGCGTTTCCAGGTCCAGATGGTTTTTACCTATGACGATCAGGAGACCCAGATCGGCGCACATTATCGCTACGCAATTATTGCCGAGACGACGGACGGATATCGCAGCGATCCATCGAATGTGGTCGAGATTACGCGGGTGAAGCCGCCCCCGCCGCCGAATCCGGCGAATTTCCCTCTACCTACACCAGTCTCGCTGCCTACCTAATTCCGACACGCCCGAGATACGATAAAGTTCGTAGCGTCAGAATGCGGAGTGAGCCTAATTTATAAGAATGACCACTCGCCACATCACCGCGTTGGCCTTAGTCGGATGGTATCTGATGATTCCGCCTCTCCAAAACCCCAACGGAGACCCATCGGGACCACGCAACCTCCGCGCTCCAATTTCGGAATGGGACCAGATGGCCGCTTACGATTCAGCGGCCAGATGTCAGCGCGATATCGCGAAATGTTACGTTTTCCCTCAGCCTGACGGTACGAACAAGCCCGTTAAGCCCTTGGTTATTGGCGGCTTATGTATTTCGACTGACGATCCTCGCTTGGCCAAATAAGTCACTCGCGTTCAAAATTCAGGCATTCAGCTCGGAACTTAGACAATACCTGGGCCGACCAGGCGGTTTTGCGTGTGGTGGAGCTGTGATAAAACGGTCGTTCATTCTTGAGGGCTGTGGACGGATCAATCAGCGAGCGGATGCGAACAGTATTGTAATCGATGAATTACTTTAATTTTCGGGATAATCAGCTTTACGCCGAGGACGTGCCGGTAGCGGCACTGGCGGAGCGTTATGGCACGCCACTCTACATCTATAGCGCGCGCACGTTGCGGCGGCATTTTCGCGTGATGGATGAGGCGTTCAAAGGCATCGACCATCTAATCTGTTTCGCGATGAAGGCGCTCTCGAACCTGAGTATCTTGAAGCTTTACGGTGATATGGGCGCGGGTTTCGATATCGTCTCGGTAGGCGAATTGAAGCGCTGCCTGGCGGCCGGCGCGAACCCCGGCAAGATCGTTTTTTCGGGCGTGGGCAAGACCGACGAGGAGATCGAGACGGCGCTAAAAGAGCGCATCCTGATGATCAATGTCGAGTCCCGCCCGGAGCTGCATCGCGTGTCGGCGATTGCGCGGCGGATGCAGATCAGCGCACCGGTTAGCCTGCGGGTGAATCCGGATTTGGACCCGGGGACCCATCCGCACATTTCGACCGGCCATCGCGACAGCAAATTCGGAATCCCGCTGTCACAGGTGCGTGAGTATTACGCCGAGGCGCGCGGACTGCCGAATCTCGACCTGGCGGGACTCAGCACGCATATCGGATCGCAGATTACGGAGACCGGGCCGTTTGCTGAAGAGGGCCAAAAGGTCGCTCAGATCGTCGCAGATCTACGCGCCGATGGAATCGCGCTGCGCAACCTCGATCTTGGCGGCGGACTGGGGATTCCCTATCAGGAGCAGCCGCCATCGCCCTCGGCGTATGCTGAGGCGTTAATGGGTCCGCTGCGAAACCTCGGTCTGAGGATCATTATCGAGCCGGGACGGGTGCTGGTCGGTAACGCGGGAATCTTCGTGACGCGCGTGCTCTACGTCAAAGAAACCGACGTGAAGCGGTTCGTGATCGTCGATGGGGCGATGAACGACCTGATTCGGCCGGTGCTCTACGAGGCGTACCATGAGATCCAGCCGGTGATCCGGCGCGAAGCGAAGAAGCTGATCGTGGGCGATGTGGTCGGCCCGGTATGCGAGAGTGGCGATTTCCTCGCGCTCGAACGCGAATTGCCAGAGGTGGATTCGGGCGATTTGCTGGCCGTGATGAGCGCTGGGGCATACGGTTTCGTAATGGCGTCGAACTACAACAGCCGTCCACGCGCGCCGGAACTGCTAATCAATGGCGGCGACGTGCATGTAATTCGTGAGCGCGACAGTTTCGAGGACATAATCCGCAACGAAAAGATTGTGACGCTGGCAGGCGGTCCCGATGCCTAAGCTCGATTTCGTCAAGATGCATGGCTGCGGCAACGACTATATCTATGTCGTTGCTGATCGGGTACGTCCCGCGAATCCGGGTGCATTGGCGCGGCGGTTATCGGAACGGCGGTTCGGCATTGGCGGTGACGGACTGATCTTGCTGTGTCCGTCGCGGCATGCGGACGTGAGGATGGAGATGTACAACGCCGACGGCAGCCGCGGGGAAATGTGCGGGAACGGAATCCGCTGCGTCGCGCGGCTACAGTACGGAATTCAGGACGGACAACAAAACCCAATTGTGGTCGATACGGATTGCGGACGGAAGACAATCGAACTGATAGTCGAGGACCTGCGTCCGATCGCGGCCACGGTCGATATGGGCGAGCCGATTCTCGAGGGCCGTGAGATTCCGGTGCGGGCGGACGGGCAGGTGATCGGCTATCCACTCAAAATCGGCGGGCGCGAGTACAAGATTACGGCGGTCTCGATGGGGAATCCGCATTGCGTGGTCTTCGTCGAAGATGAGAGCGTGTTTGACCTCGACGATGTCGCTTTTGCGCAACTGGGATTGCGCTTCGAGAATGATCCGTTCTTTCCGAAACGGGTGAACACCGAATTTATCCTGCCGATCGGGCGTGACCATCTGAAGATGCGAGTGTGGGAGCGGGGGTCGGGTGAGACGCTCGCGTGCGGGACTGGTGCATGCGCGGCACTGGTCGCAGCGGTACTGAACGGTCATAGCGAGCGGCAAGCGACGGTCGAGTTGCGCGGCGGCAAGCTTGATATCGAATGGCGCGAGCGCGGCGACGGCGCGAATCATGTCTTTATGACCGGCGATGCGGTGGAAGTTTATCGCGGTTCGATCACGGTCGGTGACGACGAGCTAATCGACGTCTGAGTGGAGGGATAGCGATGTTCAGCGGCGCCCTGTCAGCTTTGATAACACCTTTCCGTGACGGCAAGGTCGACGAAAAAGCGTTTCGCGACCTGATCGAATGGCAGATTCAGGAAGGCGTCGACGGGATTGTGCCGTGCGGATCGACCGGTGAATCAGCGACGCTGAGTCACGACGAACATGAGAAGGTAATCGAGATCGCAGTCAATCAAGCGCGGCGGAGGGTTCCAGTGGTTGCTGGTACGGGCTCGAACGCGACGGCGGAGGCGATCCGGCTGACAGCGCATGCGCGGAAGATTGGCGCGGACGGCGCGCTGATGATCTCGCCGTATTACAACAAGCCTACGCAGGAAGGAATTTACCAGCATTACAGAGCAGTCGCGGCGGCGGTCGATATTCCGATTGTCGTGTACAACATTCCGGGTCGAACCGGGTCGCATATCGCGCCGGAGACGATCGCGCGGTTGGCCGAAATCAAGCAGATCGTAGCGGTCAAGGAGGCATCGGGCGTGATGGACCAGACCTCCGACATCCTACGGCTGTGCGGCGACCGGATAGCGATTCTATCGGGCGATGATTCATTGACTCTGCCAATCATGGCGCTCGGCGGGAAAGGCGTAATCGCGACGATCAGCAACGTGATGCCGCGCGAAATCCATGAGCTGGCGGCTGCTGCTTTGACCGGTGACTTCGTCCATGCGCGGGAGATCCATTACCGGATGCTGCCGCTGATGCGGGCGCTGTTCGTCGAGACGAATCCGATACCGGTCAAGCAGGCGTGCGCGTTCATAGGACGCTGTCAGAATGAAGTGAGGTTGCCATTGGTGCCGATGACAGCTGGTCCGGCGGAACGTCTGCGCGGGGTGATGAAAGAGCTTCGACTGATCTAACCGACGGGTGCTTTGCAAGCGCACTAGCCGAGGACGCGTTCCAGGGGTTGCTGGACAACCGAGAGGGTGGGCAGTAGCCTAAGCTACGTAAAGTCGTGGCTCCTACGATTAAGCCATCTCATGGAGAAGATTAGATGATCGAGGATACCAATACCGAAGTTAATCAACCGAATCGCTGGCGTCTCGAAACGCCGGGCGCCGAGGGCTGGAAGCGAACCGCGCGGCCCGGCGATCCTAACAAGTACTTGATGATCTCAACTGATTGCCATTGCAATGAGCCGGGCGGTCTATGGCAGGAGCGGATTGACGCGAAGTACCGCGCGCGCCTGCCACATATCGAGACGGACGAGAACGGCGTCAAGTGGATGGTCTCGGAAGGCTGGCAGAAGTCGCGTGCGCCGGACTTCAATGGCTTCAAGTTCGAGGGCGAGGACGCTCTGCGGAACAAATCTGGTTACGATCCTGAGCAACGGATTAAGGACCACGCGCGCGATGGAATCGACGCCGAAATCATCTTCCCGAACAAGGGCCTGATGGTCTGGGCGACGCAGGACCCGGAGTTCGGTGACGCCCAATGCCGCGTCTATAACGACTGGGCATGGGAGACTTTCGGCAAGTACAACAGCTTCATGTCGCCTATGGCGGCGATTATGACCGCCGACGTCAAGCTGGCGATGGCGGAGATTGAGCGCGTCGCAAAGCTGGGATTCCGTGGGCTGTCGCTGCCGTGCAAGCCGGTCTTCGGCAACTATGATGCGCGCCATCCGAATTACAATCTTGGTATCTACAACCCGATGTGGGAGTTGATCCAGAACACGAACATGCCGATCACCTTCCATATCTCGACCGGACGCGATCCGCGTGCGGCGCGCAAGGACGGCGGAGCGGTGATTAATTACGTGTCGCATTCGCTGTCGCCGACGATTGAGCCGATCGCGAACCTGTGCGCGTCGGGCGTGATCGAGCGCTACCCGAAGATTCGCTTTGCTGGGATCGAGTGCGGGATCGGATGGGTTCCGTGGGCGCTCGACGCCATGGACGAGGCCTATCGCAAGCACCATATGTGGTCGTTCCCGAAACTTCCGAAGATGCCGAGTGAGTATTTCCGCAGCAACGGCGCGACGACTTTCCAGGAAGATCGCGTCGGACTGGATCTGGCAGTGAAGTATAATCTAATCGACAACTTCATGTGGGCGAATGACTATCCGCATCATGAGGGATCATGGCCGCATTCGGCGGAAGCGATCGAGCGTCAGATGGGCCATCTGAATGATGAGCAGCGCGCGAAGATCCTGGGACTAAATGCGGCGCGAATCTTCAACTTTGACATTGACGCATTGCTGCAACGGCGCAAGGCGATCAACTAGAACCTAGTAAATATCGGATGATAATGGGCCGATCCCCGTTTGGAGATCGGCCCATTTCGATCAACACACGGGAAGGAAGTCTAACATGCCAGAATCGACAGGACCGGGCGGAGTAAGTAGTCAACTCGTCGAGACCATGCGAGCCCTGGCCGGCCCGCATCAAGGATTCCGACCCGTCCACGCTAAGGGCCTTGTCTGCGCGGGCACCTTTCGCGCCGCACCCGATGCACCAAACGTAAGCCGAGCTGCGCATCTACAAGGTCACGCGGTTCCAACCATCATGCGGTTCTCCAATGCGAGCGGAGACCCTGACGTCCACGATGGCCTCGCTAACGCGCGGGCGCTGGCGGTGAAGTTTCAATTACCTGACGGCAAGAATACTGACATCCTAGCGCTCTCGATCGAAGGATTTTTGGCTCGGACGCCTGAGGACCTACTCGCGTTCCTGAAGGCGCAGCTACCTGACTCGATCACCGGCAAACCGGACCCAGATGCCGTCCCCGGGTTTTTGGATAGTCACCCGGCAACTCGCGCGTTTATTGAGCGACTAATGCAGAAACCAGTACCGGCCAGCTATGGTCAGGCGATCTATTATTCAGAGCACGCTTTTCGGTTCAACGCCGCCGATGGCAGCAGCCGATTCGGCCGTTACCGATGGATGCCTGAAGCGGGAGAGGCCTATCTGTCAACTGATGATGCCAGCAAACGCAATGCGAATTTCCTGCGTCAGGAACTGGAGAACCGGCTGCGGAAGAGTCCGGTGGCCTTCCGCTTGCTTTTGCAGATAGCTGGAGAGGGCGACCCGACAGACGACGCCACCGCCTTGTGGCCGACGGATCGGCCGCTGGCCGAGTTAGGACGGTTGGAAATCACTAGTATTTCTGCAACGTCCGCCGCCGATGAGCGCCGGTTGGTATTTGACCCAACCAACCTGACAGACGGGATCGATCTTTCGGCCGATCCGATTCTACTCGCGCGATCGGCTGCTTATTCGATTTCCTACGACCAGCGCAGCAAGGGATAGTCAAACCGAAGTGGAGTAGCCACTCGACATGACTTGCTAGTTTTGCCTGCAAATGAGACGGACCTCGCGACAAATGGCGGCAAGACATTTAGAGGATCATACTGAAGAGCCATTAATCCCGGGACTTGTTAATGAATATGTCTATTCTGTTTGTCTCAACGCGGAGAGCTCAGGGGACGTCGTGGCGGAAGATGACGAGGCGGGCGATGCGATCTTTGTCGTAGCCACGCCATTTCGCATGTGGGATCGCACTCGAATCGACGCGCGCAAACTTCATGCGATCGAAAAAGCCGGCGGCGTGTTCCTCTGATGTACACGCGAAGACATAGCGGAGACGGCGTGCGGCGGCCTCCTTCAAAACTTCCTTGACCAGTTCAGCGGCGACGCCTTCGCCCTGAAAGCGTGTGAGCGTATAGAGGGCGGTCAACTCACCAGCGCGCTCGCGATGATATGGTTCTGTAAGCAGCGAACAGATGCCGGCGAGATGCTCGTCGCCGATACGAAAGCCGAAGCATGAAGGGAGGAGTCCCGCGATCTCTTCGGCATTGCGAGGAAGCAGAAATCCCTCCTGCTGGCCGCGCAAAATCAGCGCGTGAACTTCGTCGAAGTCGTCAATCGAGATCGGCTTGATATCGGCGTAGCGGGTTTCGGTGAAGAGCGTGCCGGTCCCCAGGAAACTGAAAAGCTCCTGGTAGACCCCTCGGGCGGTGGTGAGGTTTACCGAAGCGACACCCTCGCGCAATGCGCGATGGGCGGCGCGGATGAGCGCGCGCCGCAGCGGCGACTTCTCGCGGACTAGAACCTTGCGGAACTGATGTAGCTCGACGAAGGAATCGCATTCACCGCTGGGATTGGTTAGGCCGCCGGAACGATCGAGCATCACGAGTTTGAACACGCGCAGGCGGCTCGCGAGTTCTTGCGCGAAGACCACGAGGTCCGCCGGATCGTCAGTTTCGGCGGCGCCGATCACGATCGAGCTTTTGCGCAAGCCCTGCCAGATTGCTGCGACTGCCGAATCGGGAGGATAGGGGCGCGTGCGCAGGCCCTTCGCTGGATTGAAGAGGGCGGGCGAGGCGTTATAAAGATTGCGGCCGAGGCGGCGGATCAGTCGTGTCACGGTCTGCGACGAAACGATGACGATGCAACGGGTCAGATTGCGCCTCAATTCGCGCAGGGTCAGCACCAGCCAATCGAGTTCGCGGGCATTATCGCCACTAGGCGGGACCAGCGCGAAGAGCAGGCTCTTGCCGTAGAATTCCTCGAGGTAGAAAGTTTTTTCGCTGAAAATAGGCGCGCCGCCTTCGATTTCGCGAAGCACCGAAGCATGGTTATCGTTCACTACGATCGCTCATAAATCAGAGTTTGCCGGGCGTGATGGCATGATCTTACCCATACGTCGCAAGCGCAACGCAGAATGGAGCAGGCGGTGTTGTCGTGCGGTTCTTAGGCTCTCAGTTCGTAGACTCAGTCGAGCACGGCCTCGCAGGCTCGGTTTCAGAGTGTCTAGGCGGCCGGTTCGCAGACTCACGTCCACACGGCCTCGCAGGCTCGGCCTACCTTTCAACTTGGGTCAGGCTGCGGAGTCAGTTTTGGCCGGCGCGGATTGCTCCGCCGGATAACTGAACGGGCGATTCGGGACGCCAGAATGTTTCGATGAGGCGATGGTGCTAAGGGTGGTCTGCGAAAAGATATCGAGCAGCATCCGCTGGCCCTCTTCCCATACGCGGAACATTCGGCAGGTCGGCTGCATGTCGCATTGGCGCAGTCCGTCGACGCATACGTTGAGCGTGATGGGGCCTTCGACTGCTTCGATAACGTCGCGGAACGAAATGGTTTCGGCCGGGCGGGCAAGCTGATAGCCGCCGCCGGGTCCACGGCGCGCATTCACGAGCCCGCGGCGCATCAGATCGCGAATGACCTTCTCGAGGTAATACTTCGGAATACGTTCCTGCTCGGCGATTTCATGCCCGCGCGCACTCGGATGATCAGCGAGATGAATCATGGCCCGCAGCGCGTATTCGATCTTGCGTGGAATCTGCATCAGGCTCATGGTGCGTCTCCAGCCAGCGTCCGGACAGCGCCGTGGGCTTTAGCGGCGGCTCGTTTGCGTCCGCCATTCAGGCGATCGCCGAAACTGTCACCGAGGATTCGTTCGACATATTTGACCAGCATATCGCTCTCGACATTGACGCGATCGCCCGCGCCTTTGAAGCCGAGCGTGGTCATCTTGAGCGTATGAGGGATAAGCGCGACGGTGAAGCGGCGGTTGCGGATATTGAAGACGGTGAGGCTGATGCCGTCGAGGGTGACCGATCCTTTTTCGACCAGATAATGGGCCTGGGCTGCGGGAATTTCGAAGGTGTAGAGGCGCGAGTCGCCTTCAGGCTCGATTGCGACGATGCGGCCGACGCCATCGACGTGGCCGCTGACCAGATGGCCGCCGATAAGCTTGCCGAGTGTCAGGCAGCGTTCCAGATTGACGCGCGCGCCGGGCTCCAGATCGCCGAGTACGGTGCGGCGCAACGACTCCTCGGAGACGTCCATGCTGATTATGCCGCGGGTCTTTTTGGTGACTGTCATGCAGGCGCCGTTGATCGCAATCGAGTCGCCAATACCGATCTTCGCCGTCGGCAAGCCGGTGCGAATTGCTATCACTGCACCCTTGGCGGAGCGCTTGATCGCGGCCACAGTTCCGAGGTCTTCGATTATTCCGGTGAACACAAACTAAAAACCCAGAAAAATCTTACTTATTAACCTCGGAATTAGCAATGATCAGTTCAATGGGAGCCCACTGGAGATCGGGCGATGCCGGCAGAAAGGGGATGAGTGGCTCTTGCATTTTGGCGCGAAACTAGCGCTGATCGCACATCAACGTCCACATGGAGGAAACTGGAAATGGCCAGTGCACAACTTGCGAAAGTAATCGAAATCGTTAAATCCGTACCGCGCGATCCAAATGCCGAAGTCGGGCGGATGCGTGGCGCGATGGAGAAGGTGTCGGAGCGCGTCGCGTCCGATGTGAAGTCGGAGGCGGTTGATGCTGGCGGCGTCAAAGCCGAGTGGATCGTCCCACCGAATGCGGCTGCTGATCGTGTGATTCTTTACCTGCATGGCGGCGGTTATGTGATGGGATCGATCAATACCCATCGCGCGATGGTGGCGCGGATCGCGCGGGCGTCAGAGGCGCGGGCGCTTGCGCTGGATTATCGGCTAGCCCCGGAGCATCCGTTTCCGGCAGCGGTTGACGATGTGGTTGCGGCCTACAAATGGTTGCTCGCGCAAGGTTATAAGCCGAACAAGATCGTAATCTCGGGTGACTCAGCGGGCGGCGGATTGACGTTGGCCGGATTGGTGGCGATTCGCGATGCGGGTCTGCCGATGGTGGCGGCTGCCGCGCCAATCTCGCCGTGGGCTGACATTGAAGGCACCGGCGCCTCGATGAAGACGCTGGCCGATAAGGACCCGATGGTTGATTTCGCTGGCTTGTCGCGGATGGGGAAGTGGTATCAAGGTTCGGCTGATCCGAAGAATCCGCTGCTGTCACCAATTTACGCCGATGCGAAGGGGTTGCCTCCATTACTGATCCAGGTTGGCGGCGCGGAAGTTCTGCTGGACGATTCGACGCGTTTCGCCGAAGTCGCAAAAAAGGCCGGCATCCCAGTCGAATTGGAAGTGTGGGAAGACATGGTGCACGTCTGGCACGTGTTTGCGAAGATACTGCCGGAAGGACAACAGGCGATCGACAAGATCGGCAAGTTCGTACGATCGCACACCTGAGCAGACGCGACTCGGGCCTGAGCGAACGAACTGGATGATGACGGGGCGCGGACAATCGTTCGCGCCCTTTTTCATTTAGAGTCGTCATTAGTCAGTCGAGCTAATATAGTTTCTGAGACAGTTGCGGCAGACGCGGGGTGCGCTGGATAATCGCGCACGAGGTATCTTATGGGCGTCATTCGAGATCAGGCCGAGAAATTCTGGACAGGTGAGATAACCGTTACTCAGCAGCATCCGCTGGCCGCGACTGGCGAGTCAGAGGAAATCGCCGCAGACGTGTTCTTCTTTCGGTGGTTCGCCAATGTGACAGCGATCAAGACTGGCGAAGGAATCGTATTGATCGATACAGGCAGCCATTTCAATCAAGAAGAGACAGTGAAGTTGGTGCGCCGTTATGTGCCCGAACGACTCAACACGGCGATTTATACACATGGCCATGTCGATCACGCGTCGGGGATGCCAGCGTTTGCGGCGGAGGCGCAGCGCAACAAGGTGGCGCGTCCGCGAGTGGTCGGTCATAGAGCGACGGCGGCCAGGTTCGATCGCTACAAGCGCACGCCGGGATATAACGAGATAATCAATTCGCGCCAGTTCGGAGTGACTACGCCGTGGCCAACTGATTATGTCTATCCAGATACCTATTTTGATGATCGAGTGACTATTACAGCGGGCGCGATGAAGTTCGAATGCCATCATGCGCGGGGCGAGACGGATGATCATTGCTGGGTGTATATTCCGCAGCGCAAGGTGCTGTGCACGGGCGACTTTATCATCTGGGCAGCGCCCAACGCCGGGAATCCGCAGAAGGCGCAGCGCTACGCCCGCGAATGGTCCGAGGCATTGCGCGCGATGGCGAAGACGGGCGCTGAAGTGCTGATTCCCGGTCATGGTGTGCCGGTGTTCGGGGCGATGCGGGTGAGGCAGGTGCTGCTCGACACGGCCGAATATCTGCACAGTCTGTACGAGCAGACGCTCGCGTTGATGAATGAAGGAACGACGCTGGATGCGATCCTACAGCGAGTCGAGCCGCCGGCTGGGCTGGCGGAAAAGCCCTATCTGCAAGCGGTCTATGATGAGCCGAAGTTTATCGTGAGAAATATCTGGCGGCTGGAGGGTGGATGGTATGACGGCACGCCATCGCATCTCAAACCGGCATCGGAAGCGGAGCAGGCAAAGGAGGTTGCGGCGTTGGCGGGCGGCGTCGAGCATATCGTTGCGCGCGCGCTTAAGCGATTGGCGAGTGGCGAACTCGCATTGGCCTCGCATCTAGCTGATTGGGCGATCGCAGCAGCGCCTGAGAATACAGACGCGCAGGCGGCGCGGGCAAAGATCTATGAGGCGCGGGCGGCGGAAGCCAAATCGACGATGTCTCGCGGCATCTTCCGGGCGGCCGTCGAAGGTTCGGCGAAGAAAGCCAGCGTCTGAGATATTGGTACCGAGGGAATCACCGATTGATGGGGGGCTGAATGAGCAATTTGGGGCTCGCTATCGTGGGTGTTTGTCTGATTCTAGGAAGCTGCGCAAATAACAATGCTGTAGTGGCACAAGTGAAGCCTCCGGAGCCGTGCCAGCAGCTGTCCGCTCCGCAAGTGGCTAATCAGGCGGATTACCGGCAATTGACAATATCAATCAATTCGTCAGGAGATGTGCCGGCAATGCTGAGTCACAGTGATCTAAGAATCCCCAACGGTAACCAAGATATCTCAGTGCAAGTCTTTCAGCAGGAAGCAGCATCCGTCGGCATTCTCGTGGATACTTCAGGCAGTATGGAGCCGAAAATGATTCAGGCCAAAATGATATTGACCGATCTTATTGACGGGCTGAATCCGCAAGATCAGGCGTTCCTCATGACATTTTCCAGTCGGCCTTTCGTGCTCCAAGCTTTTACAACTGACCATACGTGGCTCAAGAGGCGAGTCGATTCGCTGCACGCGTTCGGCCAGACTTCTCTGCTCGACTCGATCATCTTGGGGCTAAGGGCCGTGAAGCAGGGATGCTATGAGAACAAGGCACTATTCGTGATAACCGATGGTGAGGATAACGTCAGTGTCGCCACGCACTCGGTGATGATGACCGCCGCGAAGGAAAGCAAAGTGCCGATCATCACGCTGTGGACCGGGGACTCTGCGGTAGCCGGGCCACACAGTGCGCGGTTGTATGCGGACCTGTTTCCTTTTGTGTATAAAAATCAATACTTCGATGTAGATCCGTTGCAGTCACTAGCAGACGCCTCCCGGGGCAAGGCGTATGTATTGTCAAAACCGGGTGACGCCGCGGCGAAACAAATTGCATTAGCAATTGCGAATGAAATAGATAATCACTACACCGTTGGTTTTGTTGCCCCGGCGGACAGCAAGATAGAGATCGAGCTGCTGAATCATCCAGGTAGCGTCCTAAGACTCGATGATGCGCCGCCGGACGTTACAGTAGTAAGCGCCAACCGGCCATTGTGAGTTTGATCTTCATGATAGAAACACTCTCAAGCCTTGTGTCATTGAAGAGCGTTATACGGATGGTTGCATGCGTCTTCCTTATTCTTTCGGCGTGCACCAGTAGCAATGTTGTAATACCGAGCACGAAGCCGGCCGACGCTTTTGAGCCATCCAGGTCAGAGCAAGCCCCAGATTACTGTCAAGCGCCCATTCCTCCGGCTTCGAAACAGCCCGGATATCAGCAAGTGGAATTCGTCGTCAGAGCGAATGGCCTTCCATCACCCGCACTGGTCGAGTCGGATTTGCATATTGAGCAGAACGCGAAAGAAATGCCGATCGTGTATTTCCGCCAAGAGCCGGTGTCTTTGGGAATCGTACTCGATACTTCGGCGAGCATGGAATCCAAGATCGATTCGATGCGTGTTTTAGTGGCCGAATTGGTCAATCGATTGAACCCTGCTGATCAGTTGTTTTTGATCGCCTTTTCCTCTCGGCCGTTTATCTTGACCGAGTTCACGGGCTTGCATGATAGAGTTGTGGAGAATCTGTCTCTCCTTCGCGCATTTGGTCCAGCGAACTACCCGGAAGCCGTTCAGAATGGGAAGCAGGTCCTGCAGAACGGGTGCTACCAAGATAAAACTCTGCTCGTGATCGGGGATGATAACGAAAGCCTGAGCGAAGCTGATAGAGCAGAAATGACGTCTGATATTAGTAAGTTTCAGATGAAGCTTTTGGTGGTTGGCATTGGCAAAGTGAACACTGAAACCCTGCGAGCCGTGGTTGGCCATTCGAGCGGTGGGTTGATGCTTATCGATCCGGGAGAGGCTAACGCCAGGGTAGCCGGAGATCTTATAGCAAGCGAACTGCACAATCGGTATTCGCTGGGTTTTGTGACCGTCGCAGCCAGCCCAGTCCGACTTGAGTTGCTCAATCATCCGTTCGGCCTTATCAGGGTTGAAAGCAAGCCAGCAGATATCACGATTATGACTAATAACTAGAGCCACCAAGTCCTTCCGAGAAAAATATTAAAATTTCGGGGGTGGCGCGGGGACTTCCCGAATGCGTGAGGTAGTATCGTCATCATATTCCAGATGGAGGGCGCGGACGATCATGCCGTGCATCCGCCAGAGCGCGATTACATAGACGATTTCCATAATCTGCGCGTCGCTGAAATGACGCTTTAACGCGGCGAAAGTGTCGTCCTCGATCAGGTTGCGGGCGACCATTTCGTCAGCCGCGGCCATCACGGCGCGTTCATCAGGATCGAATTTGTCACTGGTGGCCCAGCCTTTAATCGCTGCGAGTTTGTCATCGGAGAGACCGACCATTCGGCCAACTTTCATATGCTGTGAGTATTCGAATTTGGAATCACCGGCGATGGCCGCGCGCAGAATCGCGAGTTCGCGCAAGCGGGCTGGCAGGGCGCGATTTGGCTGGAGCATCGTCATCAGGGATTCGCGCGAGGCCTTGAGGATATCGGGAACGAGCGCATAGGTGGTCCAATAATCCCCAGGGGTGCCGGTGGCGGTGCCCGGCTGTGCGACGGGATCGCGGTCGCCAAAAAAGTCGCGATAGATCTGTTGGATTTCGGGTGATGCTTCGGACTTGCTGACTGGTCTTAACCGCCTTCCCATGGCCGATAGCTCCTCTGCGATGTGCCGCTGGAGCTTGCAACGGAACGGCGATGGATTACAAGGAGTTGGCACGGAAAACCATGATTCTTGAGGCGGTCGGTTTGCGGACTCACGTTTTCATGAACGCACCTCGCAGACTCGTTTGCTCGCTCCGCCTTCGGCTCCACTAGTGCAACACGGCCTCGCAGGCTCGGCCTACCAGAGCGGGAGTTTGAGGCCGAGCGTGACGAGAGCGCCGCCCGCGACACCCATCAGCGCCTCCCCTGCGACGAGACCGGCGGCCAAGAGAATCGTGCGATCAGTTTCGCCGTCGCCGGGTTTGATGAAAGGCCGGATTAGCGCGCCGAGTAGAATCGCGACGCTAAGCCCAAAAGGTAAGTAGAGGCCGATTGCGACCGGCATGATTGGCGTGCGCCAGGCTGAATCGCGCCTTTCGAGGCTCCTATCAAGTATTGCGAGAGCGGTCGCGAGGACGGCGCCGATGGCAATCATGCCGAGAGGAAGGCCGCCGTGGAAAACGCCTTGCGCGACTTTCGCCATCAGGAAGGCTTGGGGCGCGGCAAGAGCCTGCGCGTGAGCGGTTGGCGTCCCGGCGATACCGTAGCCTCGGATGAGGAGGTTGAGCACGGGAGCCATCACGAAGGATGAACTGATCGCGCCGAACAATACGGCGATTTCGAGCGAGCGTGGCGTGGCGCGAACATGATAACCGGTAGCGAGATCGTGGAGGGAGTCACCGGCCATCGCCGCGGCGGTGCAGACCACGGCGCCGGCCATAATCGCGAGCCGGGGGCCGATCGCGGCGCCGACTCCAGCGACTTTCAGCAGAATCGCGATCGCGAGCAGCACGATAATCGTGACGCCGGAGACTGGATTGTTCGAGGCTCCAACGATACCGGTGAGATAGCCGGCGATGGCAGTGGCGAAGAAACCGATCAGTGCGAGGGCGACGGCTAGAGTCGCGGAGAGGGCGAGGCTGCCGCTCAGGCGATAGCAGAGGGCGAAGATCATCGGGACGCATAGGGCGACAGCGGCAAGGACGTAGCCAGCCGGGAGGTCGCGTTCTTCGCGCACAGCCGATACAGCGGAGCGCGAGCCGATCAAGGTGGCGGCTTCGTTGAGCCCGCGGCCAATCGCGCCGCGCAGACGCCATAACGTGACGACGCCGCCGACCAGCATCGCGCCGACGCCGAGATAGCGCGTGCGATCGCTCCATACCTGATGGGCAGCGTCGGCGGCCGTGAGCGAGTGGAGCTCGGGATGAAAGGCCGTCACGAGAGGAATCGCGGCGAGCCAGTTGATCGCACCGCCGATGAAAACGAGGCTCGCGATGCGCGGTCCAATAATGAAGCCGACGCCAAGGAGCGCGCCGGAAAGATTAATCGAGGGACTGACAGCCGCATCACCGAGCCATCGCGCACCGGCGAGCGAGCCGGGAATTACGCCAGCGATATCCTGGGTGGCTTTGGCGAGGGCCGAGACAATGCCACCCCATGCGAGGGCCGCAGCGCCGCCGGTATCCGCCGCAGTCTTCGCGCCAGCCCGAAGGACTTGAGCGCAAGCGAGACCTTCAGGAAAAGGCAATCGCTCCTCGACGATATAGGCGCGGCGGAGGAAAACGACCAGCAGGCTGCCCATCGTGCTGCCGGCAACGCATAGCAGGGTGATAGTCCAATAAGGCAGCGGGCCGGCATGGCCGAGGATGACGAGCGCGGGAAAGGTGAAGATGGCGCCGGCGGCGACCGCCTCGCCTGCCGAAGCGATAGTTTGGACGACATTGTTTTCGAGGATGGTCGAGTTGCCGAAGAGGCGCAGGAGAGCCATCGAGATCACGGCGGCCGGGATACTCGCGGAGACGGTCATGCCGGCGTAGAGGCCGAGATAGGCGTTAGCCGCGCCGAGGATAAGGGCGAGAATCGCGCCGAGAATAAAGGCGCGGAGCGTCAGTTCGCGAAGCTCGGAGGGCGGCAGCGGAAAGGAATAATTGGGTTGAGGCGGCACGGCGTCATATATGCCATCGCGGTGCGGCGCGGGCGAGCGCCAAGCATCAAAATGCAAGCGGCACCCCGTTGATCGGACGCCGCCGACAGTAAGGAATGGACGATTACGAAAGTTGGATTATGAGTTGCTACCGGTCTGGAGTGTGGGTTTGACCGTCGGTTGTCCAGCGGCTTTCCAGCCTGCGATTCCTTCCACCATCACACTCACGTTCGTATAGCCTGCATTGACCGCGCGCCGCGCGGCTTCGTGTGAGGCCAGTCAATGAGTGTTGGCGCAATAGAAGACGAGCGGGTCGTCCTTTTTCGGAGGCAGCGTGGACGCGACGTCGTAATTGTCGTCGGAGGAAAGCAACTGAGCGCCCGGGATGACGCCGAATTTGTCGCGCGTTTCAGGGCCGTTAGCGTCGTAGACGTGGAGGTTCGGCGTTTTGTCGCTAATCATCGAGGCGAGATCGGCGACGTGAATAATTTTGAAGGCGTTGAGATTCTGTTCATCGCCGCTGCCACCGAGGAGTTTCGGGAGATTGAAGGCAAAGGCGGGCGTCGTAGCGGCGACAATAACGAAGGCACCGAAAATCCATAAGAAGCGAGAACGCATGAAATTATCCTCTGGCAGGCTCAGTCTGTACCTGTCCGGTGGGATGATCAACCGTGCCGAACATTGAGTAGTCATCCGTGAGGATCGGATCGGCTGAGGTGTTAAGGAGGGTGACGGTTTGCAGGACATCGCGGCGGATGGCAGATTACCTGCGCGACTATATTTGATGAGCAAGACTCGGTTTCGGATGAAATCGGAGAAAATAGAAAGCGGAGCATCGTATGAGTGACGACTGGCGTTCGCGAGCCAGAAAACTTCCGAAGGGTCATCTGTTTGAGGATTTCAGCCTCGGGCAGGTGTTTCAGCATCATTGGGGGCGCACGCTTAACGAGGGTGACAACACGCTCTTTTCGACGCTAACCCTGAGCTACAACCCGCTCTATTTCAACGAGCCATACGCGCGCGCCCATGGCCATCCGACGAGTCCGGTGAATCCGATGCTGGTGTTCGCGACTGTGTTCGGGCTATCGGTTGAGGATTTGAGCGAGGCTGGCGGGCTTTTCCTGGGAGTCGATGACCTGACGTTCCATCGCACCGTTTACCCCGGCCAGACCCTGACCGCGCGCAGTACGGTCCGAGATATCCGCGAATCGCAGAGCCGGCCGAATGCGGGAATCGTCACGTGGCATACAGAGGGTTTCCTGGCGGGGGGCGACGATAGTCCGCTGGTGGTGGACTTTCGCCGATCCAACCTGGTTCCGAAGCGTGGCGGCGCAGGGGCAAGCGAATGAGCTATGACGTGACGGGACTGACCGGCAAGGATAATTTTTATGAGGACTTCAACGTTGGCGACGTCTTCGAGCATGTGCGCGGCAAGACGATGGAGCCGCTTGAGAATGTCCTTATCACGAACCTCGTGTTGAACACTGCGCAGCTTCACTTTAATGAAGACGCGGCGGAGAGATTGGGCGGCCAGCCGCATCGGGTAGTTTTCGGCGGAGTCACGGCTTCGCTTGTTATCGGGCTGGCGATGCAGGACACGGGTGAGCAGGCGGTCGAGGAAGTCGGGCTCGACAAGGTGCGCTTTCGTGTGCCGGTGATGCATGGCGACACGCTTTATGCATTCACCGAAGTGCTCGGCAAGAATGATAGCGAGGAGTTATGCCGGGGCCATCGCGAGGTCGGCGAGATTCACTTCAAGCACTACGGCGCGAATCAGCGCGGCGAGACGGTCTTCGAGGGCGAGCGCAAAGTTTTAGTCAAGAAACGGGCGTTCAGTACGTTCGGGCTTGAGTACGAAGAGCCGGCGACGGTATCCGCGGTAGTCGTCGCGGAAGAACGCATAGTCGAGACGTTCGTCCCGGCGAAACCATCGAAGGAAAAGCGGGCGGCCTTACCTAAGAAGATTGCTCCGAAAACGGTGAAGACGAAGCCAGTAAAGCCGGCTGCGGCCAAGTCAAAAAAGATCAAGGCGAAGGTCGTCAAGAAAATCGCGAAGCTGGCGCGCAAGGCGGT
>DATKPK010000246.1:0-12027 GCA_035524095.1 Binataceae bacterium (SeqCode) | reverse complement strand
GTCGATAACGTCTATGCGAATTGCGCGAACGATCCGGCGCGGGAGCGATTCAAGCTGCCCGCGTATATGGCGGAAGGCGTCGCGAAGGGGCGGTTGGGCGATAAGACGGCGGAAGCGGGGGGCTTTTATCGGCGAGCGGGCGGACGCACGGTCGAAGTGCTGGATATTGCTACAAATACTTATCAGCCATTCATCCCGCCGAGACCAATCGCGTTCGTTGAACGGATGAAGGCGCTGAACCGGGTCGGACGCTATCGCGATGCGGTAACGGTGCTGGCGGACGCTGAAGGCGTCGAAGCGGAGATCGCGCGGCGGGCGATCCTCGGCTATATCAGCTATGCGCTGAACCTGGTCGGGGAAGTGGCGGAACGCCATGGCGATGTCGATACAATTATGAGCTACGGCTTCAACTGGACGCCGCCGTGCGTGCTGGCGGACCTGATGGGCGTCAAGCGGGTTGCCGCGATGATGGAGAAGTCGGGGCTGGCGGTGCCGCCGGTAGTCGAAAAGGCCTCGCGCGAGGGAGTAAGATTGTTCAACGGTGGCGTGCTGGAATACGGGCGCACCTTTATTGGTTAAATTTATTGCAGGGCCCAAGGTTTGGCCGCCAGGAGATAAAGAATCATGAAACAAGCTCCGGTCTATATCCTCGGAGGTGCGCAGAGCGACTTCGCCCGCAACTGGACCAAGGAAGGCAAACATTTCGTTGGCGTGATGAGCGAGACGGTCGCCGACGCATTGAACAATACGAAGATTGATCCGAAAGAAGTCGGGACGGCGCACGTTGGGAATTTCGCCGCGGAACTCTACTCGAAGCAGGGGCAGCTAGGCGCCTTTGTCCTCGAAACGAACGAGGCGTTTGCGGGACTGCCGACCAGCCGTCATGAGGCCGCGTGCGCGTCGGGGTCGATAGCGATTCTGGCGGCGTCGGCGGAGATCGAGGCGGGACGTTACGATCTCGCGGCAGTCGTCGGACTGGAACAGATGAAGACGGTCGATACCGTCACCGGCGGAGACTTTCTCGGCACCGCGGGTTGGTATGAGCGCGAATGCAAAGGCAAGGACTATCCGTTCCCGCGGCTGTTTGGGCGGCTCGGCGACGAATACGACAAGCGCTACGGGCTGAAGGATGAGCATCTGGCGCATATTTCGGCGGTGAACTACTCCAATGCGCGGCGGAATCCGCTGGCGCAGACGCGCAACTGGTTCATGAGCGAGAGCAACGCGCAGCAGACCAGCAAGTTCAATCAGGTGATTGCGGGCCGGATCAAAGTGAGCGATTGCTCGCAGGTCACGGATGGGACGGCGGTGGTGTTCCTGGCGTCGGAGAAGTTCGCGGCGGAGTACGCCAAGCGCAACAGAATGCAGCTTGAGGATTTGCCGCGGATACTCGGCTGGGGTCATCATACGGCGGCGATCGAGTTCGATACCAAAGTCGCGGAGAGCAAGGATAATCAGTACGTGCTGCCCCATACGCGGCAGGCGATCGTCGATGCGTTCAGGCGTGCGGGCGTTGGCTCAGCGGCGGAACTGTCGGGAATCGAGACGCACGATTGCTTCACGACCTCGGAATATATGGCGATTGACCATTTTGGGATCACCAAGCCGGGCGAATCGTGGAAGGCGATCGAAGAGGGAGTAATCGAGTTGGGCGGCAAGCTGCCGGTCAATCCGAGCGGCGGGCTGATAGGCGCGGGCCATCCGGTAGGGGCGACCGGAGTGCGGCAGTTGCTCGACGCGTGGCGGCAGGTGACTGAGAATGCGGGTGAGTATCAGGTCGAGGACGCGAAGAAATTTGCGGTGCTGAATATCGGCGGCAGCGGCACAACGAGCTGTGCCTTCGTGGTCGGCAAATAGCGGCTGGCGTTATATCTTCGCATGGCTGAGATTACGTGCGGCGATCCCGAAGGGGTCGCCGCATCGTTTTGTGTGGGCGCGACGATCGGCGATGCTGATCGTCGCCGGAACAGATAGGGAGCGGCAATGCTGGCCATGTTCGTGATGCGGCCGCCGTGCCCGGCGCTGATCAGCCTCGCGATTATCATGGGCGTCGCAGAGCTGAGCTGGAGAATCGTCCCGTTCATCGGACTCAGGCGAGAGCCGATCGATTACGGTGTCGGTTTCATGATCGTGACAGCGGCGCTATGCGCGTCGCTGCATCCGTTGGTGTGGTTCGGCGTGCCCCATCTGATTGGCGTGCTAAGGGCGATTGGATGGACGATTGGCGCAATCGGGATCTGGTCGCTACCAATCTGGGTGCGGCGGGTCCGCGCAACGGCCGAGCGGCTGCGTGAATGGTGGCGCGAGCTAGGGAAGCTCGACCGGGCGATCGCGCTGCTGATCGGCGTAATACTAATTGCCTATTTCCTGATCGTGCTGGGGCCGGCGTGCGACGTCGATTCACTCGATTACCACCTTGGGGCACCGCTCGATTGGATGATTCACGGATCGATCTACGCGCGCTGGGACTGGATTCATTCCCATCTGGTGGGGCTGGGCGAGATGATCAGCATGATGGGGCTGGCGGCGGGCACGGATAATCTGGGTGCGCTGTTTGAGTTCGCGAGCCTCCTAATCATGATCGCGATCGCGACGGTGTTTGCGCAGAGTGCGCGGCAACGGCTGATGGGCGCGCTATTGATCGCCGCGTGCCCGATCATGCTCGAACTGGGGATCTTCCAGAAGCCGGAACTGATGCCGGCGGTTGCGATGACGGCGGCGTTGATGCTGATCGTGCGCGAGTGGGAGAACATTAAGCCGGCGACGATCATAGCGATATTCATTTGCGTGGCCTTTGCTGCGGCGTGCAAATACTCATTCATCTTGAGCGCGCCGGTCGTGGCGGGGGCCGGACTGATTGCGGCGTATCGAGCGCGGCGATTGCCGATTGCGATAATCGCGGGCGCCGCGGCCCTGATGATCCTGCCGACGCAGGTGTGGGTGCGGAACTATATTTTGTATCAGGATCCGCTGTCACCGATGCTCGAATTCATGAAGGCGCATCCTGATCCGCTGGCGTTGGGCATAGCGAACTATTTCAGATCGGCGGCTTTCTACGGCCATCGAAGCTGGAAGCTGCTGGTGTCATTTTTCTTCGTGATTCATCCGCAACAGTTCGGTGGATGCCTGGGTTTCGGCGTGTTTGCGTTTGTGGTAGCGCTCCGAGGGTGGCGGGATAGAGTAAGCGGCCACCGGCGCACGATAATTATGATCGCGGCGGGGGTGCTGGTGGTGATCTTAGTGGTGTTCGCCCAGCGGATGCCGCGGTTTTTCGTGGAGCCGTACTTGTGGATTGCGGTGGTGGCGGCGGGGGCGCCGGAGGGTATCGCTAAGGCGGTTATCAAAGGGTTGCTGGTGATTCAGGCAATCGCCATCGTCGCGATAGCAAGTTACTATGCAATCATTCTATTTCCCGGAGCGCTTCGGCAGCCGTGGCGCGACTACGCCATGGATCGGGCAGCATACTTTTATGCTGAATCGCGCTATTTGAATAGTCATTTGCCGGATGAAGTAGTGCTGACGATGGTCGAGACTCATGCGCTGCTGCGTCCGCCGTTTGTCGTACTGAGCGAAACTTTTCGAATGCCGGCGGCACCGAGTTTGAAGCGGGCGGCAGAGTATCTAAGCGATGGGCCAGCAACGGTAGCATATCTGCAACAGTCGGCGGTTGACTATTTTATCAAGTACGATCCGGCGATGGCACTGTGTTTTGATGATCCGATAGATGACGGGGTGCATATCAAGCATCGGCCACTACTGTGGTATGCGCCTGATGATGATCAGATCTGGCGGCTGTTCCGGTTGAGACGAGGGTGCGCCGGGCAAGCAAGTGGCGCGGTGAATGCAGTTACACTGGAGCCGGGCGAGAGCAGCGGCACCGGAAAATAAGATGAGGCTCAAGCCGAAGCGAATCCTAGTCAAAGAGGTCAACTGGCTAGGCGATTTGGTAATCAGTTTGCCGGCACTGCGATCGCTGAGGATGGCATATCCCGAGGCGGCAGTGAGCGTGCTGGTGAAGCACGAACTGACGGGATTCTTCGATGGGATGGAGTGGCTGGCGGAGGTTATTCCGTACCGGGTGAGACGGGGAATAGCGAGCTTGAGTGATCAACTAGCTATAGCCAATGAGATTCGGCAGAGGCGGTTTGATCTGGCGGTGCTTTTTCCCAAGAGCTTCGCGTCGGCGCTGTGGGTGACGCTGGCGGGAGTGCCGCGACGAATTGGCTATAGCGCGGACGCACGTTCAATGCTGTTAACGGATCGAATCAGGCGGCCCATCGAAGTGATGCAGGGCCATCAGAGTGGCGAATGGCTCGCGCTGGTGCGGCAAGCCGTGGGCAGTACAGATCGTGAAGCGTCAGTTGGAGCGCGGCTGGGTGGATCACTGACAAATCAGCCGCTGGAAGTAGCCAGTAAAAATCGCGAGCGGATGCGGGGATGGCTCGATGCAAAGCGGAAGCGGCCTGATACTCCAGTAATCGCGATTGCGCCAGCGGCGGCGTATGGTCCGGCGAAGGAATGGGCGCCGGAGCATTACGGTGAGCTGATTGAGCTTATCAGTGAGAGTTACGGAGCGGAATGTGTACTGATTGGCGGGGCGAACGAGCGCGAACGATGTGAGACGATTGCGGCGAAGGTCAAGAAGCCGGTGATCGTTGCGGCGGGCGAGACTACAATCGGTGAGTTGATCGCATTGATAAGTTTATGCACCGGTTTCGCGGGCAATGATTCAGGCGCGATGCATCTGGCGGCCGCGCTCGGAATTCCGACGGCTGGAATTTTCGGGTCGACCAATCCGGAACGGACCGGACCGCAGGGAGCGAAGGCCGCGGTTATCTATCATCGGATTGGATGTAGTCCATGCCTGGCGCGGACCTGCCGCTATGGCCATTATGAGTGCCTGCGCGGAATCGCGGCGGCAGAGGTGGCAGAGACGCTCGCGCGGCTAGGGGCGTTCGGCGACGCGGATTAGAGCGATGCGGCCTTGGCAGTGGAATCCGGGATTCCTAGCGCGCGCGAGACACGCGCGAGAATAACGACTGGGATACTGTTTCAGCCTACAGAGGACCGAAGAGCTAAAGTACGGGATAGTACATTCTAGAGTTACTGCTTTGAAGTTAGTAACAAGGAAGTCATTTTGAAACTGAAAGAAATCGCTGAGAATCTGAGGCTCGCGTTTAATGGCGATGGAACGTTGGAAATTGTGACGCCTGCGCCGATTGAAGCGGCGGGACCGGGCATGATCACGTTCGCGTCGGGGCCAAAGTATGCGGCGGCACTGCGCACGAGTAAGGCGTCATGCGCGATCATACCAAGCGAACTGGTAAATGAAGCGCGCTGCGCGACGATCGTCAGCGCGAATCCGCCGTTCGATTTCGCACGGGTGCTGGCGCTGTTCTTTCCGACCTACCGGCCATCGGTGGGAATCGATCCGTCAGCGCGAATTGCGGCTGACGTCACGATTGGTGAAGGCGCGTCGGTTGGAGCGTATTGCGTCATAGGCGCGGGATCGATGATTGGGCGGAATGCGGTGATTCATCCCAATGTGACGATCTATCCCAACGTGACGATTGGCGACGATTTCACTTGCCATAGCCAAGTCTCGATTCGCGAAGGGGTGACGATCGGGAATCGCGTGACTCTGCTCAACGGCGCGGTGATTGGAGCGGACGGGTTCGGATTCGTCGAGCATGAGGGGGACCTGGTTAAAGTGCCGCAGGCGGGAACGGTGGTAATCGAGGACGACGTTGAGATTGGCGCCAATACCACAGTTGATCGCGCGACGATGGGCGCGACGCTGATTCGGCGCGGGGTCAAGCTCGATAACCTGATCCAAGTCGGGCACAACTGCGAAGTCGGTCCATTCTCGCGGATGGCGGCTCAGAGCGGGCTGGCCGGATCGGTACGAGTCGGAGAATGGTGCCAGTTCGGCGGTCAATCCGGGTTTGCGGATCACGTGAAGGTGGGCGATCGTGCGCGCGTGATCGCGCAGGCGGGGGTTCATAACGATCTTGCGGCGGATGTTCTGGTTGGCGGCGCGCCGGCGATCGATATGCGAGTATTTCGGCGGATGGTGGCGGTTGAACCGCGTTTGCCGGAATTGGTGAGGCGTCTGCGGGCGCTGGAGCAGAAGATCGCGGAGTGGGAAGAGGAATAGGGGCTGACGATGAGCCTCAACTCCATAATCGTAGCTGCACGATGCTCGTGTTTGTTAGCAGCAGGTTAGCTTGGATCCCGGCCATCGACATTGGTCACGCATAGCGACGGAGTGGGTGGCTTGGTCGCGGGCGCCGAATCACGACGCCTTCTGGGCTTATCGCGACTCGTTGCTTACCTTCATCAGCAACGGCGGAGGTGAGGCAGTCGATGTCGGATGCGGCGAGGGTCGCGTCTCGCGGGTATTGAAGGATTGCGGCTATCGCGTCACGGCGGTTGATCCAGTCGTAGACTTTATATCGGCGGCTAAGCAGACGGAATCGGCGGATGACTACGTGGTGGCGACGGCCTCCAATTTGCCTTTCGCGGACGACAGTTTTGATCTCGCCTTGGCGTACAACGTACTTATGGAGATTGACGATGTGCCGAGGGCGCTGAGAGAGATCGCGCGAGTGATGCGTGCCTCGGGAACTCTTATTATCTCCATTGTGCATCCATTTACGGATCGCGGCCGTTTCGCCGGATCAGAACTAGACGCGCCGTTCGTTGTTGACAATTCTTATTTCGGCCGTGAACGCTTCGAGGCAGTTGAGGAG
Organism: Binataceae bacterium (SeqCode); assembly: GCA_035524095.1. GTDB lineage: Bacteria > Desulfobacterota > Binatia > Binatales > Binataceae > DATJUF01. The sequence continues at coordinate 5,275 of DATKPK010000246.1, read as the reverse complement.
CGTAACCGATTGCAGATGCACTTCGCTGGATGGTCGCAGCCCTTGGAAAGCTACGTGCTTGCACTGGAAGGCGTGGGTTTCGCGGTCTCATCGCTTCGTGAGCCGATTCCTCACGCAAATTCGGCATGGGCCGAGAAGGACCGATGGAGCAGAGTCCCACTCTTTCTTTGGCTGAAAGCTCAGCGTCTAGCACGTTGACCGCAAGATAGTTTCGGCGCCAGAAACGCTAATGCGATCGGACGGCGGCGATCGAATAGAACTAATTGATGATTTTGTTCAGTGGGAATTCGATGATGCCGACGGCGCCGGCCTCAACCAGCTTGGGAAATAGCTCACGGACGGTGTGCTCGCTGATTACGGTCTCGACCGCCAGCCATTCCTTGCCCTTCAGATTGGCGCTCTGATAGAGGTGCGAAACGGTCGGCGCGGTGATCGAAGGAAGCAGCGCGATGACGGCCTCGATGTTTTCGCGGGCGACGTTCATCTTGATGCCGACGCGGCTTTCGGCGTCGAGAGCGCCTTTGATCAGGACGCCTATTTGGCGGATTTTGGCTTGCTTCCAGGGATCGATCCAGGCGTCAGTATTAGCTACCAAAACGGGCGTTGAGCTAAGTAACTGCTCAACGATACGGAGCCCGTTCGCGCGCAATGAAGATCCGGTTTCGGTGACTTCAACGACCGCATCGACGAGTCCGTCGGCGGCTTTGGCTTCGGTCACGCCCCATGAGAATTCGACGTCGACGTTAACGCCTCGCTCCTCAAAGACCCGCTTGGTAAAGGCGACCATCTCGGTGGCCACGCGCTTGCCCTCGAGGTCTTCGAGGCGCTGGACGGGCGAGCGCTCGGGGACGCATAGGACCCATCGGGTGGGTTGCAGCGAGACTTTGGAATAGATGAAGCTTTCGACCTCAACGAGGTCGACGGCGTTTTCCACGATCCAGTCGCTGCCGGTGATGCCGGCGTCGAGGGTGCCGTCGGCGATATAACGCGGCATCTCCTGAGGGCGCAGCAGGCGGCAGCTGAGAGTGGGGTCGTCGATGCGCGGGATGTAGGAACGGTCGCCGACATTCACGCGCCATCCGGACTTGCGCATCAGCTCGAGGGTTTGGGCTTCGAGACTGCCCTTGGGGATACCGAAACGTAAAACTTTGTTATCAGCCGTCACTTTAATTATCAGCGGTCCGTCGATGCGGAGTTGGAGGAAATGAGTGGAGAGATTGATCAGGCGCCGGGCTTGGCGGGTTGGTGGCCATAGCCGGGGCCGTACTTGGCCGGGTCGACGCGGCGCTCGTCAGTGACGCGCCAACCGTTGCCGTCGAGGACGCGAAAGAAGCATGACTCGAAGCCTTCGTGGCAGGCGGCGCGGTCGCCGTGCTGGTCGACGCGGAGAAGGATCGTGTCGGCGTCACAATCGACGCGGATTTCGCGGACGGTCTGGAAGTTGCCGGACTCCTCGCCCTTGCGCCATAGCCGGTTGCGCGAGCGCGAGAAGTAGCAGGCGTGGCCGCTGGCGATGGTTTCGTCGAACGCCTCACGGTTCATATAGGCGACCATCAGGAGGCGGCCCGAGGCATAGTCCTGGGTGACGACGGGAATGATGCCGTCGCCTTTGGCGAAATCGATTAGAGCAGGGGCGTTTGCGGGCTGTTCGTTGGTCATAGCGGGGTATTCATCGGTTGTCGTTCGCGCAATCGTGGAATCGCGCCTTGGACCCTAAAGTATTGGCGAAACCGGGTCCATATTCAACGTGGTCAGAGCATCGGCCGATGGTTATGGGCGAAGATTAAGGCAATCTTAACCGAGAAATAAATGACACCGTACCGCGTTTCCGGTGAAATTCGCTTGCAGGAGCCTTGCACGCGTTGGTTCCGTATGCGGATTCAGCGCTAACGCCCTCGCAAGTTAAGACTACCTACCTCGACCGGTCAGGGAGAGTGATCCGGGAAAATGGTAAGTGTAGAACTGCAACGAATTCGGGCTATGTCAAATGATCGTAGAGGCGGATAGATTCAGTCGGCATGTGTAGTTTGGGGATACCGTCGCGAACGGCTGATGGGACGCCGGCACAGGCGGCCTCGGCGGCGCGCGGGGGTATCGTGTGGATGCTGGCGATCGCACTGGCCGGGCTGATTGGGGCATGCCATAAGCCGGCGGCGGCGCCGGTTAATCCGGCGTGGCCGCAGATTACGCCATTCAATTTTCAAATCAGCGAAGACGCCAACGACTATTCGATCGAGGGATATCTCGCAGAGGGCAGAGAGCCTGGGCCTCGGCCGGCGATGCTCGTGCTGAATGGCGAAAAGGGGAACGCGCGCGAATGTATCAAGAGCGTCGCGGATTTCGCGACGATGGGCATAAGGGTGGTCTGCGTAAGCCTGCCGGGTTACGGAAAGTCGTCCGGACCGGGTCGTTTCGTCGGGCCGCAGTCGGTAGAGACAGCGCGCCATGCGATTGACCTGCTGGCGGCGCGGCCGGACGTGGATTCAAAACGAATCGCAGTGTGGGGGATGGGGGACGGCGCTGTGGCGGCGGGCCTGCTGATGGATTCGGACCGGCGGCCGCGCGCGTTCATTCTACAATCGGGTGCTTATGACATGCTCAAACTGTGGCCGGAGGCACCTTTGCGGACCAAGCTCGATATCTTGCGGCAGGTGTGGCCGAGTATCCGAGCGCTGAAGGAGCGTAGCGTCGTCGAGCATCTGCCGGGCAAGCTCAACTGTAGTATCCTGATACTGCACGGCGAGAGCGATCGGCGGATGCCGCTGAAGCAGGCGGAGCAACTGGCGAAGGCACTGAGCAAGCGGGGGGCACATATTCAGACTTATTATGTGCCGAAAGGATCGCACGATCTCGGTACGCGCGCGGTGGCGGGACCAGTGCGCGGGTTCCTGCGGGACAATCTCATAGCCGGCGATCAGGAACCACTCGCCGCAACTCCTGGTCCGGGCTGATGCGCAATCAACGCAGACCTACTCATCCAATGCTGATCGCGATCGCGGCCTTGATGACGGTGGCCTTGGCGGCTATCCCGCGACTGTTAAAAGCCGCTCAGCAACCACCGGTGGCGGCGGCCGGCTTTGCAATCAACGATTTTGGGTTGCGTTTGCTGAGCGCGCTGAGGGCCGGTCACGAGACGGAGAACACCATCATCTCGCCGGTCAGCATCGCGATGGCGCTGGAGATGATTTACAACGGCGCGGCAGGCAATACCTATCTGGCGATGGGGCAGACGCTGCGGGTCACAAACCTCGGAGACAGCATCAATCCATTGAATCAGGAGCTGCTGAAAACGATTAAAGACGCTGACCCGTCGGTCGAAATCGCGATCGCGAATGCATTGTGGGCGCAGAAGGGTTTCAAGATTGCCCCGGATTTCATCGAGAAGACGAAGGCCTATTACGGGGCGCGGATTCGGAGTCTCAACTTCGAAGGTGATCCGGATGGCGCGAATGCGATGATTAATCGATGGGTCGATAAGGCGACCAAGGGGAAGATTCCGACGATTATCGAGAAGCCTGACCCGCATGCGCGGCTGGTGGTGACCGACGCGGTCTACTTCAAAGGTAAATGGAGTTGGCCGTTTCCGAAGGGAGCGACGGCGACGCGCGATTTTAATACGGCGGATGGCGGCGCGATCAAAACGCCGATGATGCGGCTCGAGCATGATTTCGGATACCTGGAGAATGACGATTTTCAAGCGGTGCGGCTGCCGTACGGAAATCAGAGCTTCGCGATGTATGTTCTTCTGCCAAAAAAACAGACTGGCTTGGCCGGCATGGTGAGTAAGCTGAACGAGGTAAAGTGGCGTCAATGGGGCGAGCGGTTCGTGAATCGGGAGGGTACCGTCGTGCTGCCCAAATTCAAGCTCACTTATCAGGCGCAGCTAAATGATCCGCTCAGAAAAATGGGCATGGATGTCGCATTCAGTGACGAGGCGGACTTCTCGCGGGTTAACCCTTCGGCCGCATTGAAGATCACTGACGTCGAACACCGGACCTTTATCAAGGTGGACGAGACGGGGACGGAAGCCGCAGCTGCGACCAGCGTGAGTATAATCGCTACGGCGGTGAGGAGAGAGCCGCCGCCATTCGAGATGATCATAGACCATCCGTTTTTCCTGGCGATAACCGAGGGAGAGAGTGGAGCAATGTTGTTCGCTGGGGTGGTGACGAATCCGGCGGCGAAGTGAGGGGTGTGGGCATCAATTGAATAGCCGCTTGAGCCGCAGCGCGAGACGGTCCGGTGGCAAGCGGCGAACGTCACATTCCCAGATGGTAGCGACGTGCCATCCGAGTACGCGCCAGCGTCGGGATTTAAGCCGGTCACGGCGGACATTGTTCGCGAGCTTGGGCGACCAATAGGCGGAGTTGTCTACCGGGAGGCGACCCTTCAGACATCGATGGCTGTGCCAGAAGCAGCCCTTCACTTCGATTATGAGCCGATGTTTTTTCAGGACGATATCGGGACGGCCCGGCAGGTGGGGATCATGAAGCCGAAAGCGGTAGCCGAGCTGATACAGTGCGCGCCGGACGGCCAGTTCGGATTTCGTATCTTTCGCCCGAATCCGCGCCATGACCTCAATAAATCCTCTTCAAAGCCCGTGCGGTCGGCTGCGTTCGCAGCCAACACTCAATCGACAACAATCTCTCTTTCGGATATCTGATCTTTCCCAACCGAGCGTAGGGCGGTTGCGGTTGATGATGAAACGCGATTTTTATTCGGCTTCAATTTCAGAATTTCGGGGCTCGTCGTCTGATGAGATTCTTGGAAAGCTCGCGACAAACAATCCCTTCACCTTGGAAACAGCTCAAAGACACGCATGGCTAGAGGAGGTCTCCATCTTAAAACGCGCCCTCGCCAGGAGAGAAGGCTTCATCTCGTTCGAGTACTCAATCCCACGGATGGGTAAGCGCATAGACGTCATCCTGATAATTGGGCCAGTGATTTTTGTTCTGGAGTTCAAGGTTGATGAGAAACACTTCAGTCCCGCGGCCCTCGACCAGGTTTGGGATTATGCTCTTGACCTGAAGAATTTCCACGAGCCGAGCTACGACCGATTTGTCGCTCCTGTTCTGGTCGCGACCGAGGCAGCCTCCCGCGCCTCCACAATCTGTGTGACGCCACACGACGATAAGCTCCTTTACCCAATATGCAGCAACGCTGTTTCAATAGAGAGCGTGGTAGATCGAGTTTTATCGTTTGCCAAAAGCGACCCTGAGATAGATCCTCTCCAATGGCAAGAAGGTCGATACTGTCCAACTCCAACGATCGTTGA
>DATKPK010000245.1:0-7642 GCA_035524095.1 Binataceae bacterium (SeqCode) | reverse complement strand
CGAGTACCTTTAAGTGACCATCGCAGGATCGGAGGAAAAATGAAATCGGCGATATGTGAAATGCTTGGGGTTGAGTTTCCGCTGGTGGCGTTTAGTCATTGCCGCAATGTCGTTGCGGAAGTCAGCAAGGCGGGTGGTTTTGGCGTGCTCGGCGCGACCGGCTTTACGCCTAAATCACTCGAACTGGAACTGAAATGGATCGACGAGAATATCGGCGGGCGGCCGTATGGGGTCGATGTACTAATTCCGGAAAATCTTGCGACCAAGAATGAGAAAAATGCGACGCTGAAGTCAGTAGCGGAACGAATTCCCCAACGCCATCGGGATTTCGTGCGCGAACTGCTAGCCAAGTATGACGTTGAACTGCCGACGGCGCGGGAGAGTCATAGCACGGAGCATCCCGGGCGGCTCAATTTGCAGGAAGAATCGGCCCTGGAGTTGCTCGAAGTTTCGTTTCGCCATCCGATTAAACTGATCGCGAATGCGCTGGGCGTACCGCCGAAATCGATGCTTGAAATGGGACGGAAGCATGGGGTGCCGGTGGCGGCGCTGATCGGCGCGAAAGAGCATGGCGTGCGCCAGGTCCAAGCGGGCGTGGATATTCTGATTGCCGAAGGGTGGGAAGCGGGGGGCCATTGCAGCGAGGTCTCGACGCTGGTGCTGGTGCCCGACGTGCTGCGCGCAATCAAGCCGATCCGCAACGTGCCGGTGCTGGCGGCGGGCGGAATCGCGAACGGGCGGCAGATGGCCGCGTGTATGGCGATGGGCGCAGCGGGAGTGTGGACCGGGTCAGTCTGGCTGACGACAGCGGAATCAGATGTGCCCGAGGTGTTGCAGCGGAAGATGCTGGCGGCGACGGCGCGCGACACGGTGCGGTCGAAATGCAGGACGGGAAAATACTCGCGGCAACTGAAATCGTCGTGGACGGAGGCGTGGGAAGGGCCGGATAGTCCGGGGCCGTTGCCGATGCCATTTCAGACAATACTGAGCGAACCGGCGCTGCGGGCGGTAGTCAGTGCGGCGTCGCGCGGAAATGAGAAAGCGTATGAGCTGGCGACGTACTGGGTCGGGCAATGCGTCGGCTTGGTCGATAGCGTGAAGTCGAGCCGGGCAGTGGTGCAGGAATTTATGGAGGACTTCGCAGAGGCGGTCGGGGAGATGCAGGAGATGGTCGAGGGGTAAGACAGAAAACCGCTATCATCAGACTTCATCGGCAGACTTCATCGGCTCGCCGCCGAGCGATAATTCTCGAATTACGCAGTGCTTGGAGCGGCAACGATCCGTCCGTGTAACTAGTCCGGGAAAGACCAAACAAATTTCTCGACATTATCTCGTGTTCGCATGGCGTCCGTGCGAGCTACCTGAGGCTTGCGCCTAATCGGACAGCTTAAGGTACATTTTGCTAGCTTACGCACGTCTTGGACATCCTGTAGACATACAATATCTGTTTGTCTCACCGATATTTATTCTTTAGTGGCATTTAACAACCCAGTTATGCTTTATTGAGCCTCGATAGTTATGCCGTCGCTAGAAACTAACCGTAGCTAAAGCGAAGCGGTCAGGAACCGTGGCAAAAAGCTTGTGCCGATTGCGGGAGCGGTCGCCGCCCGCCAGGCACGAAACCAGTCAGAGGAGTAGAAGGCACGCTCGAATCTACGTGCGTGTGGCGGGAAGCGTCGTTGGATGAGTGACTGCGATTTCAAGGTACGCATTTTTCGGCGCTGGTTTGAAACAGGAACAACGGGAGGAGAAATGAATTACACAGGAATTCGCCGCGTGGTCATTGGAGTGACAATTCTGGGATTGAGCTTCGCAACGGCCGCGTTCGCCGGTAGCGCTGTCTCACTGCCTGGAGTAGACAACGAGGCATGGAGTTCTTGCACGGAATCTCTGTGCATCGACGCCCCGCCCCCGGACGGTTCCGGAGGATGGGGCTTTAATAGCGCGATCAACGCACCCGTGACGACGCTGCCCGTCGGCACGCCGGCCACATTCACCGTGACCTTGATGCAGCCTAACACGGGACCCTTACCGTTTTGCGGTGACAACGGCTCGATCACGCTGACGTATAATAGTACGAACGACTTCAGTCTGAACCTCACCGACAGCAGAGGGAATACTGGCACCAACCCTTTCGATCGAGGCGGTGTAGCGACCTTCCTGTATAGTGGCGATTTCTTCTGCCACAGCGATCAAAGTGTCGCCTACACCTTCACTCCGCTGAATCCGACTATTAATGCCCTCGTCACGGCAACGATCACAGTGGGCAGTCAGGCCACGCCGCCGTTCGTGGGCGGCCAGGAAGTTTCTGAAACTTTCCCGGTTACGATCGTCAAAAAGTATAAGTACTAGAGGGCGATGCTGGCAGATGAGAGCGCAAGCACGGGGATGCGCTCTCATCCTGAGCAACGAAACGGCGCTTGCAAAGTTGTCCCTGGTTACTGCGTGACAGGCAATCCAACCAAAGAGTTCGCGTAACAATAACGGCCGGGATGCTGCGAAGGGTCCCGGCTGTCAGTTTTCGCCAGTGCGTGCCGCTAAGCGGGCTTCAGCCAGGTTTTTGGTCCATCACGACTGCTTTGTCTTGCGATAGTCAGTGAGGGCGGATGTGGCGCGGGAGGCTTCGCGGCGGAGAAGGATCAAGTCGGTGCCGTAGAGAAGGAATTGAGCACCACCCTCAATCACTGACGCCATATTCTCGGGGCGGTCAACAGCGCCAGCGGTCGCGATGCCGCGTTCCTTGCATAGTTGGCGAACTTTATCGTTGGCGGCGCGTACCAGCGGATTGCGATAGTCACCGGGAACGCCAAGACTTTGCGCCAAATCCTGATGACCGACCAGAGCGAGATCGATTCCGGGGATGAGAATGTCTTCAAGATTCTCGACGGCCTCGCGGGTTTCGATGAGGACGCCGAGGAGGGTATTGGCGTTCGCGTGCGCCATCGCGTCGGCAGGCGCAACGTCTTCGTAGTTAGTGCTTGCGCCCAGGTAGATAGCCATCCCGCGTCGGCCTTGAGGATGATACTTAGCGAATTCGATGAAGCGGCGAACTTCGTTGCCGGTGCGGGCGTGGGGCAGGATCAGGCTTTGGCATCCGCTATCGAGGAGACGCGTGACCCATTCGTACTGAAGGTCGGGGATGCGAACGATAGGCGAGATGCCAGCGGCATGGGCGTGCGCGACCATGTCGGTGACGGTATCGAGGCTATAGTCGGAGTGCTCCATGCAGATCCAGACGAAATCCATGCCGGCCTGAGCGAGCGTGTGGATGACGCCACGGCCGTGCGTACCCCACATCAGGGTGCCGAGCACCGCTTCGCCTGCCTTCAACTTTGAGCGTAGTTGGTTAATGCGCATGGATCGCCTCCGGCGGAGTCAGACTTGGCCTGAGCGGCGGCGGTTCAGAGTACTCCGCTTATACGTTATCGATGGATGTGAATAAGCCGGATGGGTGAGAGATTACAAGCGGCGAGTGCGAGTCGGGAGTGGAAAGCGGATTCTCGTAATGCTCAACGGGTTCGTTCGAATCAGGAGAGGTCATCGTTGAGGGTTTTCATGCCACCGATCACGGCGCGAGGGAAGATCGAGGCGACCCTCACAATACTAACGATAGCATCTGCGGTTGGCTGGTCGGATCGGCTGGCCCTCGGAACCTTTGAGCGAATCGTGATAAATTAAGCCATTTTCGATGTTTGTAAGGTCATGTTAAGAAATTAAAACGCTGAAAAGTTGAGCTTCGGCTAAATTTTTGCTTAATTGCGACCTTGATGGGAATTTTGCAACATCCAGCGAAAATCTGCTGACTCAGGAACGCCTAACATGCGAATCCACCCCAAGATTACGGTTCACCGGACGAGATCAGGGTTCTTCATCGCCGCGCTCATGATTCTCGGCCTATTTTTCCGGACCTTTAATGCAAATGCGCAGAGCGCGCATTTGGTAGCGTCTCCGGACAAAATCAAATCACAGGTGGATGCGTGCCTCGCGAAAGTGCCGACACCTCAAGTGCAACCGGGCCTCCATCGGGTAGTTCAGCTCGTCAACTGCTCGAATCAAAACTTGCTTGCCGCGGCCAATGCTGCCCAACAGAAAGGCGGCCAGCCGGTACCTGTGCTCCCTGAGTCCGGAAGCTGGGTAATCAAGAAGGCCGGCTCCTCAAACAATCAGAACGTCCTGACGATAGATATTCCGCTCACATGGGAGGATACGCAGTGCCCGGCGAATGCGCACGGGCAATGCCAAGGGATTATCGGTCCGCGATTCTGGGCGCGGACGGGCTGTCGTTATGATCTCGGTTTCGACAAGGCCCAATGCGAAACTGGGGGCTGCGCCGGAAGATACGATTGCAGTGCGGCGCGCCTCTCGGGCGTCGGTGGCACTACAGTTTCCGAATGGACTTTCGCTCAGCCGGTTTCGGATAACCAGAATCCGCCAGCAAACTTTCTCAAGGATTCACCTGATATCAGTGCAGTTGATGGCGTGAACCTCAACATGGACATCGAGCCCGTGGGAGGCAGCCTGCACGATCCTTCCGACAATCAGGACCCTACGAAGGGTCCGCATGACATCCAGTGGCTAGCCCAGCAGTACCCGCTGACGGATCACGGCCAAGACGTGCGAACGAGTTGCCCGGGTTCTTTCCAGCTCACGCGCTCGATGCTTACTGTCGACAGCGGCGTCGCGAACGACCCCTACGGGTTTGTATATGTAAATAAAGCAGGCCAACCGATAAACAATAAGGGGAACGTAGACAATAGCGCGGTAGCTTGTTTTTCCAATTGCGGGAGATATGAGTTTCCGCAACCGCCAGCCCAGGGATGTACTGCCACTCCTGGTTCAGATTGCTTCTACTGGACGACGTTTTGTTTGCAAGGCAGCTACGGACAAACTTGCAAGACCGACAGCGATTGCACGTCTAACGCGTCATGCTGGAATAATTCAGGTCCCGAGTCGGATTCATCAGGCGATTTCAAGTGTTCGGGCCGTGCATTCGTCCAGAGTACGACGGATTGCGCTCCACTTGCCGATGGAACGGCAAATCCGAGTTGCCCATACGTCACCTATCAATATGGTTATACGGATACGACGATAACTCCGAATCAACAATATTGGTCGACGCAGCCGCCTTTGGGGCTTTGCAGTGACGTAAGCAGCGATTCGAGCGCCTGTATCGGCGACGATACCCTGCACAAGGTAATGCCCAAAGCGTACACGTGGCCCAACGATCCTCAGGTTTACGGCGGTGATTCGCCTGCATATCGCGTGATCTTTGAGCCTGGCGGCAATGGCACCACCGAGGTTTCGCCACTCAGCTCAATTCCGTCGTGCTCGGATCTCCCTGGTGCTCAGAGTGTATATGGCCTCAAGCAAGCGCAGATAAACTGCAGCAATGTGATCAATTACGGAGCGCTTTTCGGTCTTGCCGAGCCGGCGCCGACGAATTGGGGTTGCGACCTCGACCCGACTGGGGCAGGAGACAATGCGGTCATCTGCAAATGGAATTCACCTGCACGGGTGAAGCAAATAGGAATGCGGCCCAACTTCAACGCGGAAGGCACGAGCCTGCAATTGTCAATAATTCCGCCAAGCCTCCTCAACGCAAAAGACATGATGCTTGCGTCGATCACCTTTAATTCGGCCGCGGGAAGCCCCACCGTGCCAACTGGATGGACGCAAGTTCCTGGCGCGAGCGCGACCGAAGGTTCAGGTGATCAAACTGTGGTGTGGTATCATTTCGTAACGTCACCGAGTCTAGAGCCCGCCACATACGTTTGGAGTTGGAACCAAGCGGCCTCGCCATCGGGCGGAATGACCGCATGGCGCGGCGTAAGTCTTTCCAATCCTTTCGATGCGACTGCGGCGGTCGATCAGGGCGTGGGTGCGACTGCGACGGCACCGCCGATCACAACGCAAACCCCGTTTGCTCAGGTGATAAGTGTCTATGGCGCTGGTAATGCGGAAGGATTGGTCTTCGGTATCCCTCAGAGCACCGTTAGCGGTGTCGGAATTGATGAGACCGGAGCGCTCAAAATAGCCGGCGGCCCGACGGTAGGGTCTTACTACGCGCATCTGATGGGCGATCGGATTGAGGCAAAGCCCAGCGTTACCGACCCGCAGGCTGTGACTCTCACCTCGGATACCACCCCGCCGGATCCGAATATTGGGAATAGCGAGTGGACTGCTATTAGCTTCGCATTGAAACCGTCTCCGCAAGCCTTGCAAGCGCATAAATAAGCCGGCAGTAATTGCTCAGCGGTCTGGGATCAACAGCCTGACTTTCTGGCAGTGGGTCAGTTTTCCGACTGACCCACTACCGACTTTAGCAATTGTCGCAATCCAGCCGATAGTGCTAAGGGCGTAGATTCATGAAAGATGCGTTCGGCCGCCTGTTCGGCTTCGCGAGCGTGTTGAGAAGCGCCCCCACTGTTCGATTCATGACAATTTCCTTTTGCAATAGGTTCGCGGAGAATGATTGACGGCATCGCGACCCTATCAACGTGAAGCAGTAATTCCGAAGCGTGCTTCTGACTAAAAGATCGGCCTGCCTTCAGGTAGGCACGAACCGGACGCGGCCGTTCAGCATAGGTGATCAACTCGGTTGAACGGTCTTCTCATTCGTCTTGGTTCCGCCTGGAACGCGTACCGGCAATTATTGAAAGGAGTAACAAAGGGTGAGCTTTCTGTCATCCATCATTGAATCCGACTACTTCAATCATCCGCTGATTCGCCGATACACGGTCCTCGTGCGCGAGGATCTGTCCGCTACTTATTCACGCGCTATTCAGAAGTGGCTTCTGGTCGCGCCAATAGTCGGTATCGCGACTGGTCTAGTAATATCGGGCATCACGTACCTGATCCTGGTACTCATATGGCCGCGCCTGCTGAGGATCTACCTGCACCATCATTGGACGATTGTTCCGGGGCTGTTTGTGGGCTTCCTTCTGACGGGACTGATTATGCAGTTCCGTGCACCCGATCCTAACGAGCACTCGACGGAGGAGATCATCCGCTCGTATCACGAGCACCGAGGCGACATTGATGTTTCCTCATTTTGGTGGAAGCTGTTAGCTGCAGTCACCACCGTAGGATCGGGCGGCAGCGCCGCGCTCGAAGGACCAAGTATCTATGGTGGCGGAGCGATCGGCTCATGGCTATGGACCAAGCTCAGACGGTTTGGGCTGGAACCACGTGATCGGCGGCTAATGTTAATGTGCGGTGCGGCGGCCGGCATGTCAGCGGTGTTCCGCGCGCCCCTCACCGGTATCGTTTTCGCTCTCGAGATGCCCTACAAAGACGACCTTGCGCATGAGGCGCTGCTCCCTTCGCTGATTGCTTCGGTGGTCGCCTACGGCACGCTCGTGACTCTCCTAGGGGCTGAGCCACTCTTCGGTTTCGTAGGCACGGTCGGTTTCGCGCCGCTGGATCTCGCATGGTCGGCTTTGCTTGGGCTCGGAATTGGTTTGATCGCGATGGTATTTACCATCACGTTCCGGCGTTTTCGAGGTTTCATGATCCGTTGGAAGATCCCGCATACCAATAAGCTAGTGATTGGCGGCGTGATGACCGGACTATGCGGTCTGTTATTCGTTAGCACGTTTCCGGGCAATCTCATTCCCCTCGGTCCCAACTATGAAGGGGTGCG
>DATKPK010000244.1:0-16113 GCA_035524095.1 Binataceae bacterium (SeqCode) | reverse complement strand
AGTTCGCGCGAGCCACTGTTTCCCGGCCCCCTTTCCATTCTGTAGTGTATCGACCAATAATTTCTTCCGCTCTGCTTTATAGCGTGGCTAAAATGACATAGGGATTACATTAGCTGAAGGCTCGATTCGACGCCAAATGTTCACAGGAGCAGCGAGACACCCCCAATTCTTCAATCCTTACCGGCACGGAACGGGCCTTATTAGGGTGAAGTGCTGCCGCATCGCTCCCAGCGTCAATCCGGCAAGGGTGAAGCCTTCACTTTCTTTTGAAGCAACCTTCAAAGCTGGGGATTGCAGCCGATGTTTCACGTGAAACATCGGCTGCAATCTTCGACCAGCACCTAGCGGCGATAGGGCAGAGCTGCAAGGGATGTTTCACGTGAAACATCCCTTGCAGCTCTGCCAGCCATCGGCTCAACCCTTTCCAATCAGCCCAGCCTCTTGTCGGCGGCCCCAGACCTTGCCTATGTAATGGTGAATTCAACCCGCATTGATCGCGATCCGCCTCATCGCGGGCGCGCACCCATGCACTAAGGAGCTAAAGACATGGCTGGAATATTGGATGGCAAAGTCGCGCTGATCACCGGCGCCGGATCAGGCATCGGCCGCGCCACCTCACGAATTTTCGCTAGGGAAGGCGCGCGCCTCGTCCTCGCCGACGTGGTCGAAGCCGGCGGCAATGACACCCTGAAACTGGTCCAGGACCTCGGCGCCGAGGCGGTCTTTGTCCGTACGGACGTTTCCAAAGAGGAGGACGTGAGGGCTGCTGTCGCCAAGGCGGTCAGCGCCTATGGCCGCCTCGATTGTGCGTTCAATAACGCGGGTATCGAAGGTGACTTTGCTAACACCGACCGCTGCACGCGCGAGAATTGGGACCGCGTCATCGCGATTAACCTCACCGGCGTTTTCCTCTGTATGAAGGCGGAACTCGATCAGATGCTCAAGCAAGGCTCCGGCGCCATCGTTAATACCTCTTCCGGCGCAGGCTTGGCTGGTGTCAAAGGGATGCCCGCTTACGTCGCTGCGAAACATGGCGTCGCCGGGCTGACGCGCGCCGCCGCGCTTGAGTATGGACGCAACGGTATCCGGATCAACGCCGTATGCCCGGGGCCGATCCGCACGCCCATGATGGGCCGTATCACGCACGAGCGTCCCGAAACGGAAAAGCGATTCGCCGGTGCAGCTCCCATCAAACGTCTTGGCGAACCTGAGGAGATCGGCGAGGCAGTCGCATGGTTATGCTCCGAACGCGCCTCGTACGTCACCGGACTGCCGATGCCCGTCGACGGCGGCTTTATGGCAGCCTGACCCGAGCGCTGTTTAAGCGATGTAAGAATGGGACGTCGGGTTTTGGACCATCGTTCGATGGTCCAAACCTGACCAGTTTTGTTACAGGACTTCGTCTGGTGTTTCTTATTAGACCGCCGCGTGCGCCGTTCGCGACTTCGGGAATTGGCGCAGAATGCCCGTGCGCGGCACCTTTCGCTCGATTCGATCCTTAATCACGTTGAGTGTTTCCAGGTTGTACGGCAACCCGACATGCGTTCCGTTCACTTCGACCGCCTCGACATTCGGCCCTTGTTCGATACAACTCGGCCAATCAACGATACCGTCGTTCTTTGAATAGATAATCGTTTCGCGTACGCCAGGCGGTGGCGCGTCACCATTAATACCGCAAATTGTCCCGAGGTCGCAGGAACTATGATGACGCAGGCGGCGGGTCAGCCGCGCTACCATCACAACGTAAGGATTCGCATGTTCGAGTGGCTCATGAATCGGAGAGCCCAGCAGGATTATTTGTTCGACTTTTTCCGGGAAGCGCCGCGCCAACTCGCGCGCATAGATGCCGCCGAGGCTGTGGCCGATTATTACCAGCCTGCTACCGGCCTTCTCATATTGCTCGTTAAGGATACGTCCCAGTCTATCGACCGCCCGCCGCGGACAATCCGCATTCGCCATGATTCCTGAGAAAAATACTCGATGCCCGCGCGATCGCAGCCAATTCGCAAACGGATAAAGCGTTGAGTCGCCAGCCAAAAAGCCGGGGATTAGCAGAATCGCCTTCGGCCGTTCCGCGCGCTCGCCCAGACGCCACATCCAGGCTGAGTTGGCGAACCCCGCGAATTCGCCGAAAGAGCGAAATTCCTGTAACAGATTGATGAACGACAGGTTATTGTTCACGGTTTTGTCACCCGTCTTAAATATAACCACAAACCGTGCCGAAAAATAAGCTTATTTTTGCTTAAGGCCGCTCATCCTACCCACAAGAATTTCGTTATTATTACGCCTGAACGCCAATCACGCGGCAGCATTCTTCATACTACTGTCAAGCATCTGACTCATGATGATCAGGTCGCGTGGCCGCCCGTTCTGGTCGACTACCCAGCTCTGCAGCAATGCTTCGATCTGAAAACCCAGCTTCTCGAATGCCGCCCGCGCACCGGCTTGATCGGGCGTCATCATCGCCGCCATCTTGCGCAACCCGCGTTCCTGTCCTGCACGGAAAATCTCGGCTGCTAGCACGCGCCCGAGTCCCAAACCCCGGAACGGGCGGCCGACCTGCATCCGGATTTCGCCGATCGTTCGTGTCCACCGCGCTTGATCGGTATGGACGCTGGCGTAGCCCACTACTTTGTCACCGATCTCCGCGAGCACCGTCACCGTGGCCCCTTCCTTGATATGCCGCATCCATTCATCGACGTTCGATGGCTGGGTGATATCGGTCCGCAGGAACAGTTGATCGTCTTTCGGTAGCGACCGTGCGAACGTGATCATCTTCTCGCGATCCGCCAAGCCCATCAGCCGTAGCGCCACTAGTTGGCCATCGCTCAGCGTGACCGTCCGCGCCGGCCACTGCGCCTCCGCTACTGCGCCGTTGCGCATGCTCGCTATACCTGAACCAGATCGCCCCATAGCCAATCACGCCCGTCCGTAGAGAAAGTCGGAACAGGATGGAACAAACCAGCTCAATTAGCAAATTGGCCGAACACTGATCCGGATTATCGTCTCGTCGTGGAATTGTTAACAAAATTTGAAGTCTGGCGGACTCGTGAGTCCAGAATCGATCATTTCCACTCACGAGCTTCGCTTGCTTGAGGACAATTCAGATAGGTTCAGCTGGAATTGTCACCAAACCCGTAACGCTTCCATAACAAACTGTATGCTAGCAATTCTCATCATATCGTAAGCACTACTTAACCTTCCGTTGAGGCTGCCGCAACTCGCGTCACCTACGCTCTGACCCCGCGTCTACAGTCGCGTAGATGTGATTTGACGGTTTTCGCTCATTCATTCTGGGAGGAACTATGCGCAAGAGACTTAAACTCCTGCTTCGTCAGGGAATAGCAGCCTCAGTGACCCTGGGGCTGGTTGGGATGCAGGCGGGATTCGCCGGTGCCGACGGTGGGTGGAAAAAACCCCACAAGCCCCCGTACAACCCGACTTATCCCACCGACCCCAACCTTTTCCCAACTACCACCCCAATCAAACACCTGATCGTGATCTTCGGTGAGAATATCTCCTTCGATCACTACTACGGCACTTATCCGAACGCGACCAATCCGGCCGGCGAACCTTCATTCACCCCGTCCCCGTGGACGCCTAACGTCAACGGCCTCAATGGCGCGCTGTTGACCGCCAATCCCAATTTCCTGAATGCCGCTAATGACCCGGGCAACGCCAATCCGTTCCGCCTCGATCGCTCGCAAAACCTCACTCAGGATCAGGACCACGACTACACGGCCGAACAGCTAGCCTTCGATCATGGTCTGATGGACGCTTTTCCGTCATCCACAGGTACGGCTGGACCCCCGCCATCGAGCGGGCCTTCGGTGGTTGATACCACCGGCCTTGTGATGGGCTACTACGATGGCAACACCGTCACTGCATTGTGGAACTACGCCCAGCACTATGCCCTTAACGACAACGCCTATGGCACCAACTTTGGTCCATCGACTGATGGCGCCCTCAACCTGATCTCCGGTCAGCTCAACGGAGTCATCAGCGGCGTCGGCGAGGATGGTAGTGTAATCAGCGACGGCGCTGGTGGGACTACCCTAATCAGTGATATCGACCCTTCGGGTGACCTATGCTCGAGTCCAAGTAGCAACCTCGCGATGGGCGGTACGAACATTGGCGACCTGCTTAACGCTGCCGGTATCACCTGGGGATGGTTTGAGGGCGGCTTCAACCTCTCGATCGTCAACTCCAACGGGACCACCGGTTGCAAGCGCAGCACCACCTCGCCGCTTACGGGTGTGACCAAGGCCGACTACATTCCTCATCACGAACCGTTTCAGTATTACGCCTCAACCGCGAATCCGAACCATCTGCGCCCGACAGCACCAATCGGCCAGTCGGATCAGGCGAATCATCAATACGACATCCTCGACTTCTACGCCGCCCTTCAGGCCAACAATCTGCCGGCGGTCTCCTTCCTGAAGGCCACTGGTAGCCAGGACGCGCACCCAGGTTACTCGTCGCCACTCGATGAACAGCAATTCATCGTTACGGTGATCAACGCAGTCCAACAGAGTCCGTTCTGGAAAGACACGGCGATCGTCATCAATTACGACGATTCCGACGGCTGGTATGACCATCAGATGGGCCCGATCATCAATCAATCGGCGACCACTGCCGACGAACTAACTGGCGACGACGCCTGCGGTACCGGCACCAACGCGCTGCCAGGTATCAGCTCCGGCACGACGCCGGTGCAAGGCCGATGCGGCTATGGCCCGCGTATTCCGATCTCAATCATCTCGCCCTGGGCGAAGCCCAACTTTGTCGATCACACGCTGCTCGATCAAACTTCGAGTATCCACTTTGTCGAAGACAACTGGCTCGGCGGCGAGCGCATCGGCCAGGGTTCGTTCGACGCTCTGTCGGGTTCGTTACTGAATATGTTCAACTTCACGAAGGCGAACATGGCTCCATATATTCTCGACCCCAACACGGGCGAGCAGATAGGGTTCTAAGTCCGACGGCTGTTTGATCCGCTAGAAACTGGCATGCGCACCCCGCATGCCAGTTTTGTTTGGTTCGCGGCGGTATCGTCTGTTACCACTCATTGTCCCCGCACAAGCGGCCATCAGCTTTCGATCGAGTAGCTATCTTGAGGATCACACGAAGGGAATTTCTGCACTTCGGCGGCATCACCAGCCTGGCCCTGATAGCGAGTGCTGCCACCGCCTCTAAAATCACCTCGCCGACGCCGATCGCCCTTGATCCGACGAAACTTGCAGCTTTCGCCGATCCGTTACCGATCCCGCCAGTCGCCCGCGCCTCCGGCCTTCGTCCCAGCCCCTCCGATCCATCACGCAAGGTTTCCTACTACCGCATCGAGATGCGCGAATTTTCGCGCAAGCTCCATCGCGACCTTCCGCCCACCCGTCTATGGGGCTACGGTGGCGCGTTTCCCGGACCGACCTTCGAGACTCGTAGCGGCGATGGGTTACTGGTCGAATGGGTCAACCGGCTTCCGCATAACCACTTCCTTCCAATCGACTACACTCTTCACGGCGCCGAACCCGGTAATCCAGACGTGCGCGCCGTAGTTCATTTGCACGGCGGTAAGACTCCGCCCGACAGCGATGGCTACCCCGAAGACTGGTACCCTCCCGGTAAATCCGCGACCTACTATTACCCCAACGACCAGGATCCCTGCCTGCTCTGGTACCACGACCATGCGATGGGCATTAACCGGCTCAATATTTACGCCGGCCTGCTCGGCCTCTTCATCATCCGCGACCGCTTCGAGGACGAACTCAACCTGCCGCGCGGCAAGTATGAAATTCCATTAGTCATTTGCGACCGCATGCTCGATACGCACGGCCAGTTGTACTATCCCGTGTCGCCCGATCCACGCTCGCCCTGGGTCGTTGATTTCTTCGGCAACCTTATGACCGTCAACGGCATGATTCAGCCCTATCTTGAAGTCGAACCGCGCAAGTATCGTTTTCGCATGCTCAACGGATCCAACTCCCGGCTCTACAATCTGCGCCTGGATAATGGCTTGCCGATGATCCAAATCGGCTCGGACCAGGGACTCCTTGCAGCCCCGGTGGTTCTCGACAGACTGATTATCGATTCCGCTGAACGCGCGGATTTCATTATCGATTTCAGCGGTCACGAAGGCGCCCGTATCATTCTCAAAGATCCCGCCGTCGAGCTGATGCAATTCCGCGTCGCCCGCGGCAAAGTCCACGACCCTAGCAGTCTCCCGCGCACTCTGCGCCCGGTCCCACGCATCCCCGAGTCCAATGCAATTCGCACCCGCACGCTGACGCTCGACGAATATGACGGCCCTACCGGTGAGGCCATCCTGATGCTGCTGAACGCCACTTATTGGCATCAGCCAATTACCGAGAAGCCGATCATCAATACGACTGAGATTTGGACGCTGGTTAATCTCACCGACGACGTCCATCCGATTCATCTCCATCTCGTCCGTTTCCAGGTACTTGATCGGCGCGCAATCGAGCCTTCCATTTACATACACACCGGCAAATTTCATTACATCAGTCCCTTGATGCCGCCCGATCCGAACGAGATGGGATGGAAGGACACCGTCCGCGCCGAGCCCAAAGCTGTCACCCGCATCATTGTCCATTTCGAGGGCTACAAAGGCCGCTATGTCTGGCACTGCCACAACCTCGAACACGAGGATAAGGAGATGATGCGCCCCTACGAAGTCGTCGCCACCGCCGCCGAATCCGTAGTTCCAGAGATTGTGCCCAACCTCGTCACCGCCGACGGTGTCCCGCTGGAATTATGTGTAGATGGCAAGCTCCTCAGTTCTAGATAGGGCTTCGCTTGCGAACCCATTCGAAGGTGAGTCTGCGCACCGGCGCCTTGAGACTCTATTCGTCCGCCGAATCGCTATTCGACGATCGGCGCTTTCTAGTTTCGATTCCGCTCTTGCATTCGCGCGTCAATCATCTTGAGCAGCGCAAACACCGCTTTCGTCGCCGGCACCGGAATGTTATGGCGCGCCGCCGCCCGCACGACCGCCCCGCAAATCGCATCGTGCTCCAGCCGTTTGCCCTTCTCCAAATCCTGCAGCGTCGAGGGTTTGATCTTAAACGCGTCGAGATGCTGCTTGATCATCTGTAACTGCATCTCGACCCGCTCTTGAATGACCTTAGCGCCCTCCGCCTGCCCTACCGTTATCGCTTCGGTCATCAGCGTGCGCGATAGCTCGTGGCCGTCCTCATCCGCGAGAATCTGGCCAAGCGTTGACAGCGACAATGCGCACACCGGATTCGTGCCATTGTTGCCCATCAGCTTGTACCAGCGGATCGTCTTGAGGTCGGTAGTCAATTCACCGAAGATGCCCGCACGTTTGAATATCTCCGCCAGACGTTCCGCGCGCGGTGTGATTCGCCCGTCTAGTTCACCGAATTCGATTACACCGAGCGCCGTATGCATCACTTTGCCCGGAGCGATCAACTCCGCGCCGACTCGCGAATTTCCCCCCATCACGGCTTCGCGCGGAAAATAGCGGCACAAGATTTCTTCATTCTCGACACCGTTCTGGATCGTCATCAGAATCCCGTCCGGAGTGAGCGTACCGAGAAGTTGTTTGGCGCTGGCTTCGGTGTCGTACGATTTCACCGCAAACAGCACCAGGTCATACGGCGCGAACTCCTTGGGATTGTCTGTTGCTCTGACTATAAGCTTGAAATTGCCTTTGTGACTCTGGACTTCCAGACCATGCTCGCGCATCGCCCGTAGATTCTCGCCGCGCGCCCCAAATACTACTTCTCCGCCCGCTTGCTGCAGCCGTGCACCAAAATAGGCGCCGACGCCACCCGCACCCATTATCAGGATTTTCATCGCCGCCTCCTTCTAGTATTTACTGACTATTGCGCACGAGCGCCTTTTGCCAAATCTCAGCGACTTGCGTGCGCAACTCTTCGACCGAACCGTCATTGTTGATGACGAGCGTCGCCTGCTTGCGCCGCTCGTCATCGGAAAGCTGCGCCTTGATTCGCGCCTCGGTCTGCTCCGGCTTGAGTCCGCGATCGCGCTCGACTCGCTCGATCACGCGTTCGCGCGACGCCACTACCAGCCAGATTTCGTTGAAGAGCGGCTGCCAGTTCGCCTCGATCAGAATCGCCGCCTCGACTACGATCGGCTTGCGCTCCCCGCCCGCGCGCATCGCCTCGATCATTTCGCGCATCCGCGCAAACATCTTGGGATGCACAATTCCATTGAGCCGCTTCAGCGCCGAAGGATCGCCGAACACAATCGGCCCCAGCTTCTTCCGATCGATTGTACGATCATCGGCGAGAATCTTTTCGCCAAAGGCCGCGATCATATCGGGATAGGCTGGCCCATCTGGTGCATAAATCGCATGGCCAACCTTGTCGGCATCGATCACCGGCGCTCCGAGTTCCGCCAGCATCGCGGTGACAGTACTCTTGCCCGATCCGATTCCACCCATTACCCCAATCGTCAGCATCGTCGTGCTCCCTCGTGCCGCTCAAGCTTCAGCTGCCTTCTGCCCGCCCCACGCCTGAAGATTGTACAGGTAGCTGAAGAAGCCGCGCTGGGAAAGCAATTCGCTGAAGCTTCCGCGCTCGGCAATCAGGCCGTCGCGTAGCACCAATATTAAGTCCGCGTTCTGGATCGTCGACAGGCGATGCGCGATCACCAGCGTCGTGCGCCCGCGCATCAACTCGCGCACCGCGTCGAGCACCATCGCTTCCGTCTCGGTATCGAGCGCACTGGTCGGCTCGTCCATGATCAATATCGGTGCGTCCTTGAGCAGCGCCCGCGCAATCGTCACGCGTTGTGCTTCACCCTCAGATAGCGCATGACCGCCCTGGCCGACGATTTCATCTAGTCCGCGCGGCAACCGGCCGATTAGCGAATCGAGCCGCGCCATCGTCGCCGCCTGAGCAATTTGCCGATCAGTCGCGAGCGGCCGTCCCAGCGCGATATTTGATCGCATCGTTCCCGCCAGCACCATCGGCGGCTGCAGCACCATCGCGATATTTCCGCGTAAAGACGCCAGCGTCAGTTCGCGAATATCATTGCCGTCAATCCTGATCGTCCCGCCAATCGGATCGTAAAAGCGCGCCGCCAGCGACGCCATCGTCGTCTTGCCTGCTCCGCTCGGACCCACAATCGCGATCGTTTGGCCAGGCTCCGCGTGAAAACTGGTCGATTTCAGTACTGGCCGCGCCGCATCATAACTGAATACGACATTGTCAAACTCGATATTCCCTCGCGCCCGCGCAAGCGCGCGCGCATTCGGCCGATCTTTGATGTCAGGTTCGATATCGATCAGTTCAAGACATCGCTTCAATCCGGCCTTCGCGCCCTCAATCAAACCATAAGTCTGAAATACTTGATTCACCGGTGCGTACATCGACGCGAGATAGGTAGTGAAAACGATCAGATCACCAATCGTCAGCTTGCCGCTCTCCGCATGCAGCGCACCAATATAAATGACTACCGCGGTCCCGAGCGCGATCATCACATTGACCGCCCCCGCGTAGAACGTCTGGAAAGTGTAGAGCTTTAGCGTCTCGCCTAGACTCTCGCTGCTCGATTGTACGAACTCGCGATACGATTCTTCCTCGCGCGTGAAAGCTTGCACTACATGAATCGCCGCGAGAGCCTGATGGGCCACCGTGTACAGCCGGCTCTCCTTGATCCGCGCTCCACTCGCGAGCTGATCAATCCGCCGACTCACCGCGATCATTAGCACAATCAGCATCGGCACCACTGCCACCGCCGCGAGCGTGAGCGAGGCGTCCATCTTGAACATCACGATGATCATCCCAGCGAGCATCACAACCGACGAGACCACCGGGAAAATCCCATTCATCGCGATTGTCTGCAATGAAAACGTGTCGTATGCGATCCGCACCATCAGATCGCCCACCTCGCGCCGCCGATGAAAGGACAGCGAAAGCCGCTGCAAACGATCGAACATTTGCGCCCGCAATTCGTTGACCATCCTCTGGCCAATCGCTATTGTGATGTAGTTATTTGTTACATTCAGTATTGCGAGCGCTACGTAGAGCACCACCAGCGCTGCGCACGCCGCCGCCAGCAGCTCGGGCCGCGTCAACCGCGCCAGCCGTACATTTGCGACCGTCCCGTGGCGGAGCACGTCGTCGATCACGATCTTGAGCGGCCACGGTTTCAGCACCTCACCTGCGCTGGTCAGCGCCACTGCGCTGAGCGCAAAGGCGAGCCACCACAGATGGGGCCGCATTCGCCGAAATACTTCGAGATAAAGCTTGAGCCCGGTCATCTGCTATTTGCGGCGTCCGCGCTCACGCAAAGGCTGAATCGCCGCGCCGCGTCCGCGACCGCTCCGGCGATCAACGCGGGCAGCTTCCGCACCCGATACCACGCCGCTGCGGCGGCGACTACAAGCGCCGCGAGTGTTCCACCTGCTGCGCCGATTGGCGTTACACCAATCAACATCAACGCGACAAACACGATTAGCGCTGTGATCAGCATCGGCGTCAGCGCCGGCTGCACGCGCCATCCCACGCTCAGTTCCCATTGTTGCTGCAGAATCAGTATCGGCACCCGAATCAAAGGTGGCACACGGATTTGCAGATCGTACGGCTCATAGCCATCGGTGACCGCCACTGCCGCCCCGCGCCTTACCAGCGCCTGATGAACGGCCTCCATCAAGCGCTCCGGCGGAGGCGCAATCATCCCGCTGTCCGGCGGCGCCGTCAACGCAAAGCGCCCTTGCCAACGCGCCTCGCGGATGTCCGGAGCCTGCAAGGCGTCGGGATTGAAGCTCCAGATGACTTTCGTCCGTTCATAGCTTCTTGCTAATGGACCCAATAGCCACAACAGCGCAAGATTTATCCGCCCGCCTCGGCTCAAACGCCGCGACGGTTCAAGAATCGCCGCAGTCACCGCACTGGCTATCGTAATGACTATTCCCGCTAATCCGGCCAGCGCCGCCATCGGACTCAGCGGGAGCGCTAGTATCAGCAAGCATGCAATACCAATCCACTGTATCGTTAACGGAATCTGCGCGATCGGTGCTAGAGCATCGCCATTATATAATGTCTGAAATAGCCCGCGCCCGAACGCTCCGTAATAGACTCGCGTCCCGCCACTGAATAGCGATGCCAACCATCCGCCATAGACACCTTGTTGGTCGCGCGTCCGCCGCGGATATTTGCGATAGAGTAAACCCTCCGCATGACCATAACCGCGCTGCTGGTCCAGATACGATCGCACCGTAGCACGTGGCCGATGAGTGACGACTGCGGCTGGAGCGTATGCGATACGGCCGCCCTGCTCGCGCAATCGCCACGAAAAATCGACGTCATCGCCCGCCGCGCCGAATGCTGTATCGAAGTAGGGCGCGTCGCCGATCTTCGACTTGTCGAGCGCCATGCTGCATCCACATACTTGTTCGAGTTCGTCGTCGCCAAACCTTACTTCGCGCGGCAGTCCCGGGGCCAAGATGAGTGCCTGCGACAAATCGGACGTCGGCGCCGGCGGAAAATTACGTCCCCCCACCGCTGCCGCTTCCCGCCTCGTCATCGTCTCAACCAGATGGTATAGCCAATCACGGTCAGCCTCGGCATCGGCATCAACAAAGGCGACGATATCACCTTCTGCCGCAACGATTCCCGCATTCCGCGCGAAGCTAAGCCCGCAATGCTCGAGACTCAACGTTCGCACCCCGCGTGCCTTTGCGATCGACGCGGTCGTGTCCGTCGAGCCGTCATCGATCACAATCGTCTCGTACGCGGGATAGTTCAGTTGAGCGATAGCGTCGAGACACGCACCAATCGTGTCTGCCGCATTGTATGCGCAGACCACTACCGAAGCCTTCGGCGTTTCCTTGAGCGGTGGCGGCAACGCCGCTTTGAAAATCTCACCCGCCGCGTAAAATGCCTTCTTCGGCGTCCGCTCGCGAGTGACTAATCCGAATGCCCAATCGGTAATCTCACTGCCGCCGGTATGCCATTCATCAGTGAATGCGAAAACAATAAATCCTGATAGCCCGATCTCAAACGCCGCGCGCCCCTGCCATGCGAGCAACTCCGCCTGATGCTCTTCGCCTTCGCGAATCGTATCCATGCCGGTCTCGCTCAATACCAGCGGACGATCGCCGGTTATCGCTAGCAGATGTGTCAGGTAGCGGCGGAAATCCGCTTCGCGATGCAAGTACACATTGAAGCTGACGAAATCCAGTGAATTTAATTCCAGATACTCAGTAGATGGGTAGTTGGAATAGGTAAACAATCCCTCTGGATCGATCTGCTTTCCAATATCGTACAGTTCCGCGAGAAATCGATTTACCGCGAGCGGCCCATGCCAGCGCACGATATCCGACCGAACCTCGTTGCCGAGACTCCACGCGAAAACGGTCTCGCCGAACTGCCGCATCGAGCTGACGCCTTGCCGAATCGTCTCGCGAATCTCACGCGTCATCTGCTTGGAATCGAGAAACGCCATGTGGAACGGCCACGGCATTCCGACCATCATGCGCAGTTCGTATTTCGCTGCCAGCTCGAACATCCACGCCGGCGGCGGCACGTAGACGCGAATCACGTTCGCGCCCAACTGGCGCATCAGTGCGAAATCGCTCTCGGCCCGCTTCGGTTCTGGATAACGTTCGCCGCGCGAATTTTCCGCGAACGGTCCATAGGAAACGCCGCGCGCGTAAAACTTCTGCGCGCCGTCAAAGATATACTTACCTCGCACCGCCAGCCGTGCCATCCGATGAGCTAAGCTGAATCTCCCTAGCCGTGCAATCCGCCATGCGCGGCGTGTTGCCTCGCCCTGCCCTCCGAATTTCGCGGCACGCATGAGGTTTTCTAATCTCGCCGCGTCCCCTAATATTGGTCCGCCATGCCGCCTGAATTTTCATCCGTCTCACCGCGTTCCACACGCGAACCGATTAGCAATTTTGTCACCGTCAATGGCGTACGTTTGCATTGCCTAGATTGGGGTGGCGACGGCGCGCCGATTATCGTGCTCCACGCAACGGGATTGCTCGGCCGCATCTATCGCCCAATCGCCGACGCCCTCACGGCTGTCGGTCACGTTTACAGCTATGACCAGCGCGGCCACGGCGACAGCGACCGCTCACCCGACGGCGTCTATACCTGGGATCGCACCGCCGATGACCTCGAAGCCTTCATCCTCACGATGGGCTTTCGCGAAGTGCGCGCCTTTGGCCATTCCGCTGGTGCGACCGCGATCGGCACGGTGCTCAGCCGCCGCCCCGATTTGATCACTCGCGCATTTCTTGCCGAGCCGGTCCTGATCGACCCCGCCAGTCCGCCGACGCGCAATACGATGCTCTACGAGGCGACCCTAAAACGCCGCGCGAATTTCGATAGCCTGCCCGCGATGCTCGCGAATTACGCCGGCAAGCCGCCCTTCAATACCTGGCGTTCCGGGATTCTCAACGAGTATTGCATCCACGGTTCGCGCGACGGCGCCGACGGCAGGCGCTATCTCAAATGCATCCCCGCCGATGAAGCTTTGGTCTACCAGAGCGCGCCCAACTTCGACGGCCTTGGCTATATCCTGCGCAGCCGTAATCCGCTCCATATTCTTTTCGGCGTTCGCACCGACACCCAGGGGATCACGCTCGCCGATCGCATCACCGCCAACGCCCCGCAACGCCGGTTTACGGTTGTCCCTAACGCCGGCCATTTCCTCCCGATGGAGGAACCGGATTACGTCGCCGACGAGGCCGTCGGCTTCCTCAAAGCCACCTAGTCTTTAGCTTATCCACCGCTTCTGATACCTGACGCGTCAACTGTAAAGACTTGGATCACGCCGCCGTCTACCAACCGCCCTCGGCGCCATCGTCGTCGGCGGTCGTCCACACTCTCCTCGCGAGCTTTCTCGGATGGGCCCTCGACGCCTTCGATTTCTTCGTCCTCGTTTTCGTCCTGCCTGCCGTTGCCCACGACTTCCATCGCTCGATTCCCGACCTCGCGTTCACCATAACTGCGACGCTCGCGATGCGTCCGGTCGGTGCCCTGCTCTTCGGCTGGCTGGCCGATCGCTTCGGCCGTCGCTTGCCGCTCATCATTGACCTGCTTTTCTATTCCACCTTCGAGGTTCTGAGCGGCCTCGCGCCTTCGTACGGATGGTTCCTGCTATTCCGCGCGCTCTACGGCATTGGGATGGGCGGTGAATGGGGCGTCGGCGCCTCCATCGCGATGGAAGCCGTGCCCTCGCGGTGGCGCGGCCTGCTCTCCGGCCTGCTGCAGGAAGGCTACGCGGTTGGCTATCTGCTCGCCGCCGCCTGCTTTTTCTTCGTCTATCCTCACTTTGGATGGCGCCCGCTCTTCTTTATCGGCGGACTCCCCGCGCTGCTGACGCTCTACATCCGCACCAAAGTGCCGGAGTCCGAGGCCTGGCAATCGGTACGTCCCAAATCCAGCGCAATTTTCGCCGCGATTCGCCGCAACCTCCGCTCCTTCATCTATGTCGTCCTGCTGATGACGATGATGAACCTCGTTTCCCACGGCACGCAGGATATGTATCCAACCTTCCTGAAACTCCAGCGCGGCTTTGACGCCCGTACCGTCGCAGTTATCGCGGTCATCTATAATATCGGCGCTCTCCTCGGCGGGTTGGTCTTCGGTTTCGCTTCGGATTTATTCGGTCGCCGCCGCGCGATGGTCACCGCAGTGCTCCTCGCGATCGCCGTCGTACCCTTGTGGATCTACGCCCATTCCCTCGTCTGGCTGACAGTCGGCGCCTTCCTGATGCAATTCCTCGTGCAAGGCGCATGGGGCGCGATACCCGCCCACCTGGTTGAGCTGTCGCCGCGCGAGGTCCGCGGCCTCTTCTCCGGCCTCGCTTATCAACTCGGCGTACTTTTTGCCGCCAATGCCGCCTTTATCGAGGCATTGATTGCTCAGCGCTTCGGCTATGCTACCGCGCTCGCTCTCGTCGCCTCGACGGTTTTGGCCGGCGATGCTATCGTTATTGCGCTTGGCAGCGAGCGGAAGGGTTCCGACTTGCACGCATCCGACCCCATTCTCACCTGACCGGGCAGCGCGCATCACCGCGAGCGCCTTCGGTAAAATCCTTTTCCTTGGCGCCGGATTGCGCTAAACGACCGATAGCGGGAGGCATCCAAATGAAATTCGGGATTTTCTATGAAATCTCAGTTCCGCGCCCATGGACGGCTGAATCTGAGAAAAAAGTCTTTGACAACTGTCTCGAGCAGGTCGCCTTAGCCGACGAGCTCGGTTTCGACTCCGTATGGTGCGTCGAACATCATTTCCTCGAGGAGTATTCCCACGCCTCGGCGCCCGAAATCTTCCTCACCGCCTGTGCGATGAAAACCAAAAAGATGCGCGTCGGTCACGGCATCATCGTCTGCGTCCCCGAGTTCAACCATCCGATTAAAATTGCCGAGCGGACCGCCACCCTCGATATCATCTCCGGTGGACGCCTCGAAGTCGGCACGGGCCGTTCCGCCACTTGGAACGAACTCGGCGGCTTCCGCGCGAATCCCGACGAGACCAAGAAAACCTGGGACGAATTCGTCCGCTGCCTGCCCAAGATGTGGACGCAGGAATACTTCGGCTATCAAGGCCGCTCGTGGTCGATGCCGGTCCGCGCCATCATCCCCAAGCCCTATCAAAAGCCGCACCCGCCGATGTGGGTCGCTGTCACCAGCCCCGGCACCGAAATCGACGCTGCCGAACGCGGCCTTGGCGCCCTTGGCATCACCTTCGGCTCGGTGAAGGAGCAGGAAGACAAGGTCAAGCAGTACCGCAAGGTCATCGCGAATTGTGACCCGGTCGGCTCTTTCGTCAACGACAGGATCAGCACCGCCAATTTCCTCTACTGTCACGAAGATACCGAAACCGGGAACAAGACCGGCCGCCGCCTGCTCGGCACCTTTAATTTCCTTGCCTCCCAGCTCGTTGCCGCGCGCGAGGCCTATCCGAGCAAATCCTATCCTTCGCTCGGGCTCCTGCCGACGCTCCGCCGCGAGGCAAGCGGCCCCGGTGATGAAGCTGGCGTGCCCGAAGGTATCGCGATCGGCGATCCGGAACGCGTGCTGCGCGCTTGCAAACGATGGGAATCGGTCGGCGTCGATCGGATCAACTTCCTGCTCAACGCGATCGAAAC
>DATKPK010000243.1:0-10173 GCA_035524095.1 Binataceae bacterium (SeqCode) | reverse complement strand
TGCGACTGAGCTGAAGATTGGCGAGGCGTCCCAAGGAAGCGTGATATCACGAGCGAGTGTCAGTGTTCCGAGTTTCGCGAACTGCAGAGGAAGCCAACGCCATAGAGTACAACAACTTAGGCGTGCGCTAGCTGTTCCAAGATCGTGAACTGGGCATTAAATGCTCCGAGATCGCGTACTGAGTTGCAGTACAAACGTCAGGGAGCGCTCTTGCTTTGTGCCGATGAAACCCCCGGTGAGTGGCGTCGATTCAAGTAGTTCCTCGCCGACTGGATTCAAACAAAAACCAGCTGCGGCGCTCAGCCTCATCGATCCAGTTCTCAATCAAGCTGGCAGTCGCAATGTCGCGAAGCTCATCGATAATCTCATGAGCCTCTCTAAGGCGCCCGGTCAGTGCCGCATTGTCCTCGCGCAGCTCTGCTAGCATGTCGAGCGGATCCACATAGTCGGCGTCGTTGTCCAGTATTCGTTGAGTTCTCGCAATATGACCGATCGAGCGTAGAGTCGATCCACCCGTGGTTCTGATGCGCTCGGCAATGGAATCTGTCATCGCGTAGAGCTGATCGGCTTGCTCGTCCAGCAGCAGATGGTAGTCGCGAAAATGTGGGCCGCTCATATGCCAATGGAAGTTCATTGTCTTTAGATACAACGCGAACACGTCCGCCAGGATCGCATTCATGCTTCCAGCGATGCTTTGAGCGGCCGCCGGGCCTAGATCGGTTGGTGTGATCAAAGGTGCCTGGCGCCTGCGTTTCAAATCGTTTTTCGTAATGGCTTCATCCATGATCTGTCCCCTCATTCGATCCAGCAGATGAGCGCCCGGCCTTCGATTTTCGCATTCGACCGAGCGCTCGACGGGTCTTATGACTGAATAAACGCTAAAAGATCCGCGTTGATAGTGTCTGGGTTCGTGGTGTGCATGCCGTGGGGATAGCCCTTGTAGGTTTTCAGGATCGCGCCTTTCACCAGCTTGGCGGTCAATGGGCCGGCGTCGGCATACGGTACGATCTGGTCATCGTCGCCGTGCATCACGAGCGTCGGGACGCTGAACTTCTTAAGGTCCGGAACGAAGTCGGTTTGAGAAAACGCGACAATCCCATCCGAGTGGGCCTTGGCGCTTCCCATCATCCCCTGACGCCACCAATTCATGATCACGCCCTGCGAAGGTTTCGCGCCTGGGCGGTTGTAGCCATAAAAGGGACCTGTGGGCACATCCAGAAAAAACTGTGCGCGGTTGTTGTTTGTCTGTGCTTGAAATCCGTCAAAGACCTCCTTGGGTAAGCCTCCCGGATTGGCCGCTGTCTTGACCATCAGCGGTGGCACTGCACTGATGAGCACTGCTTTGGCGACACGACTTTCCCCGTGCTTTCCGATATAACGAGCGACCTCGCCGCCGCCCGTCGAGTGACCCACGTGAATCGCATTCTTCAAGTCAAGATGCGCCGTCAGCGCTGCGAGGTCATCCGCGTAGTGGTCCATATCATGACCCGTCGCCACTTGGGTCGAGCGTCCATGGCCCCGTCGGTCATGTGCGATCACGCGGAAGCCGCGTGCAAGGAAGAAAGTCATCTGAGCATCCCAGTCATCCGCCGTCAAAGGCCAGCCGTGCGAAAAGACAATCGGCTGACCGATACCCCAGTCCTTGTAGAAAATGTAAACGCCGTCTTTGGTCTTAACAGTGTCCATTGACTGATCTCCAGTGTTGTGGCTGCTGCGGCCTGAAGTGTTCGTGCTTGGTTCGTCGATGGCGGATGCCACGCGAGGCATTGCGGCGACCGCACCTGCAGCCGCGATGGCCTTCAGGAGCTTTCGACGCGTCGCCAATAGTCTTATTGGTGAATGCAGGTTGGTCATCTCCGGCTCCTCTCCGTTGTCGCAGAACAAGTGAAAGTCCTACCCCTATCTCGCTACTGCGAGAGGAATCCTGACACCTAAAATGAAGCAGGAGCTAGTAAACCGTGGTAAATCACGGTAAATCGATGACCACAATCAGCGCACGCTCACGCTCAGCCGGAAACGCGGCGATCGCCATGTAGATTGTTGAGTCTTGTGAAGTGTCGCGTCCGGAGGATCAGCGGCAGCCTACTATGAGGTCAATACCTAGCGGGACCTGCTCTCATGCTCTTATCACGCGGAGCCTACTTGATCCAACTCAGCCAAAAGCAACTTCGCCGCCCTCATATCGGGCGTGCCGAATCCCTCAGTGATGCGATCATACGTGCGCGACAGTATCTGCTTCGCCTGCTTCTCGCGATCCTTTTGCTGGTGTAATCGGGCTAGGCTGATAGCGGAGCGCAGTTCCCACGACAACGCTGTCTGCTTTCGCGCGAGGGCGATGGACTTCTGAAAGAGACCCTCGGCTGTAACAAGTCCTGTGGGACCCGCCAGTAATGACAATTCGCCCTTGACTCGTAGCAATTCGGGCAGGCACCAAAGCTCTTCGTTGCGCGTGCACTGCGCCAGGGCTTCGTCAATCTCCGCCTCCGCACGCGCAACTTCGCCATCCCGGCCCAAAACTTCTGCATATTCGCTAACCGTGGACTTGCAATACGCTGCGATGCCGGCGCCGCGAAGTTCATCCATCGCCGCACCGATCAGGCGCAACCCCGAGGCTCGGTCGCCTCGGCGAAGATCGAGGATGCCATTGAAGCATCGTCCCAACCTCTGCCAGACAGGTAACTCATGTCGCGCTGCATGGTCGAGGAGCATACCAATGTAGAGTTGTGCCGCCGGCATATCACCCGTGAGCAATGCAATTGCGCATCCCGCGTGGCCCAGCGCATAACATAGGGAAAGAGAATGCCCGGATAGTTGTGCCTCCGCTACGCTAGCTTCGGCCTCGCGCAGGGCTTGGACTGGTAACCCTTGCAGCCAAAGGGTTCGTGCAAGAAAGGCACGACGCGCTACAGACTGATCATACTGGAACCGCACAATTTGAGTTCGGGTTGTGCCCGGTACCGATTGCCTCAGCATGAGATTTAGGTGACGCCGTGCACTCCGTTGCTCGCCTAAAAAATGGAATGACGACCCCATCAATCGATCTGCTGCAAAACGGGCCAAAGGATCAGCCGACTTGGCAGCAAGATCGGAGAATTGCCTAGCGATCGCTAGCCCAGTTTGATGGTTTCCGCCTGTAGTGCACGCTATCCAGAGACCCCATAGCGCGCGCATGCGATAGTCCACATCATTGAGTTCCTCGGCGATACTCAAAGCCTTGGTCCAAACGGGCCCGGATTCGGGCCGAGGCCACAACGCCACGCCGAGTCCCGTCAAAAGCTGCAACTCATGCCGCTTGGTTTCGACGGATCCGAGATGCAGGCTTTCAAGCGCCCGAGTCACGTGTCGCCGGCATTCGTCTGGTAGCGACAAATGCAGCCACATCGAGATCGCCGCGATCGTGAGATTTACTCCGATAGCGGGATTACCGCCAGCAGAGAATGACCAGTTGAGCGCTGCGCGAACGTTGTCGATGTGGGCTCCATAATCGATCGGAAAATCCCTGCAGCCTTGACGGTTGACTTCTGCGTCCGTTCGGTCGAGAAGATTCCGATAGAACTCGGCGTGGCGTCGGGCAATTTGCTCAAACTCACCGGGGTGCTCGCTCAGTCGGCTTCGCGCATAAGAAGCCGTTGTATCAAGAAGGCGATACCGTGCGACTGCGCCGCCCACATCAGCAGAGACAAGCGATTTATCGACGAGGCTCGCTACGCCACTGACTACGTCGACTAAGCTGACGGCGCCCCCCGTGGCCACTTCACGGGCGGCGTCCAGGTTGAAATATCCCGCAAAAATACCTAGTCGACGAAAGATTACCCGCTCGATGTCTGATAGAAGGTTGTAGCTCCAGTCGAGCGTGACCGTCAGCGACTGTTGGCGAGGCGGGGCCTCGCGCCAACCGCTCGTCAGCAAACGGAGGCGATCCTCCAGCTGCGTTGCCACGCCTCGAACGCCGAATGCGTCCACGCGGCCTGCCGCCAATTCGATCGCGAGTGGATTGCCGTCGAGCTTGCGGCATATGTCGCCAATCAGAGGGGCGTCCGTGTCGATGAGGTGAAATGTGTCTATGCGCTCCGAAGCGCGCTCAACAAACAACTGAATCGCCGGAAAGCTCAGCGCCTGAGCAGCTGTCTGCGCCTCCGATTCATGCGGTGTCTTCAGCGGCTGCAGGCGCTGGACACTTTCGCCGGCCATCCGCAGAGGTTCGCGGCTGGTCGCCAAAATGCGCAAGTCCGCGATACCCTCGAGCAACTTCGATGCCATCATCGCGGCCGCGACTACGACATGTTCGCAACTATCCAGCACAATGAGCATCTGTTTGCCAGTGAGGAAGGCAATCAGACCGGGGATCGGATTTTCCGAACGCACCGCAACTCCGAGCACGGTTGCGACTGCACTCGGGACAAGGAGAGGATCTGCCAGAGGTGACAAATCGACGAACGCTCCGCCCTCCCTATTTGTCGAAACGAGCCTGGCGGCGACGGCAAGCGCTACGGTGGTTTTGCCGATGCCCCCCGGACCAACAATGGTCACAACGCGGCTCTGGGACAATCTATTTGAGATCGTCTCGACTATATCTTCGCGGCCGAGGATGCGTGTTAGAGGGGACGGTATCCGAGACCCGTGTTGGCTGGGCCCTACATGGCGCGGCCCGGGCTGCCTTGGCTGCACAACCGGAGCGACGAATTTGTAACCGCGACCAGGAACATTCACCAGATATCGATTCCCATCGCGACCATCACCCAACGCTTTACGCAATGCGGCGATATGGACTTTGAGATTGGCCTCTTCGACCACAGTGTTTGGCCAAACCCGGGCGATCAAGTCTCTCTTACTGACCGTTTCCCCTGCTCGCTCAACCAACGTGCCCAGGATTTCCATTGCGCGACTTCCAATACGCACTGGCTTATCCGCTTCCATCAATAATTGTCGT
Source organism: Binataceae bacterium (SeqCode) (assembly GCA_035524095.1). Lineage (GTDB taxonomy): Bacteria > Desulfobacterota > Binatia > Binatales > Binataceae > DATJUF01. Next base: position 5,243 of record DATKPK010000243.1, on the reverse strand, counting down.
GATGGAAATAGATGAAATGGGCCGAACGCTATTGCGTCGTCGACCGAAGGCACGGCGGGAGGAGACATTGATTTCCCCGATCTTGCGACCTCGATTGGGATATTTCAGTCACTTCTTCCGGATCATACACCCGTCAGGCGGAGAGTGAGGCGCATCTGTAGCGACAGCCCAGGTGGGGGGGGTCTCGCACCCTTCACGGTGTTGTGAGTCGGGAGCGTCTCGCTAAATCGACGCTGGCACCAAGCCTCGCCGACGGGTCCCACAGCAGCCGGGTATGGGATCTCATCGTCGGGCTGCGCATCGCGGCGATGAACGCTGATGCCGCGCGAAAAGTCTGGACAGCGGGGAGAGAGGAGCACCGGGTGGCGGACTCCGGGGCAATTTCAAGGTAACCTTCGGTCTTTTTGTCGGTCGGAGGGTTAGGTGCTGAAGAAATGCATTTGGACGGCGCTGCGCATTATCTTCGCACTGTTCAATTTTTGGATTGGGGGCGTCTCAGTCGCATTCGGACATGCGGGTTTTGAGCGGCTGGCCGCTCCGCAGGATCTGGCGCCATGCCGTTTCGGCGATGTCGTCCGCTTTGCGCGACAACAGCCTTAAGCCTTCGCTGATTCACAAAGTTGTTAGGTGCGCAAGGGGGAATTTCGCTCGAAATTGCCCCTAAACTCGACAGCTTTTTCGCAAAGGACGCCGCGCATCCGCTCAAACAAACACCCCTGACGACAACCGTGCTGGTGCGGATGTATGCTTTTACGCACCAAGTTTTTGGTCGCTTCTATCAACACACGAAGGACCTCGATGGTGTGAGCAGAACCGAACGGACTTCAAGACGTATTCCCCTGAGCCGGCGCTCCCATATCACCGGCTTTCAGCCGCTCGCCACCGGCGTTGCGGAGCACGAGAGTGCGCTCGAACGCGATTTCGTCACACTAACGAGCTTCTTGGATGCCGATGCCTCGATCGTCGCGCAGCCCATCACACTGGCCTTTCGCCATGAGGGACGAGCGCGCCGATACACGCCGGACTTTTTGGTGGGCAGTCAGCGTTCGGAACTTGTCGAGGTGAAGTACCAAGCCGATCTTGAAGCGAACGCGGAACGGCTGCGGCCGGCGTTTGATGCAGCTCGCGCATGGGCGAACGAGAACCGTGCGTTTTTTCGGATCGCGACGGAGCACGATATCCGCGGCTCACTACTCACGAACGCCAAGCGACTTCTTCCCTTGCGTGGTCTGCCGATCGATCGCGAGACGGCGATTCGTGTGATGACAGCCGTAAGTTCACTGCCCGCGCCGAGTTTTGGTTCCATTGTGGCCGCATTGAAGACGACGCGATCGAAGACGCTTGCAACGGTTTGGCGGCTCATTGCCCGTGGCGAGCTCCGAGTTGACCTCGATGCTCCAATTACTCTACATACACGGCTCGCTTTCCCGTGAAGCCTTCAAGCGCGGACTCAGAGTTGTTATCCGTCACTCCCACGCAGTGGGACGAAGCTCGCCGATTCCTCCCGATTGTTCGGGAACTCGCGGAGAACCCCGATCGTACCCGCGCACAGGTCGTCGCGGCCGCTGCGGCCTTGGGCTGTGGTCCCACCCATTTGTATGCGCTGGTGCGTCGCTATTCGGCCGACCGACGACTCACCAGTCTCCTTCCGCAGCGGCCGGGACCCGATCGGGGCTATTCGCGCCTCACGGCCGAGGTGGAAGCGCTCGTTGATGAAGCGATCGAGACGCTGTATCTCACCCGTCAACGTCCCCGGATGACGGACCTGGTGCTTGAAGTCCGAAGACGCTGCCACGCATTAGGACTGAGGGCCCCCGGACGCAAAGCGATAACCGCCCGGGTCCGCAGTAAGCCGAGACGTGAGGTTGTCGCGCGACGCGACGGCCGCAAAGCATCGCGCGATCGGTTCGCGCCGGCAATTGGCTCGCTCGAAGCCACTTGGCCGCTCGCACTCGTTCAGATCGACCACACACTCGTGGATGTCATTGTGGTGGATTCTGTCACCCGCCAACCGATCCAACGACCCTGGCTCACGCTCGCGATCGACGTGTACTCGCGTTGCGTGGTGGGCTTTCATCTCTCGCTCGAACCGCCGTCGGCGACCAGCGTCGCCCTGTGCATCGCGCATGCGGTGCTACCGAAGCAGCCGTGGCTCGTTCAACGAAAAATCGAGGAGGCCTGGTTGGTGCAAGGACTGATGACGCGCCTTCACCTCGACAACGCCAAGGAGTTTCACTCCGAAGCCCTTAGGCGCGGCTGCGAGCAATACGGCATCGCGATCGACTATCGACCGGTAAGGACTCCTCATTTTGGCGGACATATCGAGCGGCTCATCGGCACGATGATGGGCAAGGTACATCTTCTTCCGGGGACGACTTTTTCCAACGTGCAAGCCAAGGGCGATCTTGATCCCGAGAAATCGGCCGCGATGACGCTCGACGAGGTGGAGCAGTGGCTGACCCATGCGATTGCGGGTGTCTATCATCGTGACAAGCATCGCGCCCTCGATATGCCGCCGATGGCTGCGTGGGAGCGCGGTATTGTGGGCGACAACACAACGCCTGGATGCGGTGAACCCGCCGGGGTGTCGGATCCGAGGCGGTTCCTCATCGATTTTCTGCCGCTGGAGCGTCGTCGGGTACGTCGAGAGGGCGTATCTCTTCATTCGATTTACTACTGGTCGGATGTGTTGAGGTCCTTCATCGGCGAGCAGGAGCGAATGATCGTCCGATACGACCCGAGAGACTTGAGCCGCATTTATCTATTGGCACCCGACGGCCAATACTACGATCTCAACTACCGGCGGTTAGGCTATCCGCCAATCAGCCTGTGGGAACATCGGCTGGCGCTTAAGCGCCTACGGGACGAAGGAGCGCGCCACATCGACGAGGGCGCCATCTTTCGCACCATCGAGACCATGCGAAAGATTACCGATGAGGCCGTGTCGGCGACCAAAAACGCCCGTCGTCAACGAGAGCGAAGACTTCGGGTCATTCAAGGCGGCCGATCGGACCAGGCTCCTGCCGCGCCACTGCCTCCCGAAGTGGAAGACGAAGAACAAGATACTCGCCAGCCGTATGAGCGCATGCTCCCCGTGGAAGAGTGGTGAGCGCGCGATATCCCCATCTTCACCCCTCCTGCCGGCCGCTCGCAGATGAGAGCGACGAGTCGAGGATACGACGCATCCGTACCGATCGATGGATTACCTACGCGCGGGCAGAGGCGGCAATTTCGGCCATGGAGGACTTGCTGACGTTCCCAAAGCGTACCCGAATGCCGAACTTGCTCATCGTCGGGCCCACCAACAACGGCAAGACGATGATCGTGGAAAAATTCAGGCGTGCCCATCCACCGGATGAGGCAAGCGAGACCGAGGACGGCGTGGCCAGCATTCCAGTCCTCAAAGTTCAGATGCCGGATGGTCCCGATGAGCGACGATTCTTCGGAGGCATCCTTCAGGCGCTGGGCTTTCCGCACGTGCCATCGGAAAGCATTTCGCGCCGGCAGGACTCGGCCATGCGCATGCTGCGGGCTACCGGCGTCAATCTGTTGATCATCGATGAGGTTCATAACCTCTTGGCCGGCGCGCAGGTCCAGCAGCGCCGGATGCTGAACTTGCTTCGCTGGCTCGGCAACGAGTTGCAGATTCCGCTGGTTGCCGTTGGCACCGCCGAAGCGCTGCATGCGATCCAGAGTGATGACCAACTCGCCAATCGATTCGAGCCGGTGGGCCTACCGCCCTGGCGCGAGGGTGAGGAGTATCGGCAGTTGCTGAGTACCCTGGAAGCCGTGTTGCCCCTGCGGCGTGCCTCGCATCTTGCCAAGCCCGCAATCGCCCAAAAGATTCTTACAGCCGCCGAGGGCATCTTGGGCGAAGTGGTCACGATCGTCACGCGCGCCGCCGTGAGAGCCATCACGACCGGCTCGGAGTCGATATCGGCCACTGTCATCGACGAATCCGGGTTCATCCCGCCCTCGCAGCGGCGCCGTGTCGCAGTCTGAGGCAATTGACGCGCAGGTATCGACGCGACTCCGTTCGCCAGCAATCCGCGAACTTCCCCTTTATGTCGATCCGTTGCCCGATGAAGCGCTGCTCTCCTGGCTCCTTCGGCTCGCAAGGCGTCTAAATCTCTCCATGCACGTCCTGGCCCACGAAGCTTTCGGCATCGACGATCGCGGGGGGCATTCCGAGTGGTGGAGTCGTCCGAATCCTTGGCTCCTCAAACGGATCAGCGACAGGACCGGAGTCGCGATCGAGCGGCTTCGACGCATGACACTCTCCAAATGGGTGCCAGTCTATCGGGAGGATGAGGAGAGTCACCGCTTCGCCGGGCCTCGTTTCGTCTCCATTGCGCCCGACTACCGGCTTCGCCGTCATGCCGCTTGCACCGAATGTCTCGAGGAGGATGCCGAGCCGTTTCTGCGGTTGTGGTGGATGATCGGTTGGACGGCGGTATGCCCACGGCATAGGACGATTCTGGTTACCCGCTGCGCCGGGTGCCGGGGACAGGTGCGCGTTGCCCGACTCTTAAGCTCGATTCCGTTTGCGCCGCGGAATTGCACCTCCTGCGGAGAGAAGCTTCAGGATGGGGTCTGCTGGCTTGCCCATCCTTCCGTGATTCGGTTACAGGGGATGCTGCTTGACGGGAAGCGGCGCGGCGTCATGACACTCCCGGGCATTGGGGAGTTGAGTTGGCCGGCGACGATCGTCCTAATCGATCTCCTGCTCGGGGTGTATTGGAGGGTCTTGGATTACGACGAGCAGGAAAGCATCCGCGCCCAGCACGACCAATCCGATCTTGCTGCCAGCCTGGCTGACCGTCCGTATGGCACCCGGTATGGGAGTCTCCAATTCCTGGCATGGCTCTTCGAAGGGTGGCCGCATAGTGCCGGCCCTCGCATCGCCAGGGACCTATTGTCGCGCGGTCTGGAGCAACCGGCGAATCGTATCTTCCGTCACTTACGGGCTGATTGGACCAAGCCTCGCACCCATGAAGCCAACGAGATCGAGCCGGACATCCGGGGTCGGCTTCAAGAACTGCTTTAACCGGGGTTGGGTTTTGGTCCCCAGCCACCCATCTCAACCCGTCACCGCGTGTTCCGAGATCGTGAACTCAGTTCGCAGATCTTGGCACCAGTTCACGGATCTCGGCACCAGTTCGCACATCTAGGAACACTGACAGCGAGCGCGATGCGTGCGGAGTTTTGGCGCGTTTTGGGGGTAGATGCAGGATAGCCTGGCG
>DATKPK010000242.1:0-13673 GCA_035524095.1 Binataceae bacterium (SeqCode) | reverse complement strand
TGGATTGCCAAAGAGGTCCCCGTGCGCGGCGTCATTTTCGACGTGGACAGCGGCAGATTACGGGAAGTCAAAGTCCATGAACACGGGCGCGCTGCCTGAGCCGCGATCACTTTCCTTGCTCACCGGGCGATAACTCTTGCTTCCTTTGCAGGGAGGGCCGAAGTGGCTGCCAATGGCTGTGAGGAAGCAAGAAATCTGAAACAGCTGTGAAGTGGCATGAGGTGGCTTCTGCATCCGGTGTGTTGATGGTCTCTTCTCGATACGGGTCGGGGAAGGATTACCAGAGGCGGTGCAAGATGTCGCAATACCCAGAATATGTTGGGTTGGCCGACGGTGCTGGAATGGCGTGATTTTGCCAATCACAAGGAGCAAACTGTGGCTTCAAAGCTAGCTGAAGATCCTCGAATTGACCCACGTATCAAAGCGATATTCGGCGGTTGGGAGGTGCGTCCGTTGACTAACGTCGCGAGCCGCGAAGAGCTTATCGCAATCGAGAACAGCGACAGCGGCAAAGCGGCAGCCAGAGTGCTGAAGGCGTTTTTGAGCACTTGCGACGATGAAACCGTTGCGCCCTCAACCGGACTGACTATTCGAAACGAAAGCGTCGTCTCAAGTCCGGACGGCAATAAAATTAATATCCAGTTTATTCGTCCGAATAACAGCGAAGCACTACCATGCGTCTATTACATTCACGGCGGCGGAATGTACATGATGTCCTGTTACGAGAAAAATTTCCAAGCGTGGGGAAAGATTATCGCCGCCAATGGCGTCGCCGTCGCGATGGTCGACTTTCGCAACTCAATCTCGCCTTCGTCTGTTCCCGAGATTGCGCCATTTCCGGCTGGTCTCAACGACTGCGTCTCCGGCTTGAAGTGGGTTCGCGCGAACGCCGAGGCCCTGCATATCGACCCGAAGCGGATCATCATCGCTGGCGAAAGCGGTGGGGGCAATCTCACCCTTGCGACTGGGCTTAAACTCAAACGGGAGGGTGAGATCGATCTCATCAAGGGGCTATATGTGATCTGCCCTTACATTTCCGGCGAGTGGCCGTTGCCGCAGTATCCGTCCTCGGTCGAAAACAACGGGATCTTCCTTGAGTTGCATAATAATCGTGGCGCCATGTCGTATGGAATCGAAGAGTTCCGTGCCCGGAATCCCTTGGCCTGGCCCGCATTTGCGAGAGCCGCGGACGTGATTGGGTTCCCGCCGACCGTAATCAGCGTCAATGAGTGTGATCCGCTCCGCGACGAAGGAATCAACTTCTACCGGCTTCTCATGCACAATGGGGTGCGCACGCGCTGCCGACAGATGATGGGCATGATCCACGCCACCGAAGTGTTTCCGATCGCGTGTCCCGAAATCAGTCACGACACCGCGTCTGACATCGCGAATTTTTGTAAGGGCTGATCGACGAGTTTGCAGTCTTCGGCGAGGGATCAGCACATTATCGCAAGCGGTCGCGCCCTGCTCCGTAAAGTGTTCTTTCGCGCGTCAGAGTTGCCCGTCGCAAACGGGCTAAAACCATCTTACAGTTATCGATAAACGGATTTTTTTGACTCACTGCAGCATCGATCACGTTTATCGATAGTAAAAGGATCTCTCCTGCGACGAAGGAGCGGAAGATGTGGCGTGCGCCGCTCTATCGCACAAGGCCAGGAATGTTAAGAGTTTCAGCGTTATCCGCGTTTCCCAAGGCCGATCCACCGTTAAAGCCCCGAAGGCCTCGGTTCCTTGGCTCGCTTTGTAGCTGAACGCGAGGTCACCCGATGGTGCACTGGATATATTCCTTTCAGTTAATTCACGAGCTTACGGTCGAGGAATTCGCGAATCGTGGTTGCAATCTCGCCGGCATGCGTCTGAGGCGCGAAGTGGCCGGTGTCGTAAAAGTGAATCTCGGTGTCGGGATTATCACGCGTAAACGCTTTCGCCCCGGCAGGCAGGAAGAACGGGTCGCTCTTGCCCCACACCGCAAGCGTTGGCAGGCGTCGCGTCCGAAAGAACTCCTGGAACCTCGGGTAGAGCGCAACGTTGCTGGCGTAGTCCAGGAAAAGATCAAGCTGAATATCGACGTTCCCCGGTCGCGCCAAAAGTGCTGAGTCAAGCGAGTACGACTCCGGCGCCAGCTGTGCTTCGTCGGTCACCCCGTGCTGGTATTGGAGTTCGGTTGCTTCGGGCGTAAGGAAGCCGCGAAGTGCAGAGCGATTGGGGTCGTTCGGATCCTTCCAGTATTCCTGAATCGGATTCCAACCGTCGCTCAGCCCCACTTCGTAGGCATTGCCGTTTTGCGAAATGATTGCGGTTATGCGTTCGGGTTGTTTGAGGGCTAGGCGGAAGCCAACCGGCGCGCCGTAATCAAAAACGTATATCGCGAAACGCCGGAGCGCGATCGTATTCGTGAAATCGTCGATGATGCTAGCAAGATTATCGAAGGTGTAATTAAAAGACCCTCGATCCAGTGCTTCCGTGAAGCCAAAACCCGGCAAGTCCGGCGCAACCAGATGGTACCGATCTGCAAGCAACGGGATTAGCCCGCGGAACATGTGCGACAAAGTCGGAAAGCCATGGAGCAGCAGCAGCGCGGATGGGTTTGCTTCCCCGGCCTCGCGATAAAAAATTTTCATCCCGCCCCCGTTCGCCTTACGGTAATGCACTGCCGGTGAAATGATTTGAAGACTATTCATGATTCTTTTCCTTTGACTCTGCCGGGGTAGTGTCGCGGAGTTGGTAGAAAAAGTGAAAAGGCGTCAGGATCCGGCGAGTTGAGCCACAACTCACACCCGCTTGGCGGCGGGTGCCAGAGGATGACGCCATGGAGACGGATAGCAGGAGCGGGTGGCAAGGAAAAGGCGCGCTGGAGGATCTACTGCGCGAGCGGATTCGGGCCACGATCGAAACTATCATCGAAGAAGAACTGGAGGCTGCGCTGGGTGCTGGACGGTCGGAGCGCGTCGGTGCGATGCGTTCTGGCTACCGGCACGGCAAGCGCGCATGCAGGTTGACGACCAGCTTGGGTGCAACAACGATCACGATGCCGCGGGCGCGAATCGAAGACGCACAGGGCCAGAGCCGCGAGTGGCACAGCCGGATGATCCCGCGCTACCAGCGCCGTACCGAACGGGTCGACGAGGCGATTCTTGGGGTCTATCTGAGCGGCACCAATACCCGCCGGCTACGCGGCGCACTGGCCCCGCTGCTGCGTGGCGCGCCGCTATCGAAAGATGCAGTGTCGCGCCTGGTCGAGCGCCTGCGCGAAGACTTCGAGGCCTGGTGCCAACGTGACCTCGGCGAGCTGAAGATTCGTTATCTGTTTCTGGACGGCTGGTATCCACGGGTGCGGATCGGAAAAAAGCGTGTGCGAGTGCCGGTGCTGGTAACGCTGGGCGTGTGCGCCAACGGCCAACGGATGGTGCTCGATTTACGGCTGGCCGGAGGCGAGAGCGAGCAAGCCTGGCTCGACGCGGTGCGCTCCCTTGGCGTCCGCCATCTCGGGACTCCCGTGCTGGCGGTAATCGATGGCAATCCGGGACTGGCAGCAGCGCTTAAAATGCAATGGCCCCTGCTCGCGACCCAGCGTTGCACCAATCACAAATTGTGGAATCTGCTGGCCAAGGCCCCGGCCCATCTGCGCGAGGAACTGGCCGAGGATTATCGGCGCATGATCTATGCCTTTAGCCGCGAAGCGGTGGAACAGGCGCGCGTTGGCTTCCTGCGCAAGTGGAAGTTGCGTTGCAAGGCCGTCAGCACCAGCTTCGAGGAGGCCGGCGACGAACTCTTTACCTTTACCAGCTTCCCGAGCTCGCAATGGAAAGCGCTGCGTACCACCAACGCGCTGGAACGGATCAACGAAGAATTCCGACGGCGGACCAAAACCCAGGCCTCGCTCCCCAGCGAAGAGGCCGTGCTGTTCTTGCTCTTCGGCCTTCTGCGCAGTGGTCAAGTGAAGCTGCACCGCCTGATCGGCTGGCAGGATCTGATTAGTCCACAAATGGAAGCGGCATAGGTAACTAAATAGTCAATTGCTCGCTCGCCGATAGCTGATGCCAATTACTTTTCTACCAGTTGACCGACACCACCCTCTGCCGGACAGGTTAACGCTTCGTGCACAATTAGATGAATGATCAGATTTCGCCCTAATGAAATTGAAGACATCAGATCCTAAAAATATTGCTTAGACGGCTATGCACCTTTGAGCTAGTCCCAACTTATTCGAAGCATAGCCATCTTTGGTGTTGCTAACGGAAATTGAAAAGGCATAGACGTCTTTTCACAACATCATTCACAGCTTGAACCACTGGCGGCAAGATCTTATATGGCGCGACCTCGTCGGGATGCGCCTGCAGTGACTGCTGTAACCCGTGGCGCCACGCAAGCCGTAATTCTGTGTTAATGTGGACAATATTCATGCCTGCCTTGATTGCTTGCTGAAAGTCTTCGTCCCGCGTTCCAGAGCCGCCATGCAAAGTCATGAAAATACCGGCCTCCGCTTTGATCTCGCCTATTCGCGAAATATCCAAGCGTTTCTCCGCTTCACCATGGACCATGCTCTGCGTCAGGCCGTGCATATTCCCAACGGCTGGTGCGAGCACGTCCACCTTGGTGGCAGCGACGAACTGCTTCGCCTCCTGAGGCGTCGTTAGCACGCCGACCCCTTCAGGCACCTTCGCAAGAATCTCCGAGGAGGCGCCGATCCATCCGATTTCCCCTTCGACCAGGATCGTGGGGCTAATTGATTTGACAGCCTCGACTGCCTCTTTAGTGCGGGCGATGTTTTCATCGAAGGGCAGTGCGGAACCGTCAAAGATGATTTCGTCGAATCCTGCTCTTGCCGCCTCTTCGGCTTTGGCTATTGAATGTGTGTGGTCCGCATTCAGGAAGATCGGCTGGCCGAATTCTTCGCGAATACTTCTAACCAGGGCGGCTGCCTGCCGCACGCCGACGAACGCGCGCTCGCCCTCGGACACGCCCACCATCACGGGTAAATTCAATTCACTGGCGGCCAGGCTGACAGCCCAGAGAACTATAAGGTCTGAAAAATTGAAGTGACCGACCGCGACCTTGTTCTGTTGTGCCTCCTGCAAAATATCTTTGAACATTTTCATAATTGAACTCTATTCCTCCAGGCGGCATTAGAATCACTAATGGCTGCGGACATGATCGGCACGGCTCTCTCCTAGGCCGTGGTATATGGTTACTGACAGTGCCGCTTTCGTAAACGCTGCATGCCCCTGATTCCGCCGTAACCATTCCCCCGTTCCCGGATTGAAACATCATCATAGAGTTCGAATCCTCCACCCCCATTCACGCTCACCCTTCTCATGGCTACACCCTCGCCTCAATTCGAACGGGATTATTCGATGTTCGATAGAGCCGGAAGGTTACGAGCGCGACCAACGCATGCTATGAGGTTCCGCAAATCATCTTAGAGTCCGGGGCTTAGTAAATTGTCTCTACATTTTAAGAAAAGGAGCTGTAAACGGCTTGCGGCGTGAATCCGAATCAGCGTGCCCGATCAGAACCTGCCCGCCTGTCGGTGGATCGAGGTGAGCGGCGACCCCTGGCTATGAGACCCACGCCTCGTCGTGAGTTGTAACGCATTTGGGCTTGCGTCGCTCGTGGCCCGGAATTCCGCGTGTCCAGGCCGTTCGACGCTGAGGAATATACCGTGCGCCATCGCGGTGTCTGCGGTACTGCCGACCACGCAGGGTCAGTGAATAATCGCAACGACCCTTATAGAGATTTTGTATTCCGGCCAAATAATTATCCCAAAGACGTAACGCTCGTTCGGCATTAAGCATCTTAGCAACTAGGTCAGAGCGAGTGAGATGGCACGGAGGTGCTATGCATACGTCAGAGTTCGAAATCGATTCGCTAGCGGCGATTATCCTTGCAGGCGGCAACGGTACGAGGCTTTCGTCGCTCACGCGAAAGATAACCGGTAAAGACACCCCGAAGCAGTTCTGCTCGCTGTTTGGCAACGAGACGTTGTTGGAGCAAACGCGCCGGCGCGTAGCATTAGCCATTCCACCCAGTCGCACCATAACAGTTCTCGCCCGCGAACATGAACCTTATTTTAGATTGATGCATACTTCCACGCCGAACGTGATAGTACAGCCGAGCAATCGTGGCACCGCACCGGCCATCCTTTACGCACTTTTGCGATTGATCAAGTTGGGGCATCGCGGAGTCGTGGCCGTTTTTCCGGCTGACCATTATGTAAGTCACGAACATAGATTCATGCTCCACGTGCAGGCAGCGGCCAAGTCCGCTCTCCTGCACACAGACCAGCTCGTTCTTCTTGGCGTGAGAGCGGATAAGCCGGAAAGCCAATACGGATGGATCGAACCAGCAATTCCGGTCGATTTCCACGCCTTTGATCTTAGCGCTGTCGTGCGGGTAAAACGATTCTGGGAAAAACCGGATCCGAAGCTTGCGCTGGAGCTGCTGCGGAGAGGCTATCTCTGGAATACCTCAGTAATTGCCGGCACAGCGCGCGCTTTCCTGGATATCTTTGCAAGGGCGTTGCCGCAAGTTTACGGCTCACTCGCTCAGTTGATTCCTGTTTATGGCACCGCGAGGGAACAGGATGCCGTGGGCCGAGTCTATTCAGGAATGGAGGACTATGGGTTCTCGGATTCGGTCCTTTCTGAGTTCGCGGAAAATCTCAGTGTGCTTCCCGTTTTTGGGCTTGTCTGGAATGACCTTGGAGAGCCCGGCCGTGTCTTCGCCACGATCGATCAATTGGGCTATCGACCGAAATGGCTACAGGTGTGAATCCACAGCGGTTTCCTCTATGTCGGGAAAATTTGAGTCAATGCTCAGTGTGCAGCTCGGAGTGGTCTTTTGAGCAAACTAGTGCTTCAGCGGAAGTTGGGGTCGAGAATCTCCGCGATGATACTTGTGATCACTTGCCTTCAAGGTTGCGCGGAGTTCGGCGATCGGCCCGAATTTTATCCCGATAAGATGGCGCCTCAGCGCATTGACCGCGAGTGGGTGGCTCCATCCGACACGATCAACCAGAGCGAGATCGTGAGAGCCGCCGTCCAAGAACCGCACGTTTTCGCGACGGTTCAGAGAGGGCACGAATATAATCTTCCGGCGCTCATCGAGATAGCGCTTTCTAACAATCCTGAAACACAACGAGCCTGGAGCGCCGCTCGGTCAGCAGCTGCAAGCTTCGGCGCGGCTCAGGCTCCGTATTATCCACAATTAGGCTTCAGTTCGGACAATGGTTACCAACGCACGATGTTCCAACTGCCGGGCCTAGTCGGGACGCTCAAGCAATGGCAGGCGGACCCGATTGTAGCGATGAACTGGACACTTTTGGACTTCGACCGCCGCGCGTCGGCATCTGATAGCGCACGAGATCAACTAGTCGCGGCCAGTCTGGCCTTCAACCGCTCGATCCAAACCGTGGTGTTTAACACGGAGTCTGCCTTCTATGCACTCGATGCTGCCGATGGCGCCGTTATCGCGGCAGTGCAGAATCTCAATCTAGCACAGACGGACTTGGATGCAGTCCACCAGCGTGTTGATCTGGGTCTCGCCACGGAGCCTGAACTGCTGCTCGCTAAGGAAGGGGTTGCTCAGTCGCGTTACGAGCTCGCCAACGCTCAACTAATGGTGCGCGATGGTCAGGCAGAAATGGCGGTGGCGCTTGGAATAACCGCGGATCCACCTGTCAGAATCATAGGCCTTGAAAGCGAAACACCTCCTCCCGAATTGAATCGATCGGTAGAGGCCTTCATCGCCGAGGCGCGTCGCGAGCGGCCCGACCTCGCCGCGCAAGCGGCGAACCTGCGCGCCAGTGAAGCGGGTGTGAGACGGGCGTGCGCGCAGTTCTTTCCTGTGGTCGAGTTATCGACGAGTTATGGCGAGAATCTTTGGAACTTCAGCTTTCAGGTTCCGCGGACCGTCCAAACGGGACAGCCTCAGTATGCTGCTCTGCTGATGGTGAAATGGGACATTTTCACTGGTTTCGCCCGGCTCAACGACTTGCGCCGCGCCGAGAGTGATCGGGACGTTGCGCGTGCAGAACTCACGTCTGCGGAAATCAATACGATCGCTGAGATGTGGCGTGCATATTTCGAGCTGGACTCATCACGCAGCAAGTATACCTTCGCGCAGAGCCTAATCGCCTCATCTGAAGAATCCTACAGCGCCAACCTCGAAACGTACCGTCAGGGACTAAGCACTATAGTCGAACTATTGACTGCCGAACGGGACCTCGCCAACGCCCGCTACACACTAATACAGAGTAAGGCGCAGCTACTTACTTCCTATGCAGCCGTCGTCTATGCGGCCGGGGCGGTTCGCTCGAAATGATCGTGACAAGCAAGTCAGCACAACGAATCGGCATGCAGCTAGCAATGCTGACGCTGGCCGCATGCGACCCAGTGGTGAACATCGCGGGAGCGACCTTTCCCGCATGGCTGCTCTGTGCGATCGTCGGCGCAGTACTTGCCGCTACCTTCCGACCGGTATTTTCGGCGACCGGAATCGAGCCTCATCTCGGACCCCGGCTTTTGATTTACCCATGCCTCGCAGTCCTTGTCAGCTGCTTGGTCTACTTGAGTTTCTTCACACGCAGCTGAGGAATCTTGATGTCCGAATCGCAATCCCTCTCGGAGCAAACCTCGGTAAAGCCGCCGCCCTCACCACAACGGGATGGTGGCGCGTCATCGTTTGTCCACGCGCCGGATCGCGGTCTCTTCGCCGCGACCTCACAGGATGCCGCTAGTCTCAAAGTGATTGGCCGTACGATCGGTGCATCTATTGTCCTGGGAGCGATCGTTCTCGGCCTCCATATCACTCGCCTTTACTATGTATATCCGCGTACCGACGACGCTTATGTGCGTGCGAACATTGTTGGAGTTGCCGCGCACGTCAGCGGCCCGATCGTGCAGATGCCCATCGAAGACAATCAACATGTCAGCGAGGGCCAGCTTTTGTTCGAGGTAGATCCGAGACCATATCAGTCCGCTGCGGATAAGGCGGAGGCCGATCTTGCGTTGACCAATCTTCAAATTAAGGCGCTGGAGGACGCTATTCGCTCGGCGGGGTCGCGGGAAGCGCAGTTACAAGCCGAGCTCTCATACGACAGGCAATATTTGGGGCGGATCGAGCCACTGTTGAATCGGCACTTTGTTACCTCCAACGACGTCTTCAATGCGCGCAGCCGGGTTGACGCCGATGAGGCCGCTGTCGCAAGTGCACATAGCGAAGTGTCTAAAGCTCAAAACGACCTGGGGCAGTACGGCGGCTTTAATGCACGGCGCAAAGCCGCTGAAGCTGTCCTGTACGATGCTAAGCTCAATCTCGATTATTGCTACGTGCGCGCACCATTTGACGCATATGTAACCAATCTGAATACTGCCGTCGGCCAGTACGCTAACGAAGGCCACGAAGTATTGAGTCTGGTCGATAATCGGACCTGGTATGTATTGGCTAACTTTCGCGAAAACTTCCTAGGGCACATCCGGTCCGGGATGCACGCACAGGTATACCTCCTGAGTTATCCGAACGAGCGATTTCGCGGCCGCGTGCAGGGCGTCGGATGGGCGCTTTATCAAAATAACGGAGCAAGCATTGAGGGATTGCCGCAGGTCGAGGAGACGCTCAACTGGGTGCGACTTTCGCAAAGGTTTCCGGTCCGCATCGTTCTGGAACAAAGCGATACGGCGTTTCCTTTCCGCATGGGCGCAACCGCCGTCGTAACAATTCAGGGCGATCGCTGACAAGGGCGTATGGCAGGATTCATAGAGAAACAGTTCGGCATCCAACGGCGACTTGCCTGGCTGGATCGACTCGAAGCGCTCGTTGCACGCGAACTTGTTCCTGACGCCCGGAAGATCTGTGCCGCTCTGCGCATCTCCACGATTGTTACAATTGCAATTGGACTGGACGCGAGCTGTCACGTCAACAGTAAGTTAGACGCGGTAATTGTCTGGCTCTTGGCCGGCGCAGGACCAATGATGTCCATGCGGAAGGCCCTGGCATGGCAAATCGCGGTAATGCTCGCTCTCATCGCATCGCTGGTGATGGCGCGTGCATTGGCGGAGACACCGTGGTTGATGCTGCCGTTTGTCTTCGCTTGGATTTCATTTTCAACCTATCTGGGAGCGACGCGCAAGCTTGGCGCGGGCCTGATCCTTATACAGATAGTATGCCTCATTACATTCTACGACATCGTGTTTGGACCTCAGGAAATCGGTTGGAACGCAGCAGCCTCCTTCGATGCTAGCGCGGTTGCCTTTGGTGTGATCGTTCTGTTTGACAACTGGTTGTGGCCTGACCCGGGCGAGCCGATCCTGATGGAAGCTCTCGGAGTGAGCGCCGCGCGTGCCCGTTCGCAGCTTCTCGAAGCTTCCAACTTTTTTCTCGCTGGCGAGAGCGTAGCTCGGCCGCCATTGCCGGCACCGGCTTCCGACCTGCCTGCACATATGGCGCTTCTAGATAAAACGGTGGCAGAGGGCGCGTCCGAGCACCGCCGGGCGATCCTGCTTGCCGCGATCACGCGCGCCGCTCGCATCAGTATTGAACTGGATCGTTTTGTCACTGCGGCGCGAGAGAGACTGCCTCGAGAAATTCGCACAATGGTCCCGGGCGAAATTCAAGCGGCGGTAAGTGCGATCGCCGCTGCGCTCGACGATATCTCTCACAACCTGCCCGCGCGCATTGCTGAAGGCACGGAGGAGCAGACTCCCACTACCCGGACGCTTCTGCGCCTGGCGATGGACACTCTGGCGGCGCGCGTGATTGAGATAAGACCAGCATACATCGGCAAAGCCATTCCGGCGGAAATCGAAAATTTCGCGGAATTCATTGATTCATTGGCTCAGCTGGCCAGGCTCATCGAGCGCCCGCTGGATGAACCCCCGCGGCCATCAGCCACTGATCCGCCAAACATTCCTGTGTCACGATTAACCAAAGGTGCAGATCCTGCGGCTGTGCGTTATAGCTTGAAAGTCGGCTTATGCGTTGTGCTCTGCTATATAATCGGCCTCATCGGCCGGCGGCCGGAGTTATTCACTATACTGGTGACCGTATTAACTATCGCGACTCCCACCTATGGAGCAACCTTGCACAAGATGTACCTCCGAGTCGCCGGATTTGGTATCGGAGGAGCAGTTTCACTTCTGGCTATCATTATAATCTCGCCTAACTTCGAAACGCTCCCAGCTTATATGCTTGCGGCCTTCGCGTTCTTCTATCTATTTGCATACTCTTCCCTTGGTAATTCGAGGATTTCGTACGCAGGCAAGCAAATGGGGTTTATTTTTTCGCTGGTATTCGTTGGGTTGAGCCCATCGGTCGATATCTACGAGCCTCTTTGGCGCATTTGGGGCGTCCTGCTTGGCGACTTGGTCGTGGCGGTGGTCTTCTTTACCCTGTGGCCGGAATACGCTGGTGATTCCCTGTTGCCCAGACTACGAAGAGTCATTGCCAATATGCTGGCGCTAGCGCCAGGCGGCTCAGCATCGAGCAGCGAAGATCAAATCGTAAAGACGAACTCGGAAACGATCCGCGTGCTCACGGAATTCCTTGAGATTGCCGAGGACGCGCGGCTAGAAGGGCGCAGCTGTGCCGTCTACCATGATGGGATCGTCGAAGCGGCGGGGACTCTTCGCCGGATTGTGAACCGGCTGTCCTCGATCGCGACGGCGCGGGTGCTTACTCAAATGCCCCAACTGGACTCTGTAACGGAGTCGGCGCGCGAGCGGGTCTTCGATGTGATTCGTGCGCAGCTCAACTCGTGGCTGGCTTTTTTTAGCAGCGCCGAATGTTTCACCGCTTCCGCTGCCCGGGCGATCGCGCAGAAACACTCAGCCGATGAATTGGCGGATCCGCTCAAGGATTTCAGTTCACACCTGGAAGAGGGAGGGTTTGCTCGATTGGCAGCCTGGCCGCTCGAGCCGCGCCGTACGATGATGGCGGAGCTGGAGTCCGTGCGACGACTTGTGTTTCTTTTCTCCGACCTGAATCGGTATCTGGCGGATATTCCCGCCCCTCCGCGACGCGCTGCACGCATCACAACCCCCGAAACGTGATCCACCTTCAAATAGTAACATTATCATCACGGCCTCGATGTTGAGTTCACGCGCCGCATAAAAACACGAGGTCAAGCCCACTCTGCGTTCGCTGTAACTCCTTTCGGGCAAAGGACAATTCTCTTTGCGGCGAAGGAGCGCACGAAGGCTGAGTTTTGGCCACGTGCAAAGGGGACTTCCAAGGTCGCTACCCCGTCTTCGCCGCCTGGAGGGGAGAGCAGAAGTGCTGCCGTACCCCGTCGTGCAACATCAGGTTATGTGCCTCACCCTAGAATATGCGTGCCACAATCGACAAAAGTAACATTGCCGGTGATGTGGCGTGCGCCGTCGCTTACCAGAAAAGCCGCCATCGCTCCGACATCATCAGCGCTGAGCGGCATTTCGTGGAGCGGTGCTCTGCGCTCCGCCTCGCGCAGCAACTCCTCGAAGTCAGCCAACCCACCCGCCGCCCGCGTCAAGATCGGCCCCGGCGACAGGGCATTGACCCGGATGCGGCTCTTGCCCAATTCTGCCGCAAGATACTTGACCGCACCTTCGAGCGCCGATTTCACCGGCCCCATTATGTTGTAATGCTCGACGACTCGTTCACCGCCGTAATTGCTCGTGGTGAGTAGGCAACCGCCCGCCGTCATCAGCGGCTCAGCGAAGTGCGCCATGCGGATGAAGGAATAGCAGGAAATATCCATCGCGGTCAGAAACCCCTGGCGTGAACAGTCTGACACGCGGCCATGCAGATCCTCTTTCGGCGCGAAGGCGATAGCGTGTAGCAGAAAATCGAGCTTCCCCCATTTGGCATTAACGGCATTAAATACGGCTTCCATCTGGGCCTCGTCGCGCACGTCCAGCGGTAGAATCACCGATGCTCCGACTTGCTGCGCCAGCGGGCGCACATGAGGTTCTGCCTTCAGATTCAGATAAGTGACGGCCAGTTCCGCGCCTTCAGCCTGAAATGCTTTCGCGCAGCCCCACGCAATCGAATGCTCATTGGCGATACCGACCACCAGCCCTTTTTTACCCGCAAGCATCTGGGTCATACCGCTTTTCTTTGCTCCGGTTTCGCCAGTTTAGATGGCGGCTGGGGAACTTCTCTGGTGCTGGCACACTTGCCACACCATACGAAGACTGCTGGTTAGATGCGATCAGCAAAGCATGAGTTACGCTACCTGGAAAGCAGGCCGACTCAAACCGGCCCTATTGCTCACTTTTATAAGTCCAATGTCTAACATGCGTACTTTGCAAGGGCTGCGGGCCGTGACCTGCAACTCATACGCGGCCTGCAATGGAAAGATAATAAAGACCGAGACTAAGCGCGGCTAACTTCTTTCGAGGATAATTCTCATTGTCTCACTGAACGTCAAGCTCCATCACGACCGCTTTCTAAGAACCTCATACCTGCTCCGGCTAAATGGTGTTAATCGGGATTGGTGACGGCGGACGCCGCTGTAACCTTTGGCATCGCTCCGTCATCACAGAACCAGTACCGGGTTGGCCGCGTTGGTGGCCCTTCAGGAGGAAAAGGATGAGCATTATCGATAAGGCGCTAGAGGCAAACCGCAACTATGCGAAAGGTTACGATCCAGCGCTGGGCAAGCGTCCGGCCCCCAAAATCGCAGTTGTAACCTGCAT
>DATKPK010000241.1:0-5371 GCA_035524095.1 Binataceae bacterium (SeqCode) | reverse complement strand
TCGGCACTCTACCGACATCTAGCTCCGGCACTGACATCAGATCCGCTAACCTACGGCCTAATCGTTGACAGTACCCGGTCCCCCGTCGCTGTGGAGAGCGCGACGAGCCGAAGTTCGAACCCCTCGGAGCACCCGGGCATCCGGAGTTGGTGATCCCCGGTACCTCCTAATCCTGGGGCCGTGGGTTCGAATCCCGCAGAGGGCACCAATAGAATCAGGTACTTAGCTAAGTCGGGCGCTGGCGTATTGGGTTATATGTAGGCGCCGTGTAGGCGAGAAATCTCAGGTTAAGCGGTTTCTTGTCCGTGAGTCGGTGGTCATCAGACCACCTGATTTTCGAGGATGCGCTGGCGGCATGGTCCGACACTTCTGCCATCTTCTCTAAAAGATCATCCCGAACTGACCGTTAGTAATGAGCAGGTCGTCCCGGGTAGGCCTTAAACGCGGACTTCGGATCCGAAGTAGGGCATCGAATCCATCCGGGCGCGCCAAAATAGACCGAAAAAATAAGAACTAATTGGCAGAAAGAGGAATCGGCTCATCTCAAATAATGCGGAATAGGCGCACAATAGACGCTTGGAGTACATTGCGCTGAGCCCTATACCGTAAAACGGGTGCGTCAGCAGAAGTGGGAAAAGGGCATAAGAAGATCTGAGATCTTGTCATTCGCACCCTATCAATCCTGCTCAAAAAGTTTGCCCAACCCCCGAATGAGTGTTGCGATGGTGACCGATCAAGCGGTTGAGCTCAGATCACCCAGCGCCTGTTGGCAAAAATGGATAACGTCGGGGGTAAAGCGACGGATGGTCGAGATATGGTAGCAATCCACATTCTCTTAGAGCGTTGATTTTGACAATGCGGCGTGGCCCCAATCGATTTTCAGATTTGGGTGCGTCAGGTGAAGCCTGGAGGATGAGAACATCTAACCCTTCGTTGGAACCATGCCCATAATCAGTCCGTCTGGGCCAATGCTAGCCAGCCGTTCGACAGCGAGTCTTCCGTGCCGACGGAGTAATCCACATCAGATCTATTGCCTAAAAACGGCATTGTATTTGGAAGGATTCGCTAGAGTCCATCACCGAATGGCACTTACCGCTTTGGGCGATAGCCCCGCGTTGCCCAATTCAGGACCAGGATCTTTGCTAATCGAAATTTGGGCCTTCATCGATCGTACCCCAGCCGCTCGATACTAGCTAATCACAAGGCCTGCTCACGCTCTATCAGAACTCTAAGTGCCAAGCGCGCGCGGTGCAGCCGAACCTTAATAGCGTTAGACGTAAGGCCTAGTATGCTTGCAGCTTCTTCGGTACTTAGCTCATCGATGTCACGCAGAACCAAGATGATCCGATAACTATCCGGCAACCGCCCGATGCATCGTCTGACCATCGCCTTGGACTCAGAGATTTCAAGGGAGATGTGGGGCGGCACTGCGCCTGTCCATTCGCCAATCCAGCTTCCAATTGGTTCGAACTGCGATAGCAGTTTATCAATCTGTGCTTCTTCCGCTTCCGGACGGCGCTTTCTCGCACGCAAGTGCATGAGCGAGCTATTAATCACGATCCGATGGAGCCAGGTTGACAGCTGCGAATTGCATTTGAAGTTACCGATCGATCTAAAAGCACATAGAAAGGCGTCCTGAAGTGCATCGCGGGCGTCATCTTCCGATCCTAGATAGCGACGAGCGGTAGCTAACAGCCGGCCGCCGAACTTCCGCACCATCTGCTCGAAGGCGGGGTCCTCTCCATCACGTAATTTTTCGATTAGAGCGGCTTCTTCAGTGAGCGGGGTAGCCAGTGGTCCACCGAGAGCAATTGTATTTCCGCCGGCCGCCTGTGCAAAATCCCGAAATTCGGCTGAATGATTTTGTTTATCCAATATTTCTCGCACTAACATTTCGTCACCGTTCCCGCAAAATTGTTTTCCGATCTCATTTTGCGCTTTCTCGTTCTCGGGTAATCCATTCCCGGATGTAGGCCGGGCATCCTCGCAACTCGATACCTTGTCTTTCACAATTGACGAGGAATCGTACCACGTCGACGTCCACCAAGGTCACCTCGTCCATCTCCAGCACAGCGATGTGTCCATGCCCTTGGGTTTGGTCCTTGAGCTCAGGGATATACTCGGCATCAAACTGGCCGATCAGCCTGATAGCCGTTCCGTCTGCACCGCTTATTGCTTCAATCCTGGCTGTCACGCCTGACCGAAGGAGCAATCAATGGGCCGATGAAAAACTCTTGAATTAACGTAGGCTTCGGAGAGCACGCGGCCTGCTTTGCTCGGCAATTGCCGAGCAAATGCCTATCGGCAAATGCCAAGCGGTCAGCGGTGGCTGAATCAGCTTAAAGCCGGAAGCGGTGCTTGTTAATACCTAATCTAAGGATTTTTGATTCAAGCGTCTGGCGCGCCATTCCAAGTTTCGCGGCGGCACCAGATGGGCCGGAAATTCGTCCGCGGCTTTGGACCAACGCGTTCTCGATTAATTCTGTTTCGTTATCGGCCGGTGTTACTGAAAGAGCAACGGCGGAATTCGACACCAGGTCAGGCGCCCGCCTCAGCCACGTCTCGTCAACTGCGAAGACTGGCCCATCGCAGAGCACGATCGCGCGTTCGATAACATTCTGGAGCTCGCGAATATTTCCGGGCCATCGATACGTCTGAAATAGCTCGATGGTGCCCCTTGCTATATGGTCAAATTTCTTCCCGGCTTTTTTGGCGAAACGATCGATCATGTACCCAGCGAGCAACGAAATGTCGTCCACACGTTCACGCAATGGAGGCATTTCGATCGGGAACACATTTAATCGATAAAAGAGATCCTGCCGGAACGTGCCGGCGCTCACGGCCCGTTTCAGGTCGCGATTAGTCGCAGCCAGCACCCGCACATCCACCTTAAGCGATTCGGCGCTCCCAATTCGTTCAAACTCACGCTCCTGCAGCACTCGGAGCAGAGCAATCTGCATCTCCATTGGAAGCTCGCCGATCTCGTCCAGAAAGATCGTTCCGCCGTCCGCAGCCTCAAAGCGGCCTATGCGGCGCTGCATTGCGCCTGTAAAGGCGCCTTTCTCGTGACCGAACAGTTCGGAAGCGATTAGCGCTTGCGGGATGGCGCCGCAGTTGACGCTAATGAAGGGTCGAATGGATCTATTCGAGCGCTTATGAATTGCCCGTGCAATCAATTCCTTTCCAGTCCCAGTCTCACCCAAGACCAGAACGGTGGCATCTGTAGGAGCGACTCTGTCGACCTGTGCCAAGACTGTTCGGAGCGGTTCGGAAGACCCGACAATTTCCTCGAACATCGAGGAGCGCATGAGTTCCTCGCGCAGCACCAGATTTTCGTTGCGGGTTCTGTCTTCAACTTGCTTGCGGTCCTCGATATCGGTTCCGGTCGCGTACCATCGAAGAACGCGACCATGGTCGTCTTGCAAAGGGTTGCAGCGAACGAGAAGCCAACGATATTTGCCGTCCTTCCCTAATGCTCGGAGCTCGGACTCAAAGGGAAGACCGCGGGCCAGCGCGTTTGGCCAATCCCGCTTTTCGAGGTCCTCAGGGTGGGTGATCCGCGCCATCAACTTTTCGATTTCCGCGCCCTCCAAAGCGTGACCGAAATAATCCGCCGCTGTTTGATTGACATGAAGGACGGTCCCATCCGGGCGCAATACGTTAATGATGATAGGGATGGCGTCCGTGATGCGCCGCATCTCCTGTTCGTCCTGACGTAGCTTCTCTTCCGCGCGCTTCAAAACCTCGATGGCCCGGGCGTTTGCTATCGCTATAGCGGCGTGGTCGCCGAAGATTCGCAGCCAGTTGAATTGGACCGGCGTTATCTCTGCGCGACTGAATAAGGCAAGTACCCCAAGTATCTCGCCGCGAAAAACCAGTGGCTGTCCAGCGAAAGCGACAATGCTCTCTTTGATCGCCCAGTCGGGCCTCGCCGACCAGTGACTCAGGGCGAGATCGCTACCGATCAGTATGGGTTCCCCGCGCGCACCGATTTCACCCACTTTTTGCCTGTTGAGAGGAATTCGTTGGAAATCACCGCTAAGTCGCGACCAGTCCTCCTTCGATTCCGAGGGATTTCCCGCACTCGCGACGAGGTGAAGACAGCGCGCGCGGTCAGGGCATAGTTCGCGCATCCGGCAGAGATCGCAACGATCGCCCGGAAGAGTCAGCCACAAACGTGCGAGAGCAACATCTTTTTCAGCAGCCAAGCCGTCGACGATGCGCTTGAAGACTTCGCCGCTAGTACGCGCTTCACCAACTCTCAAAGCCAGGAATTGAAGGGCTTCAAATTCTGCGTGCACTTCTCATCTCCCGCTAACTCCTCGCGAGATTCTCGGTCTATGGGAATCACCTTGTAAAAGGCGAAGAGAATTTACCACTGGTGCATTCGCAGAACGTTAACCCGACACTTTGCATATTGAAGTTAGAGTCGTACTCCTCTTGCGGCGAACTGAAAAAGGCGCAGACACGCCGGTAATCGTCAGAACCGAGCCAGTAAACGATATGGGTGCGGCGGTCGCTTTCATGGTGTATCCTCCCGTCCCGATCCGGCGGAGTTGGATCTCTCTTTGGTACGGCAGGTCCTCCCGAGGATCCTTTGAAAAAACAGAACCGCCCCCGACGAAGGCAGGCGCGCTCTATGACCGGCGCCGTGCGGCCACAATCCTCCGGACGAGACTTTCCGGGAGAGGGGCTGCTTCCGCATCATCAGAAGCGGTGCTTTTGGCCAGCTTTATCGTTTGTTCATACCGACGCAAGTACACCGAGCACTTCTCACAACCGACGAGATGCTCCTGTACGCGGATGCGTTCGGGCAGCGTCAGTTCGTCATCTCGAAACGCCTGTAATGAGTCGACGAATTCATCGCACGTCATCGGTTTCTTAATGCCCTCCACGACTGCCACCGAGATGGCAATAATCTCTAGCCCAAATATAAACACATTTCTTCGAATAGATACCTCTCGGGGTTGCCAGCGAATCACTAATGCCCTGGGGTGATCTGTGCAGCCAAGAGCCACCCCGCGATGCTTTGATGCCCGCGGATCGCGCATAGTTACATTGCCACCAGCCTAGCTTCCTGGCTCATGAAACATACGTCGTGCCGAGTGGGGAATTTGCGCCTCTTTCTCAAGAGGAGCGATAGCGAAAGGTTACGGCGGCGTTCGCCGTAACCGATCTCGATTAGCAGCATCAAATTACTGCGAGGAGAACGACAACTAAAAAGCTGAGCTTGGCCGCGTTGGTGGCCCTTCAGGAGGAAAAGGATGAGCATTATCGATAAGGCGCTAGAGGCAAACCGCAACTATGCGAAAGGTTACGATCCAGCGCTGGGCAAGCGTCCGGCCCCCAAAATCGCAGTTGTAACCTGCAT
>DATKPK010000240.1:0-9516 GCA_035524095.1 Binataceae bacterium (SeqCode) | reverse complement strand
CACGCCCGAGGGTGCTCGCGACTATCTAGTTCCGAGCCGCGTGAATCCCGGGCGCTTCTATGCTTTGCCCCAATCGCCCCAGCTCCTGAAACAAATCCTGATGGTCGGCGGCTTCGACCGTTACTACCAAATAGCGCGTTGCTTCCGCGACGAGGATTTGCGGGCGAATCGGCAGCCAGAGTTCAGCCAGATCGATATCGAGATGACCGGGCCGCGTCCCGACGACATCATGGCGATGGCCGAAGGAATGATGGCGTCGATTTACGAATATGCGCTCGGCATGCAAATCGAGTTGCCGTTTCCGCGGATCGCATATGAAGAAGCGGCGGAGCGGTTCGGATCGGATAAGCCCGACCTGCGTTTCGGCCTCGAAATCAAGAATCTGACCGCCGCCTTCGCCGGCACCGCGTTCAAGATCTTCTCCGACGTGATCGCGCGCGGCGAGGCGATTTATGCGTTAGCACTTCGGGGAGCGCATCAATTATCGCGGCGCGAACTCGACGAAATGGCCGAAATGTTGCGTACGACGCATACTCTGGGGCTGGCCTGGGTCAAGGTTCTCGACAGCGGATGGCAAGGGCCAATCGCCAAATTCGTCAGCGATGATGAACGTAACCGCGTCAACGTAGCGGCAGGAGTCCAGACTGGCGACACCTTGCTGTTCGTTGCCGGTCCGCGCGCAAAGGTGCGCTCCGTCATGGGTGATTTGCGATTGCAACTCGGCACTCGTTTCAATTTGCGCGAGACCGATTCCTTGCGCTTCTTGTGGGTCGTCGATTTTCCGATGTTCGAATACAGCGAAGAGGAGAAGCGGCTGGTCGCGGTCCATCATCCGTTTACCGCGCCCCATCCGGAGGACGTGGGCTTGCTGGCAACTGACCCACTGAAGGTGCGCGCCCTCGCTTACGATATGGTGCTGAACGGTCAGGAGATGGGCGGTGGATCGATCCGTATCCATAACGCGGAAATGCAACTACGGGCATTTGAACTACTGGGTATTTCACGTGCGGAGGCGGCCAGCAAGTTCGGCTTCCTGTTAGATGCTCTTAGCTATGGCGCACCGCCGCATGGCGGGATTGCATTCGGGGTCGATCGGCTCGCGATGATGGTCTGCGGGACTGATTCGTTACGCGACGTGATGGCTTTCCCAAAGACGCAGAAGGCAGTCGATCCGATGAGTGGCGCGCCCTCGGAAATTGACGAGCGGCAGTTGCGTGAACTCGCGATCAAGGTGATTTCGTGAGGCTGCGGTGGATCGGTCCGGCGGTGATACGGGTATTGGTTGCGCCTGCCGCGTTACTAATCGCTACACTCACAATGCTGGCGTGGATGACCGCGTGCACACAATCGCAGAACAATCTGTTCGGCGATAAGGTTTCGAGCACACTCGGCGAGATCTCGAGCGCCTCATTTGGCAGCGAGAGCGGCCTGACGGTCCACTCGGTGCGCTCTATCAGAGAAGTGGTAATCCATAAGATCGCCGTCATGCCCCTGATCGATTCGCCCGATCAGATCGATAAGACGTTGCCGGATGACGCCGCAGGGGCCGTTACCGCCGAACTCTATGCCAAGGCCAGTGTCACCGGCGGATGGGAAGTCGTGCCTCAGGACGACGTCGAAGACGCGATGCAGCAATTGCCGCCGACCACGGTCGATAACATGGATCAGAACGCACTCGCACTCGGCCAAAAGGTGGCGGCTGATGGCGTACTCTACGGTACGGTCAATCGTTATCGCGAGCGCGTGGGCTATGAATACGCCGCCCAGACGCCGGCTGCCGTGGCCTTCTCCCTGAGTTTCGTCGATGAGAACAGCAAGCAAGTGGTCTGGTCGGCGAAGTTCGCGAAAGAACAGAAGGCGCTGACCGAAAATATCTTTGACTTGCCGAACTTCCTGTCGAACAAGGCACGCTGGGTGCGAGCGCAGGATATCGCCAGTGAAGGCTGCCAAGCCTCCATCAACAATCTCTATTCCAAACTGACTATTGAACCTGTTCTTCAAGGCAAATAGTTACTTAGCCCCTTTGACGGTGTCCTTTCGCAGCCGCCTAAGGTCAATAGTGACTAGCTAACTCATAGTGTCCCAGGGAGAGTGTGGCTTCATATGTAATGCCGCCGCGACCGCGGGATGAACTATTTTGCCGTCGTAAGTATTGAGGCCGTGACGCAGAGCTGGATTATGCGCACCGGCTTCCAGTAACCCCTCATCAGCGATTTCGAGCGCATAGGAAAGCGTCGCATTGGTTAGCGCATACGTGGACGTATGTGGGACCACACCCGGCATATTGGTGACGCAGTAATGGACGACGCCGTTCTTGATATAAATTGGGCGCGCATGAGTAGTTGGACGCGAGGTCTCAGAGATGCCACCTTGATCAATCGATATGTCAACCAGAGCTGCGCCGGGCTTCATGTTGGCGACCATCCGCGCCGTGATCAGGCGTGGCGCACGCGCACCCGGCACCAGCACCGTACCGACAACGAGGTCTGCCAGCCGCATCTCCTCTTCAATCGTTGCGCGATTCGACATCACAGTGATTGCTTGGCCGCTCAACAGATCACTGAGGTAGCGCAGGCGCACTGGATTGACGTCGAGAATAGTCACTTCGGCGCCGAAGCCAGCGGCGACCCGGCAGGCATTGAAGCCCGCGATCCCGCCACCGATGATCAGTACCCTGGCAGGACGCACGCCCGGAGCGCCGCTGAGAAGGACGCCCGCGCCGCCGTTCTGTGCCTGCAGGCACCATCCACCGACTTGAATCGCAAGCCGCCCGGCAACTTCGCTCATCGGCGCGAGCAGCGGAAGGCTGCCGTCCTCGACCTGTACGGTTTCGTAACCGAGCGCACTGACCCGCTGGCGGATTAATTCGCGCGCGAGGCGCGGTTCGGCGGCAAGATGCAGATAGGTAAAGAGCAACAATCCAGGCCGCAGGTAACGATACTCGGACGGCTGCGGCTCTTTGACTTTGAGCACCATCGAGGCGCGCTGCCAGACAGTAGCGGCCGAGTCGATGATGCGCGCACCGGCGGCGCGATAGGCACGATCGCTGAGTCCGCTGCCAAGCCCGGCGCCGCGCTGAACTAGTACCGTATGGCCATGATGGCGGAGCGCACCAACGCCAGCGGGAGTCACCGCGACGCGGCGCTCATCGGGTTTGATTTCAGTCGGGACGCCGATAATCATGTACGGCTTTTTCCTTCGAGCGAAATTATTTTTTGTTGAAGCCAGGGGTTTCCGTTAAAGGCAATCGGTCAAGCTGGAATTTGACCCGCGTGAATCATCAGCGCTGAATCAGTAGCATTGATGGCGGCGCTTCGGAACGGCAGAGTGTTGAGCGGAACCTGATCGCATCGCAGGCGAATCTTGACAATCGTTCAGCCCCCGCGCTTGATGAATATGCACCGGGTCAACGGACTCTGCGCACAAGAAGAATGTCCAATCGGGCCGATGGCGCATCGCGCCGGGCTGAAGCCGAGGCCGTGCCTCGCTATTTTGAGGAAGAGGAAGGATGGAGGCTCCGCCAGGACTTAAATATTCCAAAGAGCACGAATGGGTCGCGACCGAGGAGGCAATTGCGACAATCGGAATTACCGATCACGCGCAGGAGCAACTTGGTGAGATTGTCTATATCGAGTTGCCCGCGGTCGGCGAGAAGGTCAGCAAGGATGATCCATTCGGCGTAATCGAATCCGTGAAAGCGGTCTCGGATATCTACGCGCCGGTCAGCGGCACTGTGGTCGAGGTGAACGAGGATCTGCCGGAAAGCCCGGAGATGGTCAATGAAGATCCTTACGGCGATGGCTGGCTGATCAAAATCAGAATCAGCGACACGGCCGATTTCGACGACCTGATGGAAAGCTCCGAGTACGAGGAGATGGTCGCGCGCGACAACGAATGAAGCCTCAGACGCCGGAACTGTCGGGGGAGCCATCCGTTTGATCGGCACCGGCGGGAATCGCGCTCGCAATTGATAGGTCAAACGCGCTGACGCTTTTGGGGGGGTCGATAAAGACAATTACGAACGGCGACGCCGACGATGGTTCAAGCACGAAACTCTTGGGCGGAGTCAGCTTCTGGAAAAACGCGAGTTCATGCGGCGTCATCTTAGCGACCATCGAGGGCGAGAGGCTGTCGCCACCACAATAAATCGCACTCGAGGCCACGCCGTTGCGGCCAGGATCGCGCAGGTTGACCGCGATCTGAATCGTGTGAAGCGGGTCGCCACCGACGTTCAACGCCGAACCCGTAATCAGCAACGCCGTATGACCGTCGCGTGTACGAATATAACCGGAATGGACATCGCGTAATGCGACCATCCGCGCTGGAGTTACAGGCAACTCGAAACGATCGCCAACCACAGGCAGATGGCTTAGCAGGTCAGCGGCGGCAGCCGGAGAGCTGCGGATGAACAACGTCATCAAGCCGTAGCCGATGATCAACAAAGCGAACAGTCCGAGGAAAAAACGCGCGGAACGCGTCACGCGCCGATTGTAGACGGGAGCGGCTTCCTCATCTGGAAAAGCGCCAGAATCCTCTTCGTCGAACTCGGGATCCTGATTCTTGCGGCTCTTACCCACGCGCGAACCCGAGGTGGCAAAACGTGGCGCTGCCGGGCGGGTTGCGCGGCGCTGGGCGCGCGACCGGCGTGGCGGCACGTAGGTGGGTTCAGGGATGGCGTCGGGATCGCCGACTTCCCATTCTGCTGAATCGCCGACAAGATCGCCTTGCGCAGGCGCGACGTGTCTATCATCCTCAAAGGAATCTGGCTCATCCGCCTCGTGCCGAAAATCGAAGGCTAGATTCTCGCCACTGTCGAGGTCGTCGTCGGCCCCCTTAAGCGTCCGATTGAAGGGACGTGATAGGGGATCGTCGTCCGTCTCGCGGGCTTGCCCTATGGGTGCGACCGGCCGCGATGGCGCTTTGGATGACGCAACGGCTGCTGGAGGAGGCGGTGGTGTCGCTGGAGTTGCGCGCGTTGCCGGAGGCTCGGGAGGAGGTGTCGCGGCGCGCGGCGGCGCAGCGTTGCGTATCGGTTGCTGTGGGCGGGGTGGTTCGGGCCGTTTGATCGCCAATTCAGCCGCGGCAGGCTCGATCTCGGCGCCAGTATCGGCACTGAAACGCTTCACCGCTCCGGGCCGCGACGAGCGCAGTTCGGCCTCGAAACTTTCCGGTGGCGGCGTCCGCTCGGGCGCCTTGGGTGCTTCCGCGTTGATTGCGACGCGCTTCGCGTCACGCGGCTCAAAATTGAAGACGTGGCCGCATCGCGAACACTTGAAAGTTGGTGTACCCTCCGGCAAGACCTGTTCGTCGATACGATAACGCGTATGGCAGCTTGTACATTGAACTTCGATTGTCACCGCTCATCCTCCCATCCTGCCCAGCTTCGCGGTCAATTCCCGCAGACTCACGCCTGCGGCCTCTCAGGTTCGGCCTACCTTGTCCTCGGCCAATCTCCTGCTCAGTTCTCCATCCCGTGTGGGGCGGAGAAATTCCAGTTTAATGTCTAGCATAGAAACATCGTTTGTGCAGCCGCCTTTTTGGGCGGTTGAAAAGGCCTCGCCAAGCCGCTTGCTCAGTTCCCGGACCTTATGCGGATCGGCCTGATCACCCGCCGGTTCGATCCTGATGGGGGTGGAACTGAGCGCGACCTGACCTTGACGGCGGCAATTCTGGCGCGCGCGGGCCATCAGGTGATGATCTATGCGAACGAGATACGCCGCGGCGCGCAACCGTGGCCAGTGAAAATGGTCAGAGGACCGCTGCCCGGGCGCACGCTGCAAGTTTGGTGGTTTGCGCGCAAGGCAGCTGCCGAGGCACGCCGGGACGGTGCTGAATTGGTGCTCAGCTTTGCGCGAGTGATCGGCGCCGACATCCTGCGCTCAGGCGGTGGCGCTCATGCCAGCTATATTCGCGCGGCAGCACAATGGCAGGGGTGGGCGGAACGGTTCGCGATGCGGCTCAATCCGTACCATCGAGTTCAGATGGCCATAGAGCGAGCGGGCTTTCGTCATCTGCATCTGCAGCTAGCTATCGCGGTATCGAAATTGGTCACGGATGATCTAGTCGGCAGCTTCGATTTACCTCCTGAACGAGTCGTAACGGTTTATA
This sequence comes from Binataceae bacterium (SeqCode), assembly GCA_035524095.1. Classification (GTDB taxonomy): domain Bacteria; phylum Desulfobacterota; class Binatia; order Binatales; family Binataceae; genus DATJUF01. The sequence goes on along the minus strand of DATKPK010000240.1, from coordinate 3,408 downwards.
ATGGCGTTGATTGCGGCACTTTCAAGCCTGCTCTCGATTCCGCGGAGCGTAACGCGCTACGCCAACGACTCGGACTGCCTGACGATGCGTGCGTGGTGCTTTTTGTCGGCAGCGGCTTCGGCCGCAAGGGACTGGGCTTCTTGATCGAGGCCTGGAAGCGCCTGAATGGATCGCCGTATTTGCTGGTCGCAGGCGGCGATCGCGCGGCAAAGAAATATCAGCGGCTCGTGATGCGCCATGGCGTCGGCGATCGTGTGCGCTTCCTCGGCCGGCGTGACGATGTTCCCGAACTGATGCGCACAGCGGACGCATTTGCGCTGCCCTCACTGTTCGAGCCGTTCGGCAACGTTGCGCTTGAAGCGATGGCGTCCGGGTTGCCAGTCCTGACGACCTTGCGCTGCGGCGTCGCGGAAGTCGTGCCGGATGAGCTACGGTCCCTTGTCGTGGCTGATCCCACCAATGTCAGGGAGCTAGCCGCGAAGATGCAAGCTCTGATCGAGGCACCGTCGGCCCTTGGAGAAACAGCGCGAGCCGCCGCTGAGCAATTCACTTGGGAGCGCCACGCGAGCGAATTACTTGCGTTAATCGAAGGCCGTCACGGGTAGAATACCCTTAGCGTGAATCTCTCGGCTAATTTCCACCAGTTGTTGTCGCGATTGGACTGGCACGTGCACTATTGGGCGGCAGTTGCCGCAGACCGTCATACATGCCGTGGGCGATCGCCAGCCGCCGTTCCTCACGCGCAATCCTGGATGTGGGCGCGCGAAGCACTCGTGCAACCAACATTCGCACGTTGGCAATCACCAACTTGGTTAGCACGTCTGTGCTTGAATGACGCTCGTGGATCATCCGGCAGAATCCGCGTTCGTGCGCGACGCGAATGAAGCGCGAGCGATCTGCCCTCGCGGCATCGACTTCGTGATAGGCCACCGCGCGCGGCGCATAGCCGATCCGGTAGCCGGCCCGCCGAAGCCGATTCGACATCTCGGTCTCCTCCTCGTGGCCCGCCGCGCCCGGCCCCAACCGCTCGTCGAAGGGACCGACCTGATACAACGCCTCCGCGCGAAACGCCATATTCGCGCCCAGTACGCCACGAACTTCAATCACGTCGTTACCGTCGTCGGCGATCGGCAGGTCCAGATATGGCGCGAGCTTGCCCGCCACCTTGGAGGGGTTTTCGGCTGCCAGAATACGGCCCCGCATCGCGTCGAACTCGGGATGCTGCTCGAAAAATGCGATTACTTGCGTGACATAATCCCGCGCGACCGTCAGATCGTCGTCGAGACAAGCAACGATTTCTCCGTGCGCCTGAGCTATGGCGCGATTCTGCATCCGGCATTTGCCCGGACGGGGGTCATGAATATGGGCTATCGGAAAGGTGCTGGGGCTGAGAGGCGACGGGTCGGGGGTGCCGTTATCAGCAATGAACAATTCATGCTCGCCCTCGCGAAGCTGCGGTGTCAGGTCCGCAATCAGTCGGTTTAGCGCGTCTGCCCGGTCATGTGTGGCGATTACGATAGAGAGCTTCGAGCCGTGGGCATTTTCCACCTACCAAACTTAGCATGAGCTAGCGCAAACGTACGCAGCCGAAGTGCTACCATGAAGGATCGTCGAAACGTGGGCTGGCTTGAATTCGGAGCGACGGCCAGTTAAACCCTTTCATCTACCGTGCGCGAGAGTGGCGGAATGGCAGACGCGCAAGGCTCAGGACCTTGTGAAGGCAACTTCGTGGGGGTTCAAGTCCCCCCTCTCGCACCATCAAGCCTCAGATTCACGCCCGCAGCTTACGATCCGGCTCGCAATAAGCCAAAATAGGCATAAGGACGCATCGCCAACAGCGGGCGGCCGTCGGCTTCCGAAAGATTAATGGAACTCAGCAAGACATTTGATGCGAAGAGCGCCGAAGAGCGTTGGTTTCAGCTCTGGATCGACCGCGGCTATTTCAAGGCCGATCCGGCCAACGGCGGCACGCCTTTCTCAATCGTAATCCCGCCGCCCAATGTCACCGGCCAGTTGCATATCGGGCATGCCCTCAACGTCACGTTGCATGACGTGATCGTGCGAACTCGCCGGATGCAGGGATACAACACGCTATGGCTCCCAGGCACCGATCACGCGGGCATCGCGACCCAGAATGTCGTCGAGCGTGAGCTCGCCAAGGAAGGGAAGACCCGTCATGACCTCGGCCGCGAGGCTTTTGTCGAGCGCGTATGGCAATGGAAGGAGACCTACGGCGGACGCATCCTGAACCAGTTGCGGCGACTTGGCGCGTCATGCGACTGGAGCCGCGAGCGCTTCACTCTCGACCCGGGGCTGTCGCGGGCGGTCGTCAAAGTCTTCGTGATGCTCTATCGCGAGGGCCTGATCTATCGCGCCCATCGCCTGATTAACTGGTGTCCTCGCTGCGAGACTGCGCTGTCAGACCTCGAAGTGGATCACAAGGACGTGCAGGGCAGCCTCTGGCATATCCGCTATCCCCTCACCGATGGCAGTGGCTTTATCACGGTCGCGACTACGCGGCCTGAGACGATGCTCGGCGACACCGCTGTCGCGGTCAACCCAGACGACGAACGCTATGCTGGTTTGGTTGGCAAGACATTGCGGCTGCCTCTGGTCAATCGCGAGATTCCACTGATTGCCGACGCGTCAGTTGATCGCGAATTTGGTACCGGCGCGGTGAAAATCACGCCCGCACATGATTTCAACGATTTTGAGACGGGCCGCCGTCACAATCTGGCGCAAATCGCAGTGATCGATACGCGTGGGCGAATGACCGCCGAGGCGGGAACCTATCAAGGTCTGACGCGCGAAGACGCCCGCAAGAGGATCGTCGAGGATTTGACTGCGCAAGAGTTGCTGGAGAAAGTCGAGCCGCATGCGAACGCGGTCGGCATCTGTTCGCGCTGCGACACAATCGTCGAGCCGATGCTCTCTTATCAATGGTTCGTCGCGGTCAACAAACCCGGACCAGACGGCCGATCGCTAGCCGGTGATGCGATCGCTGCGGTCGAAAACGGCGCGACCGCCTTCCATCCCAAGTTCTGGGAAAACACCTACTTTTCGTGGATGCGCAACCTGCAGGACTGGTGCATCTCGCGTCAATTGTGGTGGGGTCATCGGATACCCGCCTGGTGGTGCGACCGCTGCGACAGCGATGACCCGATTGTCGCGGAGGATCGCCCATCATCATGTCCGAAGTGCGGCAGCAGCGATTTGCGACAAGAAGAGGACGTCCTCGATACCTGGTTCTCCTCGGGGCTTTGGCCGTTCTCGACAATGGGCTGGCCAGACGATACTCCGGAACTGCAATTTTATTATCCGACTAGCCTGTTGGTTACCGGCTTCGACATCATCTTTTTCTGGGTCGCGCGGATGATGATGTTCGGTCTGAAATGCATGAACCGTGGA
>DATKPK010000239.1:0-4740 GCA_035524095.1 Binataceae bacterium (SeqCode) | reverse complement strand
CGCGAGAACCGCGTAGCCATTCTGCGCGAGGCGGCGGGCGAGCGTGCTCATCGCGACTTGATCAGAGGCGAAGCCATGCACCAGCACTACCGCCGGCGGACGTTCTGCGGCGGGTGGCGGACTAATTGGTATTACCGCTTCTCCTTTGGCTATCGGGAGATAAAGCGTCGCGGGTTCGTTGCCCGGCAACTCGAAGTCGATATGCGGTGGGCCAGCGTGTTGCTGGCGCATCAGGACGGCGATCGCGATCGCAAAGGCAATCGCGAGAACGGCCGAGGCAATACCCGCGCGGGTCGACATCATCTAGCGGCTGCTCCAGTTCGGCGGACGCTTCTCCGCAAAGGCTTTGGCACCCTCGCGCGCATCCTCGGTACCCTGCAGCCAGTTGTAGAGTTCGCGTTCGAGCTTGAGGCCGTCCTTCAACGGCTGATCAAGTCCGCGCAGGGCGGCTTGCTTGATCCGCGAGACCGCCAGGGGTGCGCTTTTGCAGATTTCCTCTGCGATCGCTTCGCACTTCGACATCAGTTCCGCCATCGGCACGACGTAGTCGACGAGGCCGATGCGCAACGCCTCGGCGCTGCCAATCCGATTGCCGGTGTAGAGCATCTCGAGTGCACGCCCGAGCGGAATCAGGCGCGGCAGCCGCTGCGTACCCCCGCCACCCGGCAACCAGCCGAGCCGCACTTCGCCCAGCCCGAATTGCGCATGTTCGGCCGCGACGCGGATATCGCAAGCGAGCGCTTGTTCGAGACCCCCACCGTTCGCGTGGCCATTGATCGCGGCGATAATCGGCTTGTAGAGGTCGTACATCACCTCGAAAGGAGCCTCGTGCGGCTCCTTGTCCTGCGGTGTGGAACCGGCTCGTGCGACGTAGTTGTCCTTGATATCGCTGCCGGCACAAAAGGCCCGCTGGCCCGCGCCGGTAAGAATCGCGACGCGCAAGCCGTCATCATCACGAAACTCACGCCAAATATGCGTGAGCATTGCGTAGGCCTCGAAATCGCAGGCGTTGAGCCGTTCGGGCCGGTTGATCGTGACATAGGCGATCGGTCCTTTTTTCTCGAATTCTACCTTCATCGCATTTCCTCCAGCGCAATTATTGCAACGAGATTGGGGCAACTTGCGCGACTCGATCACGTTGGCGCTGCGCTTCCGTGAATCATCGTTGAGGCTCTTGCCTCGCCCGACCGCCATTGGCTACCGTGCTAACGCTTTGCCAATGCAACGATTTATAATTGCATCCGCGCTCGCGCTCCTGATTGCGCCGGGCTTGAGCTTCGCCACGCGAGCCGCCGCTGACAACGGGCGCACCGACGTCTACGTCGAATGCCGCACACCTGATGCTGTCGGCAACGGTGTTTGCTCTACCTTCAAACAGAAGATTCGGCAATCCTCAGCCTACCGGCTGGTGGATAATACCAGCAGCTACGGTATCGGAGTGCATCTTTCGAGCGTCGACGTATGGTCGGGGATCGAGGGCAAGCTGGCCGGCAATCTTTCCGCAGTCTCGGTGGTTTTTACGATTTTCGCCAACAAGCTGCCCGGTGAAATTTACCTCGATTCGTCCGTCTCGCGTGTCGGCAAAGGCGCTATCCCCGAGATGTCCGAGCAGATGATCTCAGCGGTCGGCCAACAGGTCGATGCCAATTCCGATCTGTTCAGCAAGATGCGAACGGAATCGACGCCAGCGGAGAAGTCGATGGCTCCAGCCACGCCGTAAAGCCCAAACCGTGGCACAACGGGATCGCGAGCACATTCGGAGATTCTGAGCCCGCCAGCTCGCGGACTCGTTTGCTCGCTCGCCCTCAGGTCTAAGGCCGGAGGATGCTCGCAGCCTCGCAGCGGCACGGCCTCGCTTAAGGGCGCCTACCCGGCTTCGCTTAAGGGCGCCTACGCGGCTTCGCTTAGTGCCGCACGGGTTCGCACGCGAACCCTATGCACCACTTGAGCCTGACGGGCGCTGGGCGATACTCTCAACGTCTTGGCTATTATGTATGCGCGCAAGCGAGCCCTCGATCGGATCGCCAGCGAGAAAGTGCTTTACGAGCGCAATCCCGGGGGCGATATTCGCGTCTGTGTCGCGTACCCGAACATTTACCGGCTGGCGATGGCGAATCTTGGCTTCCAGGCCGTCTATCACATTTTCGAGTCCGACCAGCGGGTAGCGGCGGACCGCGCGTTTCTGCCCGACGCCGACGAGCGTCCCGCCATCCTCAGCCATGGCGGCAGGCTCGTGTCCTTCGAGCGCGGTGACCCACTGACCAATTTCGCGATTGTTGCCTTTTCGATCTCGTTCGAGACCGACTACCTCAATGTTATCACGATGCTGCGGATGGCGGGGATTCCGCTTCGCCGTGAGGATCGCGTTGGCCGCAATTACCCGCTGATAATCGCGGGTGGCTCGGCGATTTTTCTGAACCCCGAGCCGATCGCCGATTACATCGATCTCTTCCTGATTGGCGAGGGAGAGGAGATGGTCCCCGAATTCATCGCGGCGTATCGAAGCGCCGCGCAGGCGAGTTCGAACGCAATCACCCCGCATGCCTTTGCCGGAGTTGGTGGCGCGTATATTCCCGAAGACTACGAACCTATCACCAACCGCCTCGGACTCATCGATCAGCTCGAATATCGCGGTATGCGATCGCCGAAGGTCCAGCGCCGCCTTGTCAACGACCTTAACCGCTTCACAACCGCCTCGCTGATTCTCACAGAGGAATCGGTCTTCGGCGGTATGTACCTGGTCGAGGCCAGCCGCGGATGCCAATGGGGCTGCCGCTTCTGCGCCGCCGGCTTCATGTACCGGCCGATTCGGTACCGCGCACCCGCGAAGCTGATCGCCGAGGCCAACCGCGGCTTGGCGGAGCGTAAAGTGATCGGCCTGGTCGGCGCCGAGATGGCGAGTGTTCCCGGTGTCGCCGATATCGCCGCCAGCGTAGCGGACGGCGGTGGTCGTCTCTCGCCGTCATCACTGAAGGCGGATTGTATCTCGCCTAACCTCGCGTCGGCGCTGGCCCGCAACGGTGTTCGCAGCGTGACGATCGCGCCTGAGGCTGGCAGCGAGCGGATGCGCAAGGTCATCAACAAGAACCTCACCGAAGGCGACATCCTGCGCGCGGCCGACTTGCTGGTCGAACGCGATATCGAAAGCCTCAAGCTCTATTTCATGATCGGCCTGCCCGAGGAGCGGGACGACGACGTACTTGGCATTGCCGAACTGACCGGCAAAATCCTCGATCGAGTCCGCGGCAGTCATAAGCATATCGGCGGAGTCACAGTCTCGCTTAATCCGTTCGTGCCTAAACCGTGGACGCCGTTCCAATGGGACCCGATGGAGCAGCCGGCCAGCCTCAAGCGCAAAGTCGCCTCGTTGCGCGGCGCGCTCGGGAAGCTCGGCGGACCGGCGATCACGCTCGACGCCGAATCGCCCCGCGAAGCCTATTTCCAGACCCTTGTTTCACGTGGCAATCGAACAGTTGGCGGTATTCTTGAACGGCTCAGCGCCAAGGGTTGCGAATCGGCGGGTGCGATTTGGCATGAGCTGGCGGAAATCCGGCGTGAGTCGCTCGACGACGGCAGCCTGCCAAATCCTGATTCCTTCGTAACCCGCGCCTTTGGCCATGACGAGACCCTACCGTGGGATTTCATCGACCATCACATCCACAAATGGTTTCTTTTGTCGGAGCGTAAAAAAGCCCATTACGAGCATCAGACCAAGCCCTGTGACGTCACACGCTGTACGGTTTGCGGGGCTTGTTGACGGAGGATTGGTTGGAGGAGGTGGCGGCAATGGATGCCGGCAAGAGTGCCCGTTCCACGAAGCTTCGTGAGAACTTGTTCGTGCGCACGAGGTGTATGTTATTGTCGGCTCAGCGCCGGCGACATCAGGCGATTTACTTAGTTGCGTTCCTCGCATTGACGCTATTCTTATCGTCACCAAAGCTGTTCGCCGGCAACGCGCCCGATCTCCTGCCGGATACCTCGATCGCGCCAGCCGACACCGGTACTCCGCCAGCTGCGGCTCCGCCGGTACGCCACACGAGTGCTCCCCGAACACCACCGTCCCATGAGGAAGGTTCCGAGGCGGCAGCACCGTTGGTACCGGTCGTCCATCATCGTCAGACCCCGCGGCCGAACGCCACCCCGATTCCCAATCTGGTCTTTGAGGTGGAGCCTGCCGATGCTCGCGTCATGCTCCGCAACGACACCATCGCTTATCTCCAGCCAAGCAAATTGAGTCCAATCGTCGAGCAGCTTAGTGCAGGCATGTTCATTCATGTGACCGGCTCGACGCACTATTTCCTGCAGGCGAAGCTGAAGAATGGTGCGATCGCTTACGTGCTTTCCGAGGATGTCTATATGACAGTCCCGGCGGATAAAATCTTCCGCCTCACTTCTGACGCTCCCGTACTAGAGCGGCCTGACAAATGGGCTAAGCAACTCGCCACCGTCCATCAAGGCCACGATGTTCACGTCGTCGGCGTGGCGCTGAGTTACATGAAGATTCAGATGAAGAGTGGTCTCGAAGGATATATCACAGCGCGAGCGCTCGAATAACCGCGCGCCTCATAGCGACGGAGGATCTCCGTCGTCTTGATAGTCTGCCAAACTAGATTCATGATCACAGCCGCATTCGATCACGCAGGGGAAGGTGATCGTAAAGACTGAGCCCACCCCCTTCGCGCTCGTCGCGGTAAGCTGTGCACCGTTGCGTTCAAGGTAGCCCTTGGCGACGGCGAGCCC
>DATKPK010000238.1:0-27999 GCA_035524095.1 Binataceae bacterium (SeqCode) | reverse complement strand
AACGCTGGATCAAAATGGTTGGCAAAACGCATACGGCACTGACATAAATCGCGCCCCCCAAGGTGATCCGCGAGAGCACCCGGTCGATATAATCAGCCGTAAATCGACCAGGACGGATACCCGGGATGAATCCGCCGTTTTTCTTCAAATTGTCGGCAACGTCGACCGGATTAAAGGTCACCGCCGTGTAGAAATAACAAAAGAAAATGATCAGAGCGACGTAGATGATGCTGTGGAGAAGGCCGCCAGGAGTGAGGTATGCCGCGTACGGCTTAAGCGATGGCAGAAAGGTCGCCGCCGTCGCCGGGAAAACCAAGAGTGAAGATGCGAAAATCGGCGGTATCACCCCTGAGGTGTTTACCTTTAGCGGAAGATGAGAACTCTGGCCGCCGTACACTCGCCGCCCGACCACCCGCCGCGCATACTGGATTGGAATTCGCCGTTGGCCGGTCTCGACATAGACAATCCCTGCGGTAACGGCCACCGCAACAAACAAAATAAAGATGAGCAAGAAAATACTCATCTCACCTTCACGGACAAACTGGGCGGTCGTTCCGATTGCACTAGGAAGCCGCGCAACGATACCAGCCATGATAATGAGGGAAATACCGTTGCCGACGCCTCGCTCAGTGATCTGCTCACCGATCCACATCAGGAAGATAGTCCCGGCGGTGACCGTGATAACGGTCATCACAATAAACGACGGTCCCGGATGATAAACTACAGTTCCACCACCCGGGGCCTGAATACCCTCCAACGAGTACGCGATCATTGTACCTTGGATGATCGCCAGACCCACGGTTCCATAGCGGGTGTACTGACTGATTTTGCGCCGCCCCGCCTCGCCTTCTTTGTACAGTTCGTCTAGATAGGGCCAGCCAATTTTCAAAAGGTCGAGAATAATCGCGACCGAAATATATGGCATGATCCCGAGCGCAAGCACCGAGAACCGCTCAAACGCGCCACCTGAGAATAGATTCACATATCCGAAGAGGGTGCTCGAGGCTGCATCGAAAAACGACGCGAGCGCCTGACCGTCGATTCCAGGCGTCGGCACCGAAACGCCAATCCGGTAGACAGCCAGCATCGCGGCCGTAAACAACAACCTGCGACGCAGTTCCGGTATGCGCGACGCGCCTGAGACTCCTTCGAGCATTATGGTGCTTTTAGTCCTCGACCACTTCTGCGCTGCCGCCCATTGCGGTGATCCGCGCTCGCGCACTGCCGGAGAATGCGTGCGCCCGCAAAATAAGCTTGCTGGTCAACTCGCCCCCGCCGAGAATCTTTACTTTCTGCCCCGCACGAATCAGACCGCGATCGACCAAGGCCGCCGGATCGATCGTCTCGCCTTCCGCAAAGCCGGTCAAACGGCCAACGTTGACCTCGGCGAAACGTTCGCGCGCGGCCTCGTTTTTCTGGAGCCGCCGAAAGCCGCGTTTAGGAATCCGCCGCTGGATCGGCATCTGGCCGCCTTCGTACGTGGGAGGCGTGTTGCCACCCGACCGCGAGCCGCGCCCTTTATGCCCGCGTCCAGCCGTCTTGCCATTGCCGGAGCCGATTCCACGCCCGACACGCTTCTTACGATGAGTCGAACCTGGGGCGGGCTTTAATTCATTGAGCTTCATGATAGATATATTTCGGTTTTATTCTTCTATAACGGCGACCAGATGCTTGAGCCGCCGCAACATCCCTTCGACCGGAGCTGATCGTTTTATGACCCGCTCGCTTCCCACTTTGCCTAAGCCCAATCCCCTGACCGTCTGGCGTACCCGCTGCTTGGTCCCAATCGGGCTACGCACCAACTTAACGCGAATCGTGTCAGCCATGTCTGTACCCATTCGCTTGGTTTAGGCTGTTGGCGACTCTTCGACCGCACGCAGTCTGACGACATCTTCGCGACTGCGCAGTTCGCCGAGGGCCTCAAGCGTTGCTTTGACCAGATTATGCGGATTCGAGGAGCCAAGGCGCTTGGTCAGAATGTTACGAATTCCCGCAAGTTCAACGACTGCGCGCACTCCGCCGGCCGCGATGACACCTGTCCCTTCGGAAGCCGGCCGCAGAATCACTTTGCCGGCACCAAAATGACCCAGTACTTGATGTGGTATTGTGCCTTCGAGCAACGGGACACGAATCAGGCTCTTCTTGGCCCGCTCGACACCCTTGCGAATCGCTTCAGGAACCTCGTTAGCCTTGCCTAAGCCGAAGCCGACGAGGCCATTCTGATCTCCCGCTACCACCAAGGCGCTGAAGCTGAAACGGCGCCCGCCCTTAACGACTTTGGCCACCCGGTTGATATGGACAACCTTTTCCTTGATATCCAAGCCTTGCGGATCAATTCGTTGCGCCACTCGCGATACCTCTTGCCGCGCCTAAAACTTCAGGCCAGCTTCACGCGCTGCTTCCGCGAGCGCTTTGACCCGTCCGTGATAAAGAAACCCATTGCGATCGAACACCACCTGTTCGATACCCTTTTCACGGCATCGTTCGGCAATAGCCTTGCCGATTGCTTTCGCCGCCGCCACGTTGCGCCGACTGCTCAGGCCGTCGCGCAAGCCCTTGGCCGCAGTCGAGGCGGACACCAGCGTTGCGCCGCTTTCGTCGGAAATCACTTGCACATACAGGTGATGCAGTGAACGATAAACCGAGAGCCGCGGCCGTTCGTCGCTGCCACGAACCTTGCGGCGCACCCGCCCGCGGCGTAAATCACGTTTTTGCGATCGCTCCAGAGCCATTGCCGTTCGTCTGTATCCTTAACCCGAGCTCGAACCCGCCGCAGCTTTACCAGCCTTGCGGCGAATTTTCTCAGTTGCGTATTTAATGCCCTTACCCTTGTACGGTTCAGGCGGCCTGAGCGCTCTGATTTGCGCTGCAACCGTGCCGATCAATTGCCGGTCGGCGCTCTCCAAGGTCAAAAGCACCTGGCGTTCAACCTTCGCCGTTACCCCTGGCGGAAGCTGGTAAACGATCGGATGGGAGTATCCCAAGGCGAAATTGATTTGTCCCGGTTTGGCTTCCGCTCGGTAACCGACTCCATTGATCTCGAGCACTGTCGTGAAACCCTTACCGACGCCTTGCGCCATATTGGCGATCAACTTGCGCATCAGGCCATGCACAGATCGCTCTTCCTGAGTATCGCCGGGCCGCTTCACCACGATCTGGTTGTTTTCAATCGTGACCGCGAACCCATCATGAATCCGGGTTTCGAGTTTGCCTTTGGGACCTTCAAGCTTAATTGTCCCATTGGCTATTGAAGCCTTTACGCCCGGCTCAAGCGTTATAGGCAATTTTCCTATTCTCGACATCGCCTACCAGACCTTCAGCAGGATTTCACCACCAACTTTTCGCCGACGCGCTTCGCGATCAGTCATAACCCCGAGGGGTGTCGAAACTACCTGAAGCCCCATACCACCCGTCACGCGTGGCATCGTCGCAGCCCCGGCATAGCGCCTCAAGCTGGGCCGACTGACGCGCTGCAACCCGCGGATAACGGGTTCGCGAGTGATGGAATACCGTAAGGCCAGCGTCAGCTTCTTCTTATAGCCTTCGCCGTTGACTTCAACTCCTGCGAGAAAACCTTCCGCTACCAGCACGCGGCAGATAGCTTCGCGCAAGCGCGACTGAGCAATCTCGACCTGGTTGTAACGCGCGTGCATCGCGTTGCGGATACGCGTGAGCAACTCCGCAATTGGGTCAGTCTGTGACATCAATATCCTCCGCGCGCACCGCCATCTTCGTCTTCATAAGCTGATAAACTCCGCTATTCACCAACTCGCCTTCACCACGCCCGGCAGCGATCCTCGCAATGCGAGCTTACGCAAACATAATCGGCACATTTTGAACCGGCGATAAAAAGCTCGCGCGCGACCGCATAACGGACAACGATTATAGCCTCGCACCTTAAATTTTGGCGTGCGAGTCGCTTTCACCCGCAACGATGTCTTAGCCATGCCTACAATCCTCGCGCGGGAGCTATGCTCTCGCGTCACCAGCCCCGCGGAACGGTATCCCAAGCGCCTTCAAGAGCGTCAGGCCTTCAAAATCACTGGCCGCAGTCGTCGTAATCGAAACGGTCATTCCCTTCACCTTCTCAATCTTGTCAAGGTTCAGTTCGGGAAAAATTGTGTGCTCGCGCAGACCGAGCGAGTAATTACCACGCCCGTCAAACGACTTGTCGCTGACGCCTCTGAAATCGCGAACGCGAGGTAGCGCGATCGTAACCATCCGATCAAGAAATTCGTACATGCGGTCACGACGGAGCGTCACCATGACACCGATTGGCATCCCCTCACGCAGTTTAAAATTCGAGATCGCCTTTCGGGCCCGCGTCACGACCGGCTTCTGACCGGTAATCTGTTTAATCTCATCAGTCGCGGCGTCGAGAATTTTCACGTTTTCCCGTGCCTCACCCAGCGCCATATTAATCACGATCTTGTCCAGCTTCGGCACCCGCATTCGATTTTCGATCTTAAGCTCACGCATCAAAGCTGGGACGATCTCTTGCTCGTAACGGAGACGCAGCCGCGCGGGAACCTTGGGCTCAGCCTCCAATGGTGCTTCATCCGGTACAGAATCGGCCCGAGCTTCCGCTTCGGCTGCCTCTCGGCGCTTCCTGTTGGCTTGCCGAAAAGCCTCGCCACGCCCAGGGTCTTTCGATTTTTTTTGGCCCTTTTCTTCGTCAGCCATCAATCATTACCCAAACCTTCGCCGCATCGACGGCAGACCCTTGTATTCGCACCGTCGTCCGCCACCTTCACGCCAACGCGGACCGGAGCGTTACAGCGATCGCAGAAAATCATTACGTTGGCGATCTGAAGCGCTGCCTCTTTCTCGACGATGCCACTCGGGCTTTGCGCGCCGCGCTGTTTGGAATGCCGTTTGATCATATTGAGTCGCTCTACCACCACGCGACCCGTCTCCGGAATCACGCGCAAGACCTTGCCGGTCTTACCCCGTTCGCGACCCTTGATCACCATCACGGTGTCATTCTTGCGAACTTTATACTTAACCGCGTGAAGCTCAACCGCCATGCGCGAACCTCCACGCGACTACCGTAATTCTGCTCAACATCACAGAACCTCCGGTGCCAGCGAGATAATCTTCAAGAATCGCTTGGCACGCAATTCTCGCGCTACGGGGCCAAAAATACGTGTACCTATCGGTTCATTCTGATTATCGATCAGCACCGCTGAGTTATCGTCAAACCGAATATAACTGCCGTCGGTGCGACTCACTTCGCGCGCAGTTCGCACAATGACAGCTTTGCTCACGTCGCCCTTTTTGACCTTGGCGTTGGGAATCGCCTCTTTGACTGCGACCACGATGATGTCGCCAATCGTCGCGTAGCGCCGCTTCGAGCCGCCAAGCACCTTAATACACATCACCTTGCGGGCGCCTGAATTGTCCGCCACGCTCAATACCGTTTCCGTTTGCACCATCGCGGTCTACGTTCCCCTCGCTGAATCCTAACGTGCCGCTTGTTGCACGATCTGGCTAACTCGCCAACGTTTGTGCCGCGAAAGCGGGCGCGCTTCGATAATCAGTACGCGGTCACCCTCGTGACACGTTCCGCCTTCGTCATGCGCCATGTAGCGTTTACGCATCCGAAGTCGCTTGCCGTAGAGCTTGTGTTCAACTAGCCGTTCGACTTGAACGACCACCGTTTTGGTCATTTTCGCCGAAACTACAGTGCCTTCGCGCCGTTTGATACGCTCGCGCATCGCCTAAGCTCCACTACCCCGAGCGACCGTAACAGTCTCACGCTTCTGATTAATCAAAGTGAGGATCCGCGCCAACTCGCGGCGGGCTTTGCGATAATTCGCCCGGTTATCGAGCTGGTTAGTCCTTAGCTTGAGCCGCAAGCGAAAAAGCTCCTCACGCGTTTCGCGTTCCTTAATTCCCAAATCGGGAGCACTCATCTGTTTCAGTTCATCAAGCTCCAAAGGCTTCGGCCTCCCGTTCCACGACAACGGTCTTGACCGGCAATTTATGAGCAGCGAGCCTCATCGCTTCGCGCGCGGTTGCGCGATCAACTCCTTCCATCTCGAACAGAATCCTTCCTACCCGTACCGGCGCAACCCATCCTTCAGGCGCGCCTTTGCCTTTACCCATGCGTGTTTCGGCAGGCTTTTTGGTGAAGGGCTTATCCGGAAATACACGAATCCAAACGCGCCCGCCGCGCTTGATATGGCGCGTGAGCGCAATACGAGCCGCTTCCAAGGCACGAGCATCGACTCTTGCCGTCTCGATACTCTTCAATCCAAAGTCGCCGAAAGCCAGTTCGAGCCCACGGGAGTCAGCTCCGGCCACTCGCCCCTTCTGGATCTTGCGATACTTTACTTTCTTCGGTGATAACATCGGTCGAGTCCGTTACTTCAGCCTGCTCGTCAACCCTGCTGCGCAGCTCCCGCGCGCTTGGCCGCTTCTTCCTGGCGGGTTAGAATTTCGCCGCGAAAGATCCAGACCTTCACACCAATCACGCCGTACGTCGTCTTCGCTTCGGCAAAACCGTAAGCTACATCAGCGCGCAGCGTTTGCAGAGGCACACGCCCCTCTCGATACCATTCTCGACGCGCGATTTCGGCACCGCCGAGCCGTCCGGAGACTTGTACGCGGACGCCTTGTGCACCCATCCGCATAGCGCGCAATACCGCTTCCTTCATCGCACGGCGAAAGGTCACCCGCCGCTCCAACTGCAGAGCGATGTTCTCAGCCACCAATTGAGGATCGAGGTCGGGGCGGCGGACTTCATGAATATTGATGAAGGCTTCCTTGCCCTTCATCATCTTCTGAATATCCGTCTTGAGCTTATCGATCTCGACGCCCTTCTTACCGATCACGATACCGGGTCGCGCGGTGTAGATATTAACCTTGGCCTTGTTGGCCATCCGCTCGATTTCGATTCGCGAGATACCCGCGTGATAAAGCCGCTTCTTGATAAAATCACGCAGCTTTAAGTCTTCATGCAACAGAGCTACGTAATCGTGGCTCGCGAACCACTTTGAGTCCCAGCCTTCGATAATCCCCAAGCGCAATCCGCGTGGATGTGTTTTTTGCCCCATCGTTTCCTCAGGAGGCCTGCTCGTCGACGATCACCGTCAGGTGACTGGTGCGTTTCAGAATCGGCGTTGCATGCATATGTGCGCGTTGCATCGAACGTTTCCAAGTCGGCCCAGTATCGGCCACAACACGCTTCACGTAGAGCTTGTCCTCATCGACATTCTGCTGATCGCGGGCATTCGCAATCGCCGCCACTAGCGTTTTCGAAACAATCTTTGCGCCCTTCTTCGGCGTAAACTCCAAAATCGACAATGCCTGTTCGACTTTTTTTCCCGCTACCAATGCGCATACCAGCCGCAACTTTTGCGGCGAAATGCGCACGAAGCGCGTGCGCGCCACTACTTCCATCAGATTCCTACTCCGTCTGCCTCGGCCTAGCGGCGTTGCGCCGGGGCGCCTCCCGATTTGACCTCACCCTTGCGGTCGCCCGCATGGCCATGGAAGGTTCTGGTCGGGGAAAATTCTCCGAGCTTATGGCCAACCATATTCTCAGTGCAATAGACCGGAATGAACTTGTGCCCATTGTGCACCGCGAAAGTTAGACCGATCATGTCTGGTACGATCATCGACCGGCGTGACCAGGTTCTGATAATCCGCTTGTCACCCGCCGCACTCGCTACCTCGACCTTCTTCTGAAGATGGATGTCGACGAACGGACCCTTTTTTAATGATCTCGCCATCTGGGAATTAGCCCCGTTTGCCGCGCGGCCGTCCACTCACGATGAAACGGTCAGACGTCTTCTTGCCGCGTGTCTTATAGCCTTTCGCAGGCGTTCCCCACGGCGATTGCGGATGATTACCCTTCGAGCGGCCCTCGCCACCGCCATGCGGATGATCGACAGGATTCATCGCCACGCCCCGCACATGCGAACGCTTGCCCAACCATCGCGAGCGTCCCGCCTTGCCGATCGAGATATTTTCGTGGTCGAGATTTCCGACCTGCCCAATCGTCGCGCGGCATTCCGCTTGAACCATGCGTTGCTCGCCTGAAGGCAATTTTAAAAGGGCGAACTTGCCCTCTTTTGCCATCAACTGCGCTTGTACGCCGGCACCTCGAGCCAATTGCGCACCAGCTCCGGGCTTCAACTCTATCGCATGAACGACTGTGCCGACCGGAATATTCTTGAGCGGAAGAGCATTGCCTGGCTTGATATCAGCCGCAGGACCACACTCGACCTTATCGCCAGTCTTGAGGCCGTCGGGCGCAAGGATATAGGCCTTATCGCCGTCTACGTAATGTAAGAGCGCGATATTCGCGGACCGGTTAGGATCGTACTCCAACGCCACTACCACTGCCGGAATGCCGTCGCGATTACGCTTCAAATCGATAATCCGCAGCCGCCGCTTATGGCCACCGCCGCGATGGCGGCTGGTCATGCGACCACGATTATTACGTCCACCAGATTTCTTCAGCGGAGCCAGCAGTCGTTTCTCCGGTTCTTTCTTGGTCAGAACCGAAAAATCCGCCAGCTGCATGAAACGCTGACCAGGCGTATTGGGCTTAAGTTGAATAACGGCCATCGGATATCACTAGATCGTGTACGCTCATCGAGGTCCTGCACGCACTGCTTTCGCGTCTACATACCTTCGAAGAATTCGATCCGATCACCCTCCTTGAGCGTGACGTAAGCTTTTTTCCAATCCGGACGCCGGCCCAAAGTCTTGCCGCGCCGTCTTTCCTTGCCAATGAAATTCGCCGTGCGAACCTGCGTCACGGTGACTTTGAACATGTCCTCAACCACCAGGCGGATTTTGTCTTTAGTCGCGTCTGGGCGGACGCGAAACACCACCTGATTCGCTTTTTCGCTGACGATCGTACCTTTCTCCGTGACTAGCGGCGCCACGATCAAGGTTTCTGCACTCATTCGGCGCCCTCAACTTCCTGCTCAGCTTGGCTCAACCCACCCAATTCGCCCGTACCAAGACGACCTTCAATAGCTCGCGCCGTGTTTGACGACATTAATAGTTCGTCATAGTTGAGCACGTCATAGACATTCAGACCGGCCAGATGCAAAACTTTATGCGCAGCCAAGTTGCGTGCCGCACGCCCGAAACTTTCCTCGCCGTCGCTGATAATGATCAGCGCATGCTTGAGCCCAAAGGCTTCGAGCGCAATTTTCGCCAATCGCGTTTTAGGCTCAGCCAACTCGAGCGACTCTGTCACAACCATCATGCCATTTAGCGCGCGATCGGAAATCGCCAGAGTCAATGCACGGCGCCAAGCCTTTTTTGGCATCTTGTACGAGTAATCACGCGGTTGTGGGCCGAAAATCGTCCCGCCATGGCGCCAAATTGGCGAACGACTCGAACCCGAGCGCGCGCGCCCCGTACCCTTCTGCCGCCAAGGCTTGCGCCCGCCACCGGAAATCAATCCCCGGGTTTTGGTAGCGGCTGTCCCGGCACGCCGCTTGGCCAATTGCATCCGCACCGCTTCATGCAGAATGGAATTGTCACCGGTACGCCCAAATACCGCGCTCGCAACTTCAAAGTCACCCGTGCGCTCACGCTCGGCGTTGAACAGCGGAACTTTCACCGTCGCCTCGCCATCACCCATTAGCGCGCTCCGCCACGAAGTTCGGGACCTTCGCTGAATGCTTTACGATCACCAATCCGCCGTCTGCACCTGGAATCGAGCCGGAAACTACGATCGCGTTGTCTTCAGGAAGAATATCGATGACCCTGAGATTCATGATCGTTGCTTTTTTATTGCCCATCTGACCGGCCATCCGCAGACCCTTACGAACACGCCCCGGGTAAGAACGATTGCCGATCGAACCGCCATGACGGAAATATTCATGTGTGCCGTGCGATCCGGGGAATCCAGCAAAATGATGGCGCTTGATCACGCCAGCATAGCCATGACCCTTTGAGATCCCAGAAACGTCTACCGGATCACCAGACTTGAAGACGTCAGATACCGTGATCATTTGGCCGAGCTTAAGCTCGCTTTCACCCCGCTGACCGAATTCACGCGTGGCAACACCCGCGGCGACCTCGGCCTTGGCGAAGTGACCACGTTGGGCCGAAGTCACGCGAGACAACCGGCGCTTGCCGTAAGTGACCTGAACAGAGTCGTAACCGTCGGTCGGCTTGGTCCTTATCTGCGTCACTGCACACGGTCCAAGCTGAATTACGGTCACTGGCCGCACCCTTCCGGCTGCATCACCGACCTGGGTCATTCCCAGCTTCTTACCTATCAATCCGCTAAGCACAGGCCTACTCGAGCTTGATTTCGACGTCGACACCAGCGGCCAAATCAAGCTTGCCAAGCGCATCGATCGTCTGTTGGGTCGGTTCGAGCACATCGAGCAGCCGCTTGTGCGTTCTAATCTCGAAATGCTCGCGCGATTTCTTATCAACGTGCGGTGAACGATTTACCGTAAACCGTTCGACCCGCGTTGGGAGCGGAATTGGTCCCGCCACCCGCCCGCCAGTCCGCCGAATCGTATCCACTATCTCACGCACCGACTGGTCAAGGAGACGATGGTCGTACGCCTTGAGGCGGATCCGAATCTTGTCGTTCATCCTGTCAGCCAATTCCGAACTCCCACCTCGAGCTGCCGCACAACCTCATCGGCTAAGTTACTTCAATACCTTCGAAACAACGCCAGCACCGACTGTTCGGCCACCCTCGCGAATCGCGAAACGCAGTCCCTGTTCCATCGCGACCGGTGTGATCAACTCACCGACCACATTGATATTGTCGCCCGGCATAACCATCTCAGTGCCCTCTGGCAGCGTCACCACGCCTGTCACGTCAGTCGTGCGAAGGTAAAACTGCGGACGATAACCGTTGAAGAAGGGCGTATGACGTCCGCCTTCTTCTTTGGTCAGAACGTAGACCGATCCCTCAAAACGGGTGTGTGGTGTGATAGAGCCGGGCTGCGCGAGCACCTGGCCGCGCTCTATCTCTTCGCGCTTGAGGCCGCGCAACAGAACACCAATATTATCGCCCGCCTGGCCTTCATCGAGGATCTTGCGGAACATCTCGACTCCGGTCACCACAGTTTTCGTGGTATCGCGGAAGCCGACGATCTCGACTTCTTCACTTACTTTGACTCTGCCGCGCTCGACGCGGCCGGTGACAACGGTACCGCGGCCAGAGATTGAGAACACGTCCTCAATCGGCATCAGGAAGGGCTTGTCAGTCTCGCGCGCCGGCTGCGGAACGTAACTATCAACCGCATCCATCAGGTCAAGAATTGGCTTGCAGTTGGCACAATCGTCCTTGCCGCATCCGCATTCCAGCGCCTTCAACGCGCTGCCGCGAATAACCGGGACATCGTCGCCGGGGAATTCGTATTTTTTGAGGAGGTCGCGAACTTCTAATTCAACAAGATCCAACAGTTCAGGATCGTCCACCATATCGACCTTGTTCATGAACACAACGATCGATGGCACGCCGACCTGGCGGGCGAGCAAAATATGCTCGCGCGTCTGCGGCATCGGACCGTCATTCGCGCCTACCACCAGGATCGCGCCATCCATTTGGGCGGCACCGGTGATCATGTTCTTGATATAGTCTGCATGTCCCGGGCAATCGACGTGCGCGTAATGTCGATTCTTGGTCTCATACTCGACGTGCGCGATAGCGATCGTAATCCCGCGTTCGCGCTCTTCGGGCGCTTTATCGATCTGGTCGAAGGCCGTAAAATTCGCCAGCTTCTTCGACGCCAAAACCTTGGTGATCGCCGCGGTCAGCGTGGTTTTGCCGTGGTCAATATGCCCAATCGTACCAACGTTAAGATGGGGCTTGTTTCGTTCAAATTTGGCCTTACCCATGATCTCTTGCCCTCCGGGCTCCTTTCGTCATGCCCCGGCGCGTGCTTTGATATCGCCCTTTAGTACGCGCCACTAACCGACCTAGACCTGACCCTCTCATGCCGATTGCTTGCTCGCGGTGAGCTCTTCAAATATCGCCTGCGGTACCGGTTCATAGACCGCAAATTGCATCGTGTAATTGGCGCGACCTTGTGTAATCGAACGCAACTTGGTCGCGTAACCAAACATATTCGCGAGCGGCACACGCGCACTGATAACCTGCGCACCCGCCCGCGTCTCCATCTCCTGAATCTTGCCCCTGCGGGAATTCAGGTCGCCGATCACTTCACCCATGAAGTCCTGCGGCGTTACCACTTCCACTTCCATCACTGGTTCGAGCAGAACCGGACTCGCCTTCTCGCAAGCCTCTTTGAACGCGATCGAGCCCGCAATCTTGAATGCAAGTTCCGACGAATCGACCTCGTGATACTTGCCATCCAGCAGCGAAGCCTTGACATCCACCATTGGATATCCCGCTAACACCCCGGTCTCCATCGCTTCCTTGATTCCCGCCTCGACAGAAGGAATAAAGTTGCGCGGAATCGAACCACCCTTGGTGTCGTCGCTGAACTCGAAACCGGAGCCTTTCGGTAGCGGCTCGATCCTCAAATCAACTACACCGAACTGACCATGACCGCCGGTCTGCCGTACAAACCGTCCCTCGGCTTCTGACGCTCGCCGAATCGTTTCACGGTACGCCACTTGGGGCTTACCGATATTCGCGTCGACCTTAAATTCGCGCAGCATCCGGTCGACGATAATCTCCAAGTGCAACTCGCCCATCCCCGCGATCAACGTTTGCGCAGTCTCCCGGTTCACGCTCACGCGAAACGACGGATCTTCCTTTGCGAGCTTCTGCAATGCCTCACCAAGCCGTTCCTGATCGACCTTAGTCTTGGGTTCGATTGCGATCTGGATTACCGGTTCCGGGAACTCGATCGCTTCCAGCACTATTGGATGAGCGGGGTCGCACAGTGTATCGCCCGTAGTCGTGTCGCGCAAGCCGACCGCACAAATATCGCCAGCGAAGACTTCAGTGATCTCCTCGCGCTTGTTCGCGTGCATCTTGACGAGGCGCCCGATTCGCTCGCGCTTGCCCTTCGTCGTGTTCATCACCGACGACCCGCTTTCCAAGCGACCAGAATAAATCCGCAAAAAAGTTAGCGTCCCTATGTACGGGTCGGTCATGATCTTGAACGCCAAGGCGGCGAGGGGTGCATCGTCGCGCGGTGGGCGCTCCTCAACTTTGTCGCCGTTCTTGCCGTTCACTGGCGGCAAGTCAATCGGCGACGGCAGATAATCCACGACCGCGTCGAGCATCGGCTGGACGCCTTTATTGCGAAAGGCCGAACCCATAATGACCGGGATTAACTCGATCTTGAGCGTCGCGGCGCGAATCGCCTTGCGTAATGCTTCCGCATCTGGCGATTTTCCCTCCAGATAGAGCTCCATGATCGAGTCGTCGTGGTCGGAAAGTGCCTCGACCAATTGATCGCGAGCGGCAGCAGCTTGCTCAGCCATCTCAGCAGGAATCGGCTCGACCCGGAAGTTCGCGCCCAAACGATCGTCGTCCCAGATCAACGCGCGCTGTTCAACCAGGTCGATTACGCCGTTAAACTTCTCCTCGGCGCCGATTGGGAGTTGCAGCAGAAGCGGCTTTGCCCGCAGCTTTTCCTTAATGTCGGTTATGACGCGACTATAATCCGCGCCGACCCGGTCCATCTTGTTAATAAACGCAATGCGCGGCACGCGGTACTTGTCAGCCTGCCGCCAGACGGTCTCGGATTGCGGCTCAACCCCGCCAACCGCACAAAATACCGCGACCGCCCCGTCCAACACGCGCAAGCTGCGCTCGACCTCGATCGTGAAATCGACGTGCCCGGGCGTATCGATGATATTTATCCGCTGGTCCCGCCAGAAACAGGTGGTTGCCGCCGACGTGATCGTAATTCCACGCTCTTGCTCCTGGACCATCCAATCCATCGTCGCCGTGCCTTCATGCACTTCGCCGATCTTGTAGTTGATCCCCGTGTAATAGAGCACACGCTCGGTCGTGGTCGTTTTGCCGGCATCAATATGAGCCATGATGCCGATATTGCGAACCCGTTCTATTGGTGTTTCACGCGCCATACAAAAGAGCTTCTTTGACTACCAGCGGTAATGGGCGAATGCTCGATTCGCCTCCGCCATCCGATGGGTGTCTTCGCGTTTTTTGACCGCTCCTCCGCGATTTCCCGCGGCTTCCAAAATTTCGTTGGCCAGCCGTTCTTTCATTGATTTTTCACCACGCGATCGCGCGGCCGTTACTAGCCAGCGCATCGCTAGTGACGAGCGCCGCACCGGCCGCACTTCGACTGGTACCTGATAATTGGCCCCTCCGACCCGCCGCGATCTTACTTCAACCGCCGGGCGCACGTTATCGAGCGCTCGTTTGAAAGTCGCTAGTCCATCTTCTTTCGCACGCTCGGCGACAAGGTCCAGCGCACCGTAGAGCATCCGCTCGGCAACTGATTTCTTGCCCCGCTCCATCACGACGTTAACGAACTTCGCGACTGTACGGTCATGGAATTTTGGATCCGGGAAAACCTCCCGGACGCGGGCTTGTCCTTTGCGCGACATAGTATTTATCCGCTACTTAGGCTTTTTGGAGCCGTACTTCGAGCGGCTCTTGCGGCGATCTTGCACGCCAATCGAGTCGAGCGTGCCACGAATCACATGGTAACGCACACCCGGCAGGTCCTTGACGCGGCCGCCACGAATCAGCACCACCGAATGCTCCTGCAGGTTGTGGCCTACCCCCGGAATGTAGGTGTTGACCTCGTACCCGTTCGACAGACGCACGCGGGCGACTTTGCGCAGAGCCGAATTTGGCTTCTTGGGCGTAGTGGTTTTGACCTGAGTGCAGACACCCCGCTTTTGCGGCGAACCTTGGAGTGCCGGGGCGCTCATCTTATATCTTTTCTTGACGCGCGCTGCGCGTATCAATTGATTTATCGTCGGCACAGTTCTGAACTCTATCCCTCGCGGCGCCTAATCCTCGGACCGCGTCGTGGTTCACCCAATCTAATCACGTTTCCGGCCAGCCGCCCCCTTACGAACCCTGATGACGAATCTGATCCAAGCAAACCCCCAAGGGCAAACGGGCCCTCGGGGGAAACTCAAGTATGTATAGCAGATAGGCTGCCGCGTCAATCTCCAGCAGCCGCCATCACGCTTTGCTCGGCTTTATCTAAGTCCTCACCGATTGGGGTACCCTCGACTTTTACTTCCATGCGATTGTATTGCGGTAATCCGGTTCCGGCTGGAATCAGCCGTCCCATGATCACGTTCTCTTTCAAACCGATTAGCCTATCGACCTTGCCATTGATCGCAGCTTCGGTCAGCACTCGCGTCGTTTCCTGGAACGAGGCCGCCGAAATAAAGCTCTCCGTCGATAGTGACGCCTTGGTGATTCCAAGCAGCAGCGGCTCGGCGATCGCGGGCTCGCCACCCTTCATCAGCACCCGGCCATTCTCTTCGTCGAAGCGCCATTTCTCGGTCTGATCGCCGACCAGGAAATCAGTATCGCCGACCTCTTTAATCCGGACCCGCCGCAGCATCTGGCGCACAATAACCTCGATATGTTTATCGTTAATCCGCACGCCCTGAAGCCGGTAGATTTCCTGAATTTCGTCAACCAGGTATTTAGCCAGCGCCTTCTCGCCAAGAATTGTCAGAATATCATGCGGATTCGACGAGCCCTCCATGAGCGGCTCGCCAGCTTTGATCATATCGCCCTCGTGAACTCCGATATGCTTGCCTTTTGCGATCAGGTATTCGCGCGGTTGGCCAACTTCTGGCGTCACCACCACCTTCCGCTTGCCCTTCGTATCCTTGCCAAAAGACACTTGGCCGTCGATCTCAGAAATTACCGCGAATTCCTTGGGCTTGCGCGCCTCGAATAGTTCCGCCACCCGCGGTAAGCCACCGGTGATATCCTTAGTCTTGGTGGTTTCACGCGGAATCTTGGCAATTATCTCGCCGGCGTCGACGTGAGTACCCTCAGCAACGGCGATATATGCCCCAACGGGCAGATAATATCGTGCAAAATTATCGCTGCTTTCGAGCTTGAGGGTTTTCCCACTCTCGTCCTTTATGGAAATACGGGGGCGCACGTCGAGTTCTTTGAATTCGACAATAACGTTGGAACGCGCGCCGGTACGCTCGTCGACCCGCTCTTCCATCGTCTTGCCTTCGATAATATCGCCATACTTAACCGTCCCGGCCATCTCAGTGATGATCGGAGTGGTATAAGGATCCCATTCGGCGATCAATTCTCCGGCCTTGACCCGCTCGCCCTCGGCTTTGCGCAGCTTGGCGCCATATACGAGTGGGTAGCGTTCGCGCTCACGTTCCCGTGAAGGACCGCCAGCCTCATTTTGCACCACCGCAGTAATCGCGACCTCGCCATGGCGCGTCATCACCACCAGGCTGCCGTCACGGCTCGGGACGGTCTTGACGTTATGCAAACGCACGAGGCCTTCGTTGCGCGCCTCGAGGGTCGTCTGTTCCGCACGCCGACTCGCCGTACCACCGATATGGAACGTGCGCATTGTCAACTGCGTGCCAGGCTCACCGATTGATTGCGCGGCCATTATCCCTATCGCTTCGCCCATGTTCACCTGATGGCCACGGCCAAGGTCGCGTCCGTAGCACTTGACACAGACCCCTTGGCGCGACTGGCAGGTCAACACCGAGCGAATCTTGACCCGTTCGAGACCACCGTCCTCTATCTGTCCCACTTTGTCCTCATCAATCATCTCATTGGCCTTGATGAGCACTTCGTTGGTGAACGGATCACGGATATCTTCCAGGGCCACACGGCCGAGAACACGATCGCCCAAGCCTTCAATCACCTCACCGCCTTCGACCAGCGGCGTCATCTCGATTCCGTCGAGCGTGCCGCAATCGTCTTCAGTGATAATTGAGTCCTGCGCAACGTCGACCAGCCGCCGCGTCAGATACCCTGAATTCGCTGTCTTGAGAGCAGTATCGGCCAAGCCTTTGCGGGCGCCGTGTGTGGAGATGAAGTACTGCAGCACGGTCAGGCCTTCCCGGAAGTTGGCTGTGATCGGCGTTTCGATGATTTCACCAGACGGCTTAGCCATCAGGCCGCGCAAACCCGCCAGCTGACGAATCTGTTGTTCCGAGCCGCGTGCGCCTGAATCAGCCATGATGAAAATCGGATTGAACGACGGCCCAACCACGTCGGCACCCTTGTTATCTTTGCCGTAGACCTGAGTGGCGAGACCTTTCAAAACTGCGCCACCGATCTCGTCCTGTACTTCGGCCCAGATATCGACGACTTTGTTGTAACGCTCGCCATCGGTGATCACACCGTTGTTATATTGTTTCTGAATCTCGCTGACCTGCTTCTGTGCCTGCTCCAGCAACTGCGCCTTCTGCGGGGGAATCGTCATGTCTTTGATCGAGATCGAGATTCCGGCGCGCGTGGCGAACGCGAAGCCAACATCCTTCAAACGGTCAGCGAAGATAACCGTCGCTTTATTGCCCGCCCGGCGATAAACAAGGTCGATTAGATTGCCGAGCTCCTTCTTCTTCATCGTGCGGTTCACTTCCGCGAACGGCACCTCAGGTGGCACGATTTCATAGAGCAGGATACGCCCGACGGTAGTCTCAACCCGTTCCGGCTCGCCTTCATGGGTCACGCCATTGGCATGCGGAGTAGACGGGCGTCCGTCTTCATCCTCAGCCGCCGCAGCTCGTCCGCTGGTGTGCATTCGCACAGTGATTCGCGCATGAAGGTCAATCGCACCGTGGTCGTAAGCGATTCGGACCTCCGCAGGTGAAGCGAAAATCCTTCCTTCACCATGCGCTAGCGGACGTTCGCGTGTCATGTAGTAAAGGCCAAGAACCATATCCTGCGTCGGCACAATAATCGGCTTGCCGCTCGCCGGTGACAGGATATTGTTGGTCGACATCATCAGGGCCCGCGATTCGACTTGGGCCTCTATCGAAAGCGGTATATGCACCGCCATCTGGTCGCCGTCGAAATCCGCGTTATAAGCCACACACACCAGCGGATGAAGCTGGATCGCCTTGCCCTCGATCAGCACTGGCTCGAAGGCTTGGATCCCAAGCCGATGAAGTGTCGGAGCGCGATTAAGTAGCACCGGATGCTCGCGGATGACGTCGTCCAGGATATCCCAGACGTCCTTGCCCTCCTTCTCGACCATCTTCTTCGCGCTTTTGATCGTGGTGACGTAACCCTTTTCCTCCAGCTTGCTGTAGATGAACGGCTTGAACAATTCGAGCGCCATCTTTTTCGGCAGGCCGCATTGATGGAGCCTTAGCTCCGGACCGACGACGATTACCGAACGGCCCGAATAATCGACCCGCTTACCTAGCAGGTTCTGCCGGAAACGGCCGGACTTGCCCTTGAGCATGTCGGACAGCGACTTCAAAGGACGCTTAGCCGGACCCGTGATCGCTCGTCCGCGCCGCCCATTATCGAACAAGGCGTCGACCGCCTCCTGCAGCATCCGCTTTTCGTTGCGTACGATGATGTCCGGTGCGCTCAGCTCAATTAGCCGCTTCAGCCGGTTATTACGATTGATCACTCGCCGATAAAGATCGTTGAGATCAGACGTCGCGAAGCGGCCGCCGTCGAGCGGGACCAGGGGACGCAGATCCGGTGGAATGACCGGCAGAATCGTCAGAATCATCCACTCCGGACGGTTGCCGGACTCGCGAAAAGCGTTGACTACCTTGAGTCGCTTAGAGACTTTCTTGCGGCGCGCTTCACTCGCCGTCGCCTTCATCTCAGCGCGCAATTCCTCGGAAAGCTTGTCGAGCTCGAGAATCGATAACAGCGTACGAATCGCCTCGGCGCCCATCTCGGCCTTGAAGCTGTCGCCATATTGTTCGCGCGCCTCGCGATACTTCCGTTCAGTCAGCAGTTCGCGTGGCGCAAGCGGCGTCTCACCCGGATCAGTCACGACGTAGGACTCGAAGTAGAGCACCTTTTCGAGTTCCTTGAGCGTCATATCGACCAGCGTCCCTATCCGAGACGGCAGCGAGCGCAGGAACCAGATGTGAGCGACGGGCGCGGCCAGATCGATATGGCCCATCCGCTCACGGCGAACCTTCGACTGGATTACCTCGACTCCACACTTTTCGCAGACGACGCCCCGATGGCGCATCCGCTTGTACTTGCCGCAATTACATTCATAGTCCTTGGTCGGACCAAAAATCTTCGCACAAAAGAGTCCATCACGTTCCGGCTTGAAGGTTCGATAGTTTATCGTCTCCGGCTTTTTGACTTCTCCGTGCGACCACGACCGGATCATCTCTGGCGACGCAATCGAAATCCGAATTGCGTTAAATGCCAGCGGATTCTTGGGCTTCTCAAACAGGCCGAACAGATCTTCCATTATTCAATACTCCCTTGAACGCCCGCTTCAGGCGCGTTGTGGCTGTTCGAGCAGATCTACGTTCAGGCACAACGACTGGAGTTCTTTAACCATAACGTTGAACGACTCGGGCAAGCCTGGCTCAAGAGTGTTCTCACCCTTGACGATAGCTTCGTACATCCGGGTGCGGCCGGCCACGTCGTCCGACTTGACGGTCAGCATTTCCTGCAGAGTGTAGGCCGCGCCATACGCTTCCAGCGCCCACACTTCCATCTCACCGAGCCGCTGGCCGCCGAATTGAGCCTTGCCGCCCAACGGTTGCTGCGTCACGAGGCTGTACGGCCCAGTTGAACGCGCATGGATCTTGTCTTCGACCAGATGATGCAGTTTCATGATGTACATCACGCCCACTGTCACTGGCTGCTCGAATGGCAAACCTGTCCGCCCGTCATAGAGAGTGCATTGACCGCTCTCGGGTAACTCTGCGCGCTTCAACAGCGCGAAGATCTCCTCCTCGCGAGCGCCGTCAAAAACCGGCGACGCCGTGTGGACACCCCGACGCGCTTTATCGGCCAGTCGGGCTATTTCGGTGTCGGATAGGGTCTCGATGAATTCCTGATTCTCCTTGTCCGGATAGAGATCACGCAACCGCTTGCGCAACTGTGCTGGAGTCGAGCCGTTCCCCAATTCATTTTCGAGCTTGCGGCCCAATTCGAGCGCCGCCCACCCGAGATGGGTCTCGAGAATCTGCCCGACATTCATCCGCGAAGGAACCCCCAAAGGATTGAGAACAATATCAACTGGTGTCCCATCTGCGGTCCGCGGCATATCCTCAGGTGGCAGGATTCGCGACAGTACGCCTTTGTTGCCGTGCCGTCCCGCCATCTTATCGCCAACCTGTAAGCGGCGTTTGATCGCGACGAAGACCTTAATCATTTTAATCACGCCGGGCGCCAACTCATCGCCGGCTTTGAGCCGCTCGATTTTGGACTCGTAGTGATTCTGCACCGCCTCGACGTTGGCATTCATCGCCGCGAGCGCCTGCGCCACCTCCGTGGTCGCGGTTTCGTTCTCAAGCCGTAACTGGCCCCACAGCGGCGGAGGCAATTCCTCGAGATCGTCAGCCGTTAGCTCATCGCCCTTGTTGAAAAGCACACGACGGTCGTCGGCGATTACGCGGCCCGCCAGCTTTTTACCGGAGACCGCTTTCTTCAGCTTGCGCAGCGTCTCCTGGCGGATGATTCGGACTTCTTCGCCTTCGTCCTGCTTCAGCCGCTCGGCTTCGAGCTGCTGAATCTCTTGCGTACGATCGTCGCGGGTGACACCTCGGCGCGAAAATACTCGCGCGTCGATTACCGCTCCTTCAACGCCAGGTGGCACACGCAACGAAGTATCGCGCACCTCGCCTGCCTTTTCGCCAAAGATTGCGCGGAGAAGCTTCTCTTCTGGACTTAGCTGGGTCTCGCCCTTCGGCGTAATCTTTCCGACCAGGATATCGCCTGGACGTACTTCTGCGCCGATTCGGATGATCCCGCTGGTGTCCAGATTCTTGAGCGCATCCTCACCGACATTGGGGATATCTCGCGTTATTTCTTCAGGCCCAAGCTTCGTGTCACGTGCGATACATTCGAATTCCTCAATATGTACCGACGTAAACAAGTCCTCTTTGACGACGCGCTCCGAGATAAGAATCGAATCCTCGAAGTTGTAGCCGCCCCACGGCATGAATGCGACCACCACGTTGCGTCCGAGTGCGAGCTCACCCATGTCGGTCGACGGACCGTCGGCCAGTACGTCGCCAGCCTTGACCCGCTCGCCTTTGACGACAATCGGTCGCTGATTGATACACGTGTTTTGATTCGAACGCTGGTACTTAACCAGGTTATATATGTCGACCCCAGCGTCGCGCAGATCCTTGTTTTGCTTATCTGCTCGCACGACGATTCGCTCAGCATCGACGCTTTCGATCACGCCGTCCCGCTTGGCGATAGTGGTAACGCCCGAGTCGCGGCCGACCGTCATTTCGAGGCCGGTGCCAACCAGCGGCGCCTCCGTCTTGAGCAAAGGCACCGCCTGCCGCTGCATATTCGAACCCATCAGGGCACGATTCGCGTCGTCATTTTCGAGGAACGGAATCAGCGACGCTGCAACTGACACAAGTTGGTTCGGCGACACGTCCATATACTGGACCTCTTCGCGCCGTACCACTGTGAACTCACCGCCGATTCGGGCAGATACCAACTCGTTTTCGAAACGGCCCTGGCTATCGAGTGGGGCATTCGCCTGAGCAATGACCGTCTCTTCTTCTTGCAAAGCCGACAAATAGACGATTCGGTCGGTCACACGGCCGTTTTCGACTTCGCGATAAGGCGTTTCGATAAAGCCGTATTCGTTAACGCGGGCGTAGGTCGAGAGCGCAGCGATAAGACCGATATTCGGACCTTCGGGAGTCTCAATTGGACAGACCCGCCCGTAATGCGTCGGATGGACGTCACGAACCTCGAAGCCTGCGCGTTCACGCGTAAGGCCGCCGGGGCCAAGCGCCGAAAGCCGCCGCTTATGCGCAATCTCTGAAAGCGGATTCGTCTGGTCCATGAACTGCGATAGCTGCGAGGAGCCGAAAAATTCCTTAATTACCGCAGAGGCTGGTTTGTAGTTGACCAATTCCTGCGGCATCAGAGTTTCGATATCCTGCAGACTCATCCGCTCTTTGATCGCACGCTCCATTCGTACGAGTCCGATCCGGAACTGATTTTCGACCAATTCGCCGACCGCACGCACCCGCCGGTTGCCAAGATGGTCGATATCGTCAATCTGGCCGACTCCGCTCTTGAGATCGATCAGATAACGGACGACTTCAAGAATATCCTCGCGGCGCAAAGTGCCCTGTTCGAGCGGAATATCGAGCTTCAACTTATGGTTGAGCTTAAGCCGCCCAACCTTCGACAGGTCATACCGTTCAGGATTGAAAAACAGGTTGTTAAAAAACGTCGTCGCGGTTTGCAGCGTCGGCGGATCGCCTGGCCGCAACCGCCGGTAGATTTCAATAATCGCGTCTTCGGGCTTTTCGAGCTTGTCCTGCGCAAGCGTCAGCCGTAGCGGCCCTCCTCCCGGTTGATCCTCGGTATAGAGCACCTCGATAATCGGAACGGCGTGGGCTTTAAGCCTCTCGATAGTTTCTTCGTTCAGCTCTTCATTGCACTGAATCAGCACTTCGCCAGTCGTCGAGTCGACTACATCATGCGCCGAGATACGTCCGACCGCCTCTTCCATCGCGATCGGAATCTCGGTGAGTCCCGCTGCCTGCAATGCTCGCACGGTTGCCTTGTTGAATTTGCGGCCCTCGCGCGCGATAACATCCCCGGTTTTGGGATCTTTCACTTCGCGTGAGACCCGCGATCCAAGCAATTGCTCCGGGTTGAACTCCTTAGCGAGCTGATGGTCACGCAGGATCAGCACGTCCTTGCGATAGAAATAGTTGAGCAGGTCCTCTGTAGTCATCCCGAGTGCACGGAGCGGCACTGTCGCCGGGAACTTGCGCCGCCGATCGATCCGAACATAGAGCACGTCGCGTGGATCGAACTCGAAATCGATCCAGCTTCCGCGATAAGGAATGATCCGCGCCGAATAAAGCAGCTTGCCGGTCGAATGCGTCCGGCCCTTGTCATGCTCGAAAAAAACACCAGGCGAACGATGGAGCTGCGAAACGATAACCCGCTCAGTACCGTTGACCATGAAAGTACCGTTCGCGGTCATCAACGGAATTTCGCCAAAATAGACCTCTTGCTCCTTGACGTTCTTGATCGATCGTCGCCCATTTTCGACGTCCCAGATAACAAGCTGAATCTTGACCTTGAGCGGCGCAGCGTAAGTCATGCCACGCTGATGGCATTCTTCGACATCGTACTTGGGAATACCCAGCTCATAGCTGACGAATTCCAGCGAAGCCGTCTCGTTAAAATCCTTGATCGGAAATACTGACTTGAAGACAGCCTGCAGTCCTTTATCTTCACGCTCGTCAGAGCGTACGTCAGCCTGAAGAAATTCCTCGTACGAACGTTTCTGAATCTCGATCAGGTTCGGTATATCAATAATCTTCTTGATCTTGCCGAAGGAGCGGCGAAGGCGAAGATTACTTGTGACTTGCGTTAGTTGAGCCATTTTTACCTCGTCCGACGGGAGGAAGAGTCCGCCGGGCATGCCCGCAAACGGCTGGAACTATAGGCAGCACTCTCTTCAGCGAAAGCGCACCCTAATAAAAGCTGAACCGGAGCAACCCAAACCCTAGCCATCGGTTCAGATTGCTCCGTGAACATTAATCGGCACCCGTGCGCGACCACGGTACTTTGACGCTCGCGGCCAGCCACGTGCTCATGCCGTAAACTGGATGCCAAAAGCCCTCCAGCCTCTATTTCAGTTCGACTGATCCGCCAACCTCTTCCAATTTCTTTTTGACGTCCTCGGCTTCTGCCTTGTTGAGTCCTTCTTTAACGGCCTTAGGCGCGCCATCGACTAAATCTTTAGCTTCTTTCAGGCCCAATCCAGTCAGTTCGCGGACCACTTTGATTACTTGGATCTTCTTGTCACCAGCCGCAGTCAAAACCACACTGAACTCATCTTTCTCAACCGGAGCCGCCGCGACGCCGCCTGCAGCCGGGGCCGCCGCTACCGCCATCGGCGCCGCCGCCGAGACGCCGAGTTCCGTTTCCAACTCTTTTACGAGCGCCGCGGCGTCCAATAGGCTCAGGTTCTTGAGATAGTCCTTCACCTGGTCGCGGCTAAGCTGTCCTGCTTCTGACATCTGATTTCTCTCCTTATCCTCACGGCCAGCGGAGCGGTATGTGGGAGCGCACCCGCAGCCAATTCATGTTGCTGTAACTAACAGTCAAGCCGAAGCCGGCGCTGCGCCCTCTGCCGGAGTTTCAGCAGGTTGCACCGGTGCTGCCGCTGATTGCCTCTTTTCGATCGCACCGAGCAGCCGCGCCAGCGACGAGCCTGGCTCGTTAAGCAATCGCGCCAGCTGAGTTGCCGGAGCCTGCAACAGGCCTAGCAATTGCGCAAAAATCACTTCACGCGGCGGTAAGGATGCCAGCGCCTCGACCTCGGCCGCTGTGATTGGCTTGCCGTCGAGTACACCGCCCCGAATCTTGAACCGCTCACCTAACTCTTTGAGCGAACTAACCGTCTTGGCGAGCTCAACCGGATCCGCATAGCTCAGGACCAAGCCCAATGGACCACTGAGCGAAGGCTCAAGCACGGCGTATCGAGTGTCTTTAATCGCCCGTCGGACCAAGGTGTTCTTGGCCACACGGAACTCGCCGTTTACCGCACGAATCCGCCGACGCATATCGTCCGATTCGCCCGCTTTGACGCCTTTGTAATCCGATATCAGGGCGATACTGGCCCGGCCGAAACTCGCCGAGAGTTCCTCGACCAGTGCGCTTTTTTCTTCCTTACGCATCTAATCCGTCCTGTAGTCGCGCCGCCTAAGCAGCCGCAGCAGCTCGCGCCGTTGCGGGATCGACGCGCACGCCCGGACCCATCGTTGAGGCCAAAGCGACGCTCTTTATGTAATTCCCCTTGGCGCTGGCCGGCTTTGAGCGCACGATCGCGTCAAGTAGAGCATGGGCATTCTGTGATAGCTTTTCATCGCCGAAACTGATTTTGCCGATACGCGCATGCACTACGCCTGCTTTGTCAACGCGATAGTCGACCTTGCCGGCCTTGACCTCGCTCACTGCCTTAGCGACATCGAAAGTCACTGTGCCGACACGCGGATTTGGCATCAGGCCACGCGGCCCGAGAATCTTTCCGATTCGGCCGACCGCTCCCATGATATCCGGCGTCGCAATCACGCGATCGAAGTCGAGCCAATTTTCTTCTTGAATCCGCTTGATCAGATCTTCGCCACCGACGAAATCCGCACCCGCCTCACGCGCCTCGATTTCTTTGGCACCCTTGGCCAGCACCAGCACTCGAGCGACCTTACCAGTGCCGTTCGGCAGCACCACAGTACCGCGAACATTTTGATCGGCCTGCCGGGGGTCGACGCCAAGCCGAACGGCCATCTCTACCGTCTCGTCGAACTTCGCGGTCTTGCTATCGATTACGAGCTTGAGCGCCTCTTGAAGCGGATAGTGCTTCTGGCGATCAACCTTTTTCAGCGCCTCTTTATACTTCTTCCCAGCCATTAGACTCTCCGCTAGTCCGTAACATCGATTCCCATCGATCGCGCCGTGCCCTCTACTGAGCGCATCGCCGCACTCAGGTCAATCGCGTTCAAATCTTTCAGTTTAGTCTTGGCGATCTCCTCGACTTGCTTGCGCGTAACCTTCCCGACCTTGCTTTTATTCGGCGTAGGCGAACCCTTCGGGATCCCAGCCGCCTTGAGCAACAATACCGGCGCAGGCGGACTCTTCGTTATGAATGTAAACGAACGGTCTGCGTAAACCGTAATGATTACCGGAACAACTAGACCTTGGAGGCTCTGCGTCTGGGCGTTAAACGCCTTGCAGAACTCCATAATATTGACACCGCGCTGACCCAACGCCGGTCCGACCGGAGGGGACGGATTCGCCGCTCCAGCGGGAATTTGCAATTTGATCTGGCCCGTTACTTTCTTCGCCATCTGAATTTAATCACGCTTGAAGCGGGACCCCGGCTTGCCTGCGCCGGGGAATATCCACGGGATTCGCAAGGCCTGACCGCGGCTCCGGTCGTCTACGATTTTTCCACCTGCACGAAATCGAGTTCGACCGGAGTTGCCCGTCCGAAAATCGATATAAGAACCCGCACCTTGCCTTTGTCGGGGCGGACCTCTTCCACCGTCCCGTTAAAGTCTTGAAACGGCCCGTCGACTACCTTGACCGCTTCCCCCACTTCGAATTGAACTTTGGGCTTGGGTTTGAGCGCCCCCTCTTCCATCTGTTGCCGAATCGCGTGAACTTCCGACTCCGGAACTTCAGGCGGCATTGTCGAATGACCCACGAAGCCTGTGACCTTGGGAGTATCCTTGATCACGTGCCAAGTCTCATCATCCAACTCCATGTTGACGAAGATGTAGCCCGGGAAAAACTTGCGATTGGAGACCTTACGCTGGCCGCCCTTACCCAATTCCTGCACACGCTCTATCGGCACAACCACTTCGCCTATCCGGTCAGCAATCGCTTCTGTCTCCTTATGCATCCGAAGCAAGCGCACCCGTTCTTCGAGCGCGGCCTTGGCCTTCTGCTCGTAACCCGAATAGGTATGAACGACATACCACTTTCGGGTGCCGCCATTTTTCAATTCTGGGGTTACTGCGTCTTCCATCTGCGGATTTTGTAATGACTACTGAGCGTACGCTCCGTTCATCAAACTCGCGGCTGTTGCTAAGGTAGATCCTCTAACTCACTAATTGACGAATAAGTCGGCTCGCCCCCATATCAATCAGTCCCAGCCAAAGCGCTATAACAATCGTTAACAGTACCACAACCAAGGTCGCCTGCATGGTATCTTTGGGCGACGGGAAGTGGACCTTGGACAGTTCGGTCCAGGACTCCTTGACAAAACTTATACCCTCTTCGAGGTAACCTTTGATGCTAGCCATTTTAATCGAGCGTTACAACCTTAGATCAGATTTTCGTCAAGAATTATTGCGATTTCGGCGCGGCTTTTGCTTCAATTAGCCGAACAAACTGTCCGCCGATGGGCTCATCGCGCGGTCTGAACTCAGAGCAATCTTCGGCGCTCAAGAGAATTGGCGGGCCAGGCAGGATTCGAACCTGCAACCCTCGGATTTGGAGTCCGATGCTCTGCCAATTAGAGCTACTGACCCAAATTCTCTCAACCCAGCGTCCAACACGCAGTCGGATCGCTACACCTTTGCCTCTTTATGCAGAGTATGGCTCCGGCAGCTCGGACAGAACTTTTTGATGGCGAATTTTTCGGTTTGCCGCTTTTTATTCTTGCTCGTAGTGTAGTTACGCCTCTTACACCCATCGCACGCTAATCCGATCAGATCTCTCATCGAAAACGCCTCCGATCACGCGCCGTCCTATTGGCGACGCGCCCTATGACTTGCGGCAGTCCCTCGATTCACCGAGCCGCCTCAGAAAGCTCAAAGCCCACGACGGGAATCGAACCCGTGACCTCTTCCTTACCAAGGAAGTGCTCTACCGGCTGAGCTACATGGGCAAATCTACGTACTCCTCGGTCATTCCGCCAAACTAACCCGCGAACCCGCTGATCGTTTCTGGAGCGGGAGACGGGATTCGAACCCGCGACCCCGAGCTTGGAAGGCTCGCGCTCTACCAACTGAGCTACTCCCGCCCTTGCCTTTGCGCCAATCACCCGTGCGCAGTTTTTTTGGTGGAGAGGGGAGGATTCGAACCTCCGTAGGCATAAGCCGGCAGATTTACAGTCTGCTCCCTTTGGCCGCTCGGGAACCTCTCCGCTCTATCTCCACCGCCATCGGGCCAAGCCGATGGCGAGAATCGAACTCGCAACCTACCGCTTACAAGGCGGTTGCTCTACCTTTGAGCTACATCGGCGCGGGCGATAAACCGTTGTATCTATTCTGCCCCAATGCGCAAGTCAAGACAGCAACCCCCATGTACGCGAAGGAGTAGTTGGGAACATCGCGCTTTGCGCTAGCGACGACTTAGGACGAGCGCCGCCGCGCTATCTCAAATAATGCGACCGCTGCGGCCACCGACACGTTAAGGGAAGC
>DATKPK010000237.1:0-31519 GCA_035524095.1 Binataceae bacterium (SeqCode) | reverse complement strand
TTTAGGGAAGTACCCTCGAAACCCAAATGGTTGACACAGTCCGTGGGGCTGGTTCACGTCGAATCCGATCGCGGATAGTCGCTTTCGCGAGTAGCCGCCAAGACCGTACACGAACGATTGGCTTCGCCTGATATCGATACTAACTGCAACAATCGCGACTCCCATTGGTTGAGAGCATCGCGTTTCTCCTTGTCATAACTGTAGCGGTCGTAAACCAATGTAACTCGACTGGGAGACATCGCGCCGGAATGATTAAGAATTCGCGCAATGATGGTCGGCGAAATCCCAACACTGGCCATTCCAGTCGCCGCCGTTCGCCTAAGGTCGTGGATTGTGAATCGTAACTCACGAGTGTTAGGCGCGACCGACCCAAGATTCAATAGAACCTCCGCTCCTTTGATGATGCGACTTAACGGCTTAGCAAGGTTGACTACTGGATTTTCACACCGCAGTCCCGGAAATACGAAACTTCCCCGATCTTGCACTCGTACGCTGCGCAAAAGAGCGACGGCTGTTTTCCCCAGCGGTACTCGATGCTCTAGCCCGTTCTTCGTGCGAGTGGCCGGTATCGTCCACCAACCATTCTCAAAGTCGACTTCAGACCAACGCATACCCGAGGTCTCGCTACGACGTTGGCCGAGGAGAAGGAGCAGTTTGAAGAGATTTCCGTGGGCCTCGCGCTCGAGAACCTTCCAGACCGCCCTAATCTCGTCGTCGTTCAACGTACGTGTGACCGAGTGTTCTTTCCCTGGCTTTGGCACGCGCCACGCTGGATTTATTGATATAAGCTCTTTGCTGACACCGAAATTGAAGATCTTTGACGCCAACGACAGAGCTCGGTTTGCCGCGATTGGTGCTGGCTTTGTCGCTATGCGGTCGACAAGCGCAATTACATCGCGTCGCGCGATATCTTGTGCCTTTCGCGCTCCCCAGGCCGGCAACAGCTCGCGCTTTAAGAGCTTTCTGTCTTCATAAACCGAGCTCGCGCGCTTTTTCGGTTCCGCATGCTCTCTCAGATAGCGCTCGGCTAGTTCACCGAAAGAATCCGCGGCTCGATCCTGTTGTTTAGTCGCCGCAGGATCTTTTCCCCGTTGAACTTCCGCCAACGCACTGCGGGCGAGTCCCCGTGCGTCGGCCAAGCTTATCGGCGGAAACGTTCCCAGAGTTAAGCGCCGCAAACGACCCTGATAACGATAGAGCAAGGTCCACGTTTTGCGGCCAGCGATTGAAGTTCTCAACCCGAAGCCAGATATTTTCGTGTCCCAATGTTCTACCTGCCCTCTCTCTGGACATTTCAGCGATTCGACAAATCTAGCCGTCAGTTGGGTTCGCATCGTAAAGCTCAAATCGGGCGTACCAAGAATCTGGTTCTAGGTAACACATAGGTAACAAGTTGGCCAATACTCTAAGGTACTTTGAGTATCTATGCAGGACGCAATAACCCAAGATTATCAAGCATTTACGAACTAATCTTGGTTTTAGGGGTAGAGCAAAGTACTTCGCTGGGCTCACTATCGAAGACTGAAAATCTTCGTGTCGGCAGTTCGATTCTGCCCCTGCCCACCACGACATTCAAAGGGAAGATGCCTCTGCAGCCCACTACGAGGAGCGGGTGAGTTGGTCGTCGATCAGCGTCGCGAGGCTGTCGCGGTAAATGGAGGGCTTTAGCTGATCCAGCAAGCCACGCGCGGCGGCCACCTGCTCGGCCGCAAGTGCGCGGCCACGGGCGAGCAACGATGGTTCGCGCATCATCGCGAGCGCCCGTTCAAATTCCCGTCCTTCAATTGAAACACCAGCGCGAAAATCATTGGCCAACGCCGCGTTTGATTGTACGCCAAGCACCACTGGCAACGAGATAATCCCTTCACGAAGATCGGTGCCGACCGGCTTACCGATTCGCTCCTCGGGACCGATCACGTCAAGCAGATCATCGACCATCTGAAAGGCCCGCCCCAGCGCGAGACCGAGTTTATCCATTCCGGTGATGAGCTTAGGCGGTGCACCGGCGAGATCGGCGGCAACACGTCCGCCGGCTGCAAACAGAGACGCGGTCTTGCGGGTGATCACGGCAAGATAATCGTCGAGAGTCGCGGCCGCGTTGTGGCGCATCCGGCCTTCCATTACTTCGCCCTCGGTCAGCTGGATACAAGCCTGCGCGGCTGTGCGCACGAGTCGTTCGTCGAAGCGTCCACATAATTCGAACGCGCGACAGAAAAGAAAATCACCAGCTACGAGCGACGGCGCATTGCCATAGCGCGCAAACGCCGACGGCTTACCGCGACGCAGCAGGCCTCCATCTATTATGTCGTCGTGGAGCAAAGTCGCCGAATGAATCAACTCGAGTGCGATAGCGGCATCGATCGCGTCGTCAATCGTCCGATCAGGTCCGCCACAAGCACGATAGACCAGTAGTATGAAAAGCGGCCGCAACCGCTTCCCACCGCTATCGACGAGATAGTGGCAGATTTCGCTGATAAGCGACTCGTTGGAATCGAGCAGGCGCGAAAGCCGCGCCTCGGCGGCACATAGTTCATCCTTGACGGGCGCAGCGAGGTCAGTCGATGCGGCAGCCTCAGCGGCAATAATGGGTTCAGCGTTCTTCGCAGGCATCGGAACTTAACGGAAGAGGTCAGAAGCGGCGGGCCGGATTAGCGCACGAGCACTGGCATTGGCGGCCGCCTGGTACTGATATCCACGCACCAGCACGGCTGGTGTGGCGCCTGCCTTCGGCATCAGGAGGCCGGCCGCGCAGGCGATTTCGTCGGCGATCGCGATTACCGTGTGATGCAATTCGCGGCCGGCCAGATCAGTCGAGCCGCGTAGATCGAGCATTGGATCCAGCCCGGCGATACCCAGGCATACTTCAGTCAGGCCGTCTCTCCACGGCCGCCCGAAAGTGTCGGTAACCAATATGGCAACTTCAACGCCGGTCAACTGCTTGAGGGCGGTGCGGAGCGTATCGGCGGAGGCGTCGGCATCCTCCGGCAGCAGGATCGCACGATCGTCAACCAAGCTGTTGGACTCGTCGATACCGGCGTTGGCACAGACCCATCCGGGGCCGGTCTCGACGATTAGTACAGCGTTATCCATCCGAACGATACGACTGGTCTGGCGCAATACGAGTTCGACGGCGCGCGGGTCTTTGTCCCATCGAGCAGCGAAACTGCGAGCCAGCGGCGAGGGTTCGATAACGGTCAGATCGACGATGCGGCCCTCGGCCTTAGAGACGATCTTCTGGCATACAGTGATAATGTCGCCGTGCTGAAGCTTGAGCCCCATCCGGTCGAGTCCCCTGATGATCAGTTGAGCGAGATTGTCGCCCGGCTCAATCATCGGGATACCTTCAATCGCGGTAAGCGTAAGTGGCGCCATGCCGGCTAAAGCCTACACCTCAAGCGCACGCATCACCACGTCGGCAAGGCGAGCAGCTTTAGCTGGAGTCGTCATGATCGTGTCGGTCGCGACAGCGCGGATACCGAGCGCGCGAATCGGCTCGATATAACTATGGTCAACTGTATCGAGAACGAAAGCGCCGAGGAAATCCTTATACAGGCGTGCCACCGCAAGCGGCGAAACTTCGTGGCCGAGCCCGCGCAGCATCTTGTCAGCGGGACCCTTGATAGTCTTACCCCCGACAATTGGGCTGATCGCGGCAACGCGGCTCCGGACCGAAGCTAGTGCTTCTCGCATACCCTTAAGGTTAAGGATAGGCGCGAGGGAGACAAACGGATTCGAGGGCGCAAGTATAATCGCGCGCGAGTCGCCGATGGCTTTCAGCGCATCGGGGAGGGCCTTCGCTTCCTCCATACCGCGCAACTCGATGGCCTCGACTCGTCCGCGGGCACGGCGGCGCACAAAATATTCCTGGAATGGGATCGCTGGTCGGCCCCTCAACTTGACGAAGGTGCGGACGCTGTCGTTGGACATCGGCAAGATGCGCGCGCCGATGCCGAAGCGCTGTGCGATGTCGGACGTGATCTCGCTCAGCGAGGCTCCGGACCGGAGCCGCTCGGAACGATAAAGATGGGTTGCAAGGTCGCGGTCGCCAAGATTAAACCACGGTTTACCGTAGTAGCGTCCTAAGGCGTCGAGGGTGTTGAAGCTCTCGCCCTCGAGACCCCAGCCATTGGCCTTGTTGATGACGCCCGCCAGCGTGTAGGTGACGGTATCGATATCCGGCGAGACGTGGAGTCCAAAGAACTCCTCGTCGTCGCCGGTGTTGACAATTACCGCGATGCGGCGCGGGTCGATACGCCGTACGAGGCCGCGCAGGAACTTAGCTGCACCCACTCCCCCCGCCAGCGTCGTGACTGTCGGCTTGATGGGCTTCTGCGAGGTGAGGGATTGGCCGCGCGCCATTGGGAGCCTTTCTACCGTAGAGTTTGCGATAAGTCGTAGAACGTTCAACCGGGACTCGGCCAATCTCCGCACATTTCTCTTCGATCAAATCGACCGGAAGAAACTCGCCGGCGGTGCCGCCCGCCTGCGCTGTAATGCTCTCCTCCATCAGCGTACCGGAGAAATCGTTGCATCCGGTACGCAGAGTGATCGCAGCGAGATCGACGCCAAGTTTGACCCACGAGGTTTGCAGGTTGTCGATAAAGCCTCGCAGGAACAGCCGCGAAGTCGCATACATCCGCAGATCGGGAAAACCGATTTCAGACGGCTTCACCAATCCCTTGCGATAGAGCACGGTATTCTCGTGAATGAACCGCAGCGGCACGAATTCGGTAAAGCCGCGCGTGCGCTTTTGGATATCGCGCAGCAATGAGAGGTGATTGATCACGTGGCGCGGGCTTTCCAGATGGCCGTACATGATCGTCGAAGTGGTTGGTACACCTAGTGAGTGAGCCGTCGTGATGATTTCGACCCACGCCGCAACATCGACTTTCTTATGGCTCAGAATCTCCCGTACTTCGTCGTCAAGGATCTCGGCGGCGGTACCGGGAATCGAACCGAGGCCCGCGTCACGCAGCATCGTGATGTATTCGGGATAATCCATGCGCACACGCCGCGCACCATACATAATCTCCATCGGCGAGAAAGCATGCACGTGAATTTGTGGAAAGTGAGTCTTAATCGCGACCAGCAAATCGCGGTATTTGAAGGCCGGCATGTCGGGATTGATGCCGCCCTGCATACAGATTTCGGTGGCACCGCGTTCGACCGCATCCGCGACCTTCGCGAGAATTGTCGCGTCAGAGTGGTCGTAGGCGTCGGATTCCCATTTCTGGCGCTTGAAGCCGCAAAACTGGCATCCGACGAAACAGATGTTCGTGAAATTGATATTGCGGTTGACGACGTAGGTCACTTCGTCACCAACATCCTCGGCACGGGCAAGATCGGCGCACTTGATTAATGCCCGCAGATCGGGCCCGTCGGCGCCGTAGAGCATCAGGCCTTCGTCAGGCATTAGCTCTTGGCGGTCGAGGGCGCGCATCAACACCGCGCGGAACGGCGCTGATGCCGCATCCATCAGATTCGCCAGAGAGGTATCGTCGATTTCATCAACGTAATTGCGTAACTGATCGAGGTTCACACTAAACCTCCGCTCCGAGTCTATCGTTGAGACGGTCAATCGCCGGCCTTATGGCCGGATCGACCCACTCATCGTGAATGTATTCGGGGTAGATCGCGAGCCGCTGTTTTAGGTGAAAGCCGGCTCGCGCACAACGTTCGGCCAGGCGCTCAAGATGCGGCCATGGCGCTTCGGGGTTGACGTAATCGCGGCTGAGCGGTGAGATGCCGCCCCAGTCATTGATGCCCGCGGAAAGAAACAGTTCGATTTCGTGCGGTGAAAGATTCGGCGGCGCCTGCACGTTCATCTCGGGACCGAGCAGCAGACGCGCGACCGCGATCGCACGTGCCATTTCGAAGGCCTCGGGCTCCGGCGCGTCTTCCATCGCGATACCCGGTTTGGCGCGGAAGTTTTGAATAATCACTTCCTGAATATGGCCGTAACGCTCATGGCTCCCGCGAATCGCGAGCAGGCTCAGAGCCCGTTCGGCAGGTGTGTCGCCGATACCAATCAGGATGCCGGTGGTGAATGGAATGCGCAGTTGGCCCGCTTCATCAATCATTCGCATCCGCAAGGCCGGGTCCTTATCGGGCGCCCATTGATGGACTCCGCCGCGTTGGCGCAGACGAGGTGAGATGCTCTCGAGCATCAGGCCCATGCTGGCATTGAGCGGACGTAGCATTGCCATCTCGTCGAGCGTCATGAGGCCAGCGTTGGTATGAGGCAGCAGGCCCTCGTTCAAGGCGGCCTCGCACGCCCGCGCGACGTATTCTATCGTGTTGCGCACGCCGAACTCGGCGAGCGTCGCGCGATATTCCTTAAAGGCAAGCTCGGGCTTGTCGCCGAGGCACATCAGCGCCTCTTTGCATCCAAGTTCGCCGCTGCGCCGCGACCATTCGGCGATTTCGGCCAACGTCATGGTCCATGCACCAGGGTCACCCGGATCCTTGCGAAAGGTGCAATAGGTGCAGCGGTCCCGGCATAAATTGGTAACCGGCAGAAACACCTTGCGCGAATAGGTGACGTCGCGTCTCTTAGCACGATCGCGCATAGCCCCTGCGGCTCCCAACAGGACGCCTAAGTCATCGTCGGGACATTCGATCAGCTTAACGGCGTCGGCTTCGGTGAGACGCTCGCCATCGAGCGCGCGCCGGACAATCGCCGCGATAGCCAATGTTGATGCCGACGCAGGCTGAAAGTCAGTCGGATTTTCGATATCACCCAAGCTCATTTACCAGTCCAACGACTAGTCGATGCGTAAAGTTCCTTCTTCGGTTACCGAACCACGGCTGTGGTCAACATGGCAACTTCGGTAGCATCATGCAACCGTTCTTTCTAGATTCTGCCGTTCAAATGCAAGCGGCCGAGCGACCGAGACCGCTCGCGCCAGCCGATTCAGTCACCCAGATGACCGAACAGGTCTATGCAGCACCATAACGGCCTTTATTGGCTTGGGAATCGGAGCGGAAAGTGTATAGGATCATCACCTGTACTTGAGGTTTATCGGGTAATCCTCATTCTAGGGAGAGCCAAGCAGATGGCGGAAGCGGAGATTGCGGCGGCGCCGGCCTCGGCCGAAGAAGGCGCGAGAATCGAATACGAATTACAGCTCTATTATTGGATGAAGCTGATTAGAGCCTTCGAGGAACGAGTTTCACGACTGCATCGGCAGAACAAAATTCTGGGTGGTGTCTATTCCGGCGCTGGGCAGGAGGCGATCGTTACCGGGA
The DNA here is from genome assembly GCA_035524095.1 of Binataceae bacterium (SeqCode). Classification (GTDB taxonomy): domain Bacteria; phylum Desulfobacterota; class Binatia; order Binatales; family Binataceae; genus DATJUF01. The sequence continues at coordinate 24,271 of DATKPK010000237.1, read as the reverse complement.
TTTGCGCGCCGCTTCAGCCAGGTGACTTCGTCGCCCCACTCCATCGCGACCTCGGCGTGTTTATCGTGCGCGGCGTCGATCCGGGACGGCTGATGGCGCAGTTGATGGGCAAGGAGCACGGGCTTTCGCGCGGCAAGGATTCCTTCCTGCACGGCGGCGACATGGAGCATTTCATCTTCGGCTCGACCTCGATGCTCGGCTCGTCGCTGCCAGTTGCAGTCGGCGCGGCACTGAAATTCCATATCAAGAAAGAAAAGCAGGTGGCGGTTGCCTTCTTCGGCGAAGGCGCATCGTCACGCGGTGACGTGCACGAAGCGATGAACTTCGCTGGGGTGCATAAGCTCCCCGTCATTTTCGTCTGCGAAAACAACCGTTACGCTTATTCGACCCCGCTCGAAAAGCAAATGGCAATCGAGGACGTGGCCGATCGCGCGCCCGCGTACGGCTTCAAGGGCCATACGGTCTCCGGCAACGATCTGTTGGCGGTCGTCCAACTCAGCGAGAAGGTGATCCATCGCGTGCGCGACGGCGGCGGTCCAGCGTTGATCGAATGCAAGACTTATCGTTATCGCGGCCATAGCGAACACGACCCGGCGCTCTATCGCGATAAGCAGGAATTGATCGAATGGCAAAGCCGCGATCCGATTCCACGTTACGAACTCTATCTCGAGACCAAAGGCCACGACGTCAAGCGTTTGCGCGAGGAAATCGACGAGCGCACGCGCACTCTGCTTCAGCAGGCAGTCGATTTCGCGGAGCAAGATACGTTGCCGGACGCACGCGAGGTGCTCGACGACCTTTATGCTCCAGCCCCCTTCAATCCTTCGACCAACGGCAAAGCCTGAACGGCGCTGAGCTGAAAGCGATAAATCGATCAGTCAATCATGGAAATGACCTATCTGACGGCGATCAATCAGGCGCTGCACGAAGAGATGCGGCGCGACGACAATGTTTTCGTGATGGGCGAGGACGTCGCTGAACTCGGCGGCGCCTTCAAAGTGACCGAAGGCCTGCTTGAGGCGTTCGGCGAGGATCGCGTAATCGATACGCCGATCTCTGAGGCGCTAATCGCAGGCGCTGGCGTTGGCGCCGCGATCCTCGGGATGCGCCCAGTAGTCGAGATGCAGTTCGGTGACTTCATCTCATGCGCTTTCGATCAAATCGTTAATACCGCTGCGACATTGCGCTACCGGCATGGCGGCCGGGCCGCATGTCCGATGGTCGTGCGTGCTCCTTCCGGAGCCGGAGTGCATGGCGCGCTGTTTCATTCGCAAAACCCTGAGGCTTGGTTCACACGCGTACCCGGCTTGAAGGTGGTCGCGCCGGCGACGGTCTACGATGCCAAAGGACTCCTCAAGAGCGCGATCCGCGACGACAATCCGGTCATCTATTTTGAGCACAAGCGGCTCTATCGCAGTATCAAGGAGAATCTGCCCGACGGCGATTTTACGGTGCCGATTGGAGTCGCGGAGTTGCGCCAATCAGGCCGCGACCTTTCGATCATAACCTATGGCGGTACACTCAGCCATTGTATCAGCGCGGCCCAAATCGTTGGCAAGGAAGATGGGTTGAGCGTCGAAATCCTCGATTTGCGTTCGCTGCTTCCGCTTGATCGAGAAGCGATTCTCGCTACCGCGCGCAAGACTGGCAAGGTCCTGGTGGTCCATGAAGATCGCTTGACCGGTGGAATCGGAGGCGAAGTTGCGGCACTGATTGGGGAACTCGCTTTCGAATACCTCGATGGTCCGGTGCGGCGGCTGGCCGCGATAGATACGCATACGGCCTTTAGCCCGCCTCTCGAAGAGGCAATCCTGCCCAACACCAACAAGATCGTCGAAGCGATCCGGAGCCTGGCGGCTTATTAAGATGGCGCTCGAAGTAACAATGCCCCAGATGGGCGAAAGCGTGGTTGAAGGCACCGTAACCAAGTGGCTGGTCAAAGAAGGCGATCGGGTCAAGGAAGATCAGCCGCTGTGCGAAATTTCGACTGACAAAGTCGACACTGAGATTCCGTCGCCCGGTTCCGGCGTGATCACGCAAATCGTCGCCAGTGAAGGGCAGACGCTGCCGGTTGGGGCACTTATCGCCGTGATCGATGCGGCAGGCACCGGAGCCGCGGCTAAACCCTCAACGCCAGCAGCCGCCCAGGCCGAGACTCGCCCGTCGCAAGCATCTGCCGAGCCAACTCCATTGCGGGCCGTCAGGCGCCCACCTCCTCCAGCATCCATCTCGACCTCGCCGACATCGGTTGAGAGCGTCTCAGCACCAAGCTTGAGCGCTACTCCGATGCCAGCGTCCAGCGCAGCCCCTGCCCTCGCCTCTGTTGCAACTCGTTCAGCGGCGCCGGCAGAGACGGGGCCGCGACGGTATTCACCGGTGGTCCTCCGGATGGCCGAAGAACACGGCATCGACCTGAGCCACATCCCTGGGAGTGGACTCGGTGGACGCATCAGCAAGCGCGACGTCGAGCGTTATCTCGAATCGTTGCGTTCAGGAAACCAGGCTGCGCATCGGCAAAACGGCACTGCCGCAACTCCCACTTCAGCCGGCAGGCAAACTCTGGCGGCCAAAGCGAGTTCACCTCCGAGTATTGCACCCGCTGCCGGTAGCATTTTCCGTCCGCCCGTTTATCAGCCACGCGAGGGCGATACGGTCGAGGCCTTCACGCGCCGCCGCAAGCTAATCGCGGAGCACATGGTCTTCTCGAAGACCCATTCGCCGCACGTCGGCACCGTAGCCGAAGTCGACCTGACCAAGGTGATGGCACTCCGAGACGCTCACAAGGGAGCGTTCGCCAAAAGCGAAGGCTTTGCCCTGACGCTTCTGCCGTTCGCCGCAATGGCGACGGTGCGCGCTCTGAAAGAATTTCCGAAGATGAACGCGTCGGTCGTCGGCGACTCCGTGGTGATTCGGCGTGAAATCAATCTCGGCATTGCGATGGACGCTGAAGAGGGCCTGGTCGTGCCAGTGATTAAATCCGCGGAAGGCATGTCACTAATCGGCCTCGCGCGTGAGATCGAACGGCTGCGGAAGAAAGTCGCCGAACGTTCACTTGGTGTCGATGATCTAGCCGGTGGCTCGTTCACGCTGTCGAATCCAGGACGTGAGGGCAATCTCTACGGTTTCGCGATTATCAATCAACCGCAGGTGGGAATCTTGCGGATGGGCGAGGTAAAGAAACGTCCGGTTGTGATTGAAACCAACGGGAGTGACGCGCTCGCGATACGCACGATGATGTTCCTTGCGCTGTCATACGACCATCGTGTGATCGATGGCGTTCTCGGCAACCGCTTCCTCTATCGCACCGGTAAAATTCTGGAGGAAGCCGACTTCGAGCTTTAGCCATGCGCGCGATAGTGGTCGAGCGGACGGGACCGATTGAGACTAATCCGCTAATCCTCTCGGAACTACCGATTCCCGATCCGGCTACCAACGAAATTCTGGTTCGAGTGAAGGCGTGCGGTGTCTGCCGCACCGACCTTCACGTGGCCGAGGGAGATCTGCCGCCGAAGCATTCACGCATCGTCCCGGGCCATGAGATTGTCGGCGTGGTCGAGCGCCTCGGTGCTGCCTGCAAACGTTTCGAGGAGGGCGATCGTGTCGGTATCGCATGGCTGCGCGAGACCTGCGGCTCCTGCACCTATTGTCGGCGAGGATCGGAGAATCTCTGCCCTAATGCCCACTTCACCGGATGGGATCACGACGGCGGCTTCGCCGAATTGGCAGTTGTCCGCGAGGATTTTGCCTATCCCTTACCGCCCGCTCTCGGCGATGACGAGAGCGCTCCGCTTCTGTGCGCCGGAATTATCGGTTATCGCGCGATCAAGCGTGCCGGCGTGCAACCGGGCTCAACTGTTGGACTTTACGGCTTCGGTGGATCGGCGCACATCGCAATTCAAGTGCTGAAGCATTGGGGGTGCCGCGTGTTCGTAATGAGCCGTGGCGGGAAACATCAGGAACTCGCAGTGGAACTGGGTGCAGAATGGACCGGTGAAGCTGCCCAGCGTCCACCTGCGCCACTGGACGCAGCCGTTCTGTTCGCGCCGGCCGGCGACCTCGTGCTGCCCGCTATGGAAGCACTGGATCGCGGAGGAATTCTGTCAATTGCCGGAATCTATCTGACCCCGGTTCCATCGCTCGATTACGAGCGTCATCTGTTTTACGAAAAGGAAATTCGGAGCGTCACAGCCAATACGCGGGCCGACGGCAATGAATTGTTGCAGCTCGCTGCGGCGATTCCGATCCGGACGCATACCACTACGATGCGGCTCGACGACGCAAATCGCGCATTGCAGATGCTCAAGCACGACGATTTGAAAGGAGCTGCTGTCCTTAAGCTCGCTTAATCAAGCTTGAGCGAAGCTTCATGAAGATAGCTAGTGTTCGAAGTGCTTCCGGATGGCGGCGTTTGACTACAGACCCAGGCGTCGCCGTCCTTAAGATTCCCCCCGGTAAAAAGCGCGGTCGACGGATAAGCACAGAGCGGCATCGTGCGATCGACTTTTTTCGACGGATCATTCTTCGGGTAATGAACTGCCAACAATGAATTCGGTGCCGCGCCCTCCTCGACCCACGAGACCAACGGCGTCAGTGGATCAAAGACGTTAGGACCGGGGCCACCTCCGCAATGTTGCATGCCCGGCACCATGAAGAGTCGCGCGTAACTCTTTAGTGACGTGATCGAAATCTGCAGTTGCTTCGCGACGCTGTTGTAATATTGGACGCTCTCAAGTGGCGACATCGCTGGATCGCTCCACCCATGGTATATGATTAGCTTGCCGCCTGCCTCGAAAAACGGTCCAAGATTCGGATTCGTGCCATCCGCGCCGCTTTGCGAAGCTGCAGCAGTAAGTTGCGCCAGTTGGCCGGCATCGCCGCCCTTAAAGGTCAACGAATCGTAGCCTGCCGCATCAAAAACAAAATATTTCAGGAATTGATCCTGAAATGACCATTGAGCGGGCGCCGTTGTGAACGACTGCGGCGGTACCTGCCAAGGTTCAGCCAATTTCACTTTTGGAGCGGTGGTGCCAGTGATCCACTGCGCCCAGCCGTCAGGACCGTCGGGATCACTCGGCATGTAGCCGGGATAGAGTTGGACGCCGTTCACCTTGGCTCCGGCGTAGATATCCTTGACGACGGCAATTTGCTCGGTAGTGAAGCAGTCGGCGGCGTCGTTGTCGTACGGACATCGCTTCAGCGTCGACGGATCGAAATTACACTTGCGGGGATCCTGGATTAATTTGTCTTGCTCGCCGTCCGCAGTATCACAAGCCTGCACTACGGTCGTTTCGAGTAACTTCAGTTTGGATTCTGTTAGATAACTTTTCGGATTACTCAGGAGGCTCGCTTCGTTCCAGTTAAAACCGGCTGTTGGATCACCAATCGCGGGCGCCCCTGCGACGATTCCATTGAAGTCCGTAGGAAACTCTTGCGCCTCTACCAAGCCTTGGCGCCCGCCGGTTGAGCAGCCGTCAAAAAATGAGAACATCGGGCTTTCGTAATAAGCTTCGGTAAGTGCTTCAGCCGCCACCGCCGTCAGATGGACGGCGCGCCACCCAAAATCGTCGCGCGCTGCCTGATTCGGCTGACCGTTGCTGAGGGCGAAGCTGGCGTCGAACGCGTTGGTCCCTTTGACTTGCGATTCGTGACCCGTGTCAGTCGCGGCGGTAGCGTAGCCACGGCTGATCGCGCTTGCGAATTCGCCCGAGTCCACAGCCTGCAGCGATCCACCGAAGCCCTCGTTGCCGATAAAGAGGAAGTTCTGATTCCACGAGGAAACCGGTAGTCCCAGCGCAAAAAGCACCTGATTGCTCTCACCGTTGCTGGTAGTGGCGATAGAGCCGCTTACGCCGCAATAGGCGATTGATTGATAGGGTGCTGGCAGAGTCTCATTAGTTGCGTCGGTAATGGTCGTTCCGGACGGCGCTGCTTGCTGCAGGGATGCCTTATCGCAAATAGCGGCGATCGCCTTCGCCTCGAATGCCAAATTGCTAACGGCCGCGATAACGAAGAAAATTAGCGGTATGAGCAGGTTTCGACGCGGGCGGTGCATCCAGCTCCCCCGATAATGCGACATGGGCTCATCTTTCCAGCCTTCCAACTCAAAGGAAAGGCGAAAGCATTTTTGAGCCGCTTGGATCAATATCACTGCTATACAGGCTTTGATCAATCCAGGTGTGGTTGAATAGGTTTGGAGGCGCATCTAAAGCCAACAGCGCATCTCTCTACCTAAGTCTGGAAGAACCATAAGTACTATCGCGATGGCTGGCGATAGCGTCTCTGCCCCTGGTCGCGGACAGCATGAAGCATCGGCGCCCGAGCGGGGGGACGGAGCTAGCGTCGATATCCGGCGTGCAGAGTGGTCGGTCCGGACCAGCGCGAGTTTTGCTGTAGCCATTTGATGACTTATGATCACCGAGCCGACGCGCTTAGCTCCACCGTCGGGAGCGACCGCTGCGACGCCGCGACTTATTGATTGACTTTATAGGCAAACGAAACGATGCGTTGTCCAATTTGTAAAAAAACTTCCGATGCGAGCCCGGCGAATCGTTACCGGCCGTTTTGTTCGGAACGCTGCCAAATGATCGATCTCGGCACTTGGGCGGGCGAACAATATAGTGTAGCCGGCGGGCCAATCGATGATCACGAGCATCCGCAAGATCGCGAGCAGTCGCTCCCTGGCGAAACCATCAACGGCAGCGAACGGAGAAAACTGCTCCATTGACTGATTCGCGACCTGACGACGCTGTTCTGAAACCTGCACGGATCCATCCGAGCGCCGTCGTGACATCCGGGGTCGAGCTCGCAGATGGCGCCGAAGTCGGGCCGCTGTGCCTACTGCAAGGCCGGATTAGAATCGGCGCGCGCACTCGGCTGATCGGGCAGGTTACGATTCTCGGTGACACGACCATCGGCGCCGATAATGTGATTCATCCACATGCCGTGATTGGCGACGAGCCGCAGGATTTGAGCTACAAGGGCGATCCACGGCGCGTGATCATCGGCGATCGAAACATCTTCCGCGAGGGCGTGACTATCCATCGCGGCAGCGAACGCGGCGACGCAACCATTGTTGGCGACGGCAATTTCTTCATGCAGAACGCTCACGCAGCGCACGATTGCCGCGTCGGCAATGACACGATCATCGCCGGTGGCGCTTTACTCGCAGGATGGGTCGAAGTTGGCGATCGCGCTCTGGTCTCCGGCAATTGCGTGGTGCATCAGTACACTCGAATTGGGCGGCTCGCGATGATGCGAGGCCTAAGCCGCACCAGCCGAGACGTTCCGCCCTTTTGCATCATGGATCTAACGCATACGCTGCGCGGCATTAATGTTGTCGGCTTGCGTCGCGCCGGCCTAAGCAATTCCGCCATTCGGGCGCTGCGCAACGCCTTCGGTGTTCTCTTCGGCACCCGCCGCAATTTAAAAAATGCAGTCGGAGAATTGGAATCGGCTGGTGGACTGACGCCGGAGGTCGCTGAACTCGTTGAGTTTATTCGGCAGACCAAGCGCGGCGTCGCCTTTGGACCAAAAGATACGCAAACGTCCGATACCGACTAAGGCTAACCTGGCAAACTCAAAGGGCGCCTCGCCGCAAAAGGAGACGCCCATTGATGGCGCTTAAAAGTCGCCCTTCGCTCTAAAGCGCCAGCGATTGTTCAAGCTTCCCGCCTTCACGCGCACGGAAAGCCACCGCGACGGCCAGGCGTTCAAGGTGCTGGTCGATTAGTTTGCCGCCAAGACGAATCTTATGTTCAGCGAAGAACTCCTCGACCTCGGCCTGCTTGTCGACCAGCGCCACGATCGCTTCGCACATACGCGGCAGGGCACTATCAGGGAAGCGATTGACCATGGTTTCCCAATTCGCCTTAATGAAGTCCCAAGCCTCATAGCGTGAGACGCGATTGTACAGCAGCGAATGCATCAGAAATGGCGCGTTCTGCGTCCGCACTTCACCGTTAAGTGTCATCTGCATGGTTTGGCGCAGAAGCTCAATTTTGCTGAAATTCGCTAAAGCAAAGAGGTAACGCTGTTCCTCCTGCGGAGTCCGTGCGGATTTGAAATGTTGTTTGAACTCGGCGTACCGGGCCGCGTCGCCGGCATGGGCCAGAATATTGACGAAAGCCGGCTGCAGATCGCGGTTGGCGCGCGCCGGCTCGCGCTGCCATAGGGTGTACAGTTCGGAGGCACGCTTCTGTACTTCGGGATCTTCCCCGAGCGTGCCGAGGGCGCCCGCGATGGTTGCGCGCAACTGTCCGCGCAACTCGTCTTCGCTGCTTGCCGGTTCCCATCCCAGACGCGCGAATGCAGGCGCGAGGGTTTTGCGCACCGCCGTTGCCACAGATGGCAACTGCGCTTCGCCCGCGAGCATCTCGACATAGCTGAACGCGCCGATCAGAGCACGCCAGACGTTGATATCATCCTCATCCCGGAACAGTGGCGCCATCTTGAGAAAGTCGGCCAGTGGTGTCATACCGGCGACGGTTGCGGCCCATGTGTCGCTGGCTAGACCGAAGCGCTCGATTGCCTTCAGCTGCTTATTGTTGGCCGTTAGCCCCTCGAGCAATTCCGGAGCGTAGCGCGCTCTGAAAAACCCGTTGCCGTTTTCATTGATCGTCGCCCAGGTGATTTTGGCGCCGAGGTCGATCGTAGCTTCCTTCTCAGTAAGCAGCAGCCTAGTCGTCTTGAGGCCCAGGTCAGTACCGGCGCGAACCATTACCGGAATGTGCCAAAGCTGAGGCTCAGGCGAAGGTGGTGGCGCGTAGAAGAAGCGGCGCTGGCTGAGCTTGAGGCCGCGCCCATCAGCGGTGGGAGTCACGCTGACTATCGGAAAGCCTTGCTGAAAGATCCACGTGTCCATCATGCTCCGAACCGGCTCGCCGCTGGCCACTTCGAGTCCATCCCACAAATCGCTGGTCTCGGCGTTTGCGTATTCGTGTTTCTTGAGATAGAGCGCGATACCTTTACGGAACTGTTCCGCTCCCAGATACTGCTCGAGCATCCGCAAAACCGATGCACCCTTCTCGTAGGTCAAGATGTCGAACATCGAGCGGCAATCTTCCGGACTCAGCACGGTATATTCGATTGAGCGCGTGTTCTTGAGGGCGTCTATCGCCATTGCAGCCGCGCGCGAGACACCGAAGCTGTCCCAGCGTCGCCATTCAGGCTTCCACGCATCGACCGCCAGCATCTCCATGAAGGTGGCGAAGGCTTCGTTGAGCCAGATGCCATTCCACCATTTCATCGTGACCAGGTCGCCGAACCACATGTGAGCGTTTTCATGCGAGACGACGTCGGCAATACGCTCGAGTTCCGCTCGTGAAGCGGTTTTGTCATCCGCCAGCAACGCGGTTTCACGGAAGGTAATCGCGCCAAGATTTTCCATCGCTCCTGCCGCGAAGTCGGGTATCGCGATCAAATCGAGCTTGTCGCCGGGATATGGGATACCGTAATAGTTTGCAAAAAACTTGAGCGAGAAGGCTCCGATAGCTTGAGCATAACTGGCGAGGTTGCTTTTGCCGGGCACATGGACGACGCGCAGCGGCGTACCAGCATCGATGGTAGCGGTGGCCTCGAATTCGCCAACAATGAAGGCCAGCAGATAGGTCGACATCCGAATCGTATCCTTGAATACGACCTCTTTCTTCCCGCCAGCGATGGATCGCTCGCTCGCGATGCCCGCGTTCGATAGTGCCGTCAGATTTTCATCGACGACCAGTGTGACCTTGAACACCGCCTTAAGTGCCGGTTCGTCCCAGCATGGCAGAGCCCGGCGCGCGTCAGTTGCCTCAAACTGGGTGGTGGCAATCGTAAAGGTCTTGCCGGCGGCATCGGTGTACTGGCTGCGGTAGAACCCGTGAAGCTTGTCGTTGAGCACGCCACGAAACTTGATCACCAGGGTCCATGCGCCAATGGCGAGCGGTTCATCGAAGTGAAAATGGGCCCGCTCATGAGCGGGCTCAAACTCAACACGGCCTTTGAGTGATTTACCAGCACAGTCGGCAGCGACGCTGTCGATTTCCAGTTCAAGCGCGTTGAGCACAACCTCTGCGGTTGCCTGATGAACCTGAACCGCGACCCGTTCTTCCCCTGCAAAGGTGAAGGCACGCAAGTCGGGCGTCAGCCGCAAGTCGTAGCGTTTGGGCGTAACGTGAGGCGGTAGTCTATATTCCAAAGCTTTGTCAGCGCCGAGCGAAGTCTCCTGGTCGAACATGGCGATCCTTTCTCCGGATGAGATGGCAAGAATGAAACGGCCACTTTGTCAGCGGGGAGCGGGCCGTTTCCTACTGGGCGCATTCTAGGCGCAATCAGGTCAAGAGGCGAGTTGCCGAAGCATCGGATGTTGCGGCGTCAAGGAAAAGCCATAGGCTAGCCGTTCAATTACGCCGCTGCGATTTCTTTTTGCGCCGCTTTCTCGGCGCCATTGCCTCGGCCCGCACGACCGGTCTCGGCACCTCGCTGGCGATCGCAACCGGCGGCTCATACATAAACAGACGCCACCCTGTCACGGCGACCACCGCCAGCACGAAGAAGGTAGCGTAGAGTGTCCAGCGCTTACCGATCGGCCCGGGATTCTCGGCCTTCCGAATCGCCCCGAGATCGTAAACATGAGCGGCGCCAGCCGGCGGAGCGTCGACCTTCTCGACTCGTGCGTCGCGGAAGAAAGCCTTGCCTCGCGTCAGATTCGCGTAGCCGCCTAGGCGCAAGGCAACCTCGACGTCCGCTCCGTACGGCGGAATCTTTAGGTAAAGCTCAAGCTTCTGCCATGGCTGTGTGCCTCTGAGATCGGCCGATACGATAGTATCTTCGAGCACACTGATATTCACGCCAGTGAAGTACTGCAGGACGTCTTCGCTGCGCGCCCACACGCTGATGTGATACCAACCAGCGCTGAGCGAGAGCGGTTGCGACCAGCGAGCGTCGTTGTCGCGCATATTCTCGACTTCAAGCTCACCCGGATAGCCGCCGCCGGGCGGAATCCAGGTGAAGCTGGTGCTGCTCGGTGAAAGGATCCAGCCGTCGGTTCGCCAACCGTCGCATGAAGCACCAGATCCGCGTGCGAGATCGCCATTGTTAAGCAGATTGTGCGGCGAGCCTGACACCGGTTCGGCAGCCGTCACGAGACCGGTCAGCATACAGGCTGTGACGCCAATCATCAGGCTCCTGATTAGAGACGAGCGCAGGCGGCGAGCGCCCGCTGCTGCGAGACGCATGCAGGTCAAATCCAATTGCGGAGACCTGGTCCTTCGAGCCACATCCGCGCATAGTAGCCCGCCCGGCTGATCGGCGTGCCGAGCCATACCGGCAGGAAATATATGAACGCCAATAGCGCCACGCCGAGGTACACACCGCAGACGAAGCGGCCGTTGCGGCGCATATCACCGAGAGTGGCCAGATAGCCGATCACTAAGGCAAGCACGACCGGCATACCCGCAAGTTCCCTGAACCCCGCGGGAATAAAGGACGGCTTCAGCGTGATTGCCATATGTCCGATACCGACAATCGCGGCCGGGATCAGCGTCAATAGGACCGCTGCTGTCTCCCACACTTCCGCCTCGCCGATCCAGAAATCCGTGAGCACCCATGCCAACGCGAGGTATCCCAGGTATATCGACGGCATGTAGTGGTAGAGAAACAGTATGCGCGTAATCGGTATCCAAATGACGTAGTAGCCGAGAAACCCAACGACGAGGAACACGCGCATCATCGTCGGACGTTCGAGCGCGCGCACCGCGGTAATCGCAACCGCCGGAATAACTCCCCACCATAAAATCGGATTGCCCGCCCCCCAAATTGTCGAGACGACGTTACCGGTGGGAGGAAAATCCTGCCAATAGGCGACTGGCCGTAGCATCAATGGCCACGTCCACCACGGCGAGGCGTAGGGATGCGTCGCGGTGGAGACACTCTTCTCGTACCACATTACGTCGCCGTAATAGTGGAACAGATCCGCAATACCGCCCCACCATCCGAGGGCGTAATGCGGAATGAAACAGACGAGATAAAAAATTGCGGCGATTGCGCCGGTCATCAGCGCGGCGCCCGCGATTTGTGGATTGGTCACGATCCGTATTGGCGCAAAGCCCAGATCCTGCGCCCGCGCGAGTCCATAGGTAAGGAAGCCCAGTACAAGTAGAAATGTCTCGGCCGGCACGTAGAGTTTCGAGCCAAGGCATAAACCGAGCGTGATACCGAGGAAAATCAGCGTGGTACGGCGCGCCGCGCGATCAGGAAGCTGGATAACGCGGAACATGAGCAAATAGGAAATTGCGGCGAGCGTCAAATAGATAATGTCGATTACCGCGATACGTGAATCGACCAGGAAGAAACCGTCAGTCATCAGGAAGATTGCCGCCAGCCCTGCGGCCATCCGCATCCGAAACATCCGTCGGCCCAGCATGTAAGTTACAGGAACCAGCAGCGTTCCGACTGTAGCGACGCCCATCCGCCACGCCCACGGATGGTCGCCGAAAAGCATGATGCCCAATGCGATGAGTAACTTGGCCAGCGGCGGATGAGGATCGAGAAAGTTTTCGCCGTGTAGATAGTGGCGCGCCTGACCGACGAAGTGGACTTCGTCAAAAACAATCTCCGGTGGATGATTGAGATGCCAAAATCGGAGCGCTGCCGCGGCCACGGTCAACACAACGATCATGATCGTGTCAATTCGTTCCCAAGTGAGTGCCGCGGGAACGATAGTCGGACGCGACCCGGCACCTGAGCCGGGGCCGGCGAACTTGGTTCTGAGCCAGCGCTCAACGCCAGCCGCCGACGCGGCCGCTTCTTCGCCCGCTTCGGTAGCCAGCGTCCGCCGATAGCCAAAAATGATCGCAAGCGCGAAGATGATCACATTGGCGGCCGAGACGACCATTCCGAGCATGTCGCGTACATCTAGGAAAATGCTGTTGGTCAGGATATACAGCGCATCGGCAAGGTTTATTAGTGTTGTGATGGTCAGCAACCCATAGACGGTGAGCATCGCGGGCTCATCGGCTGCGAGCGGCACGGCGAAAACCAGGGCCGGGTAGATGTATCGCTCGTGGATACGCGGAGCCATCAAAAAGAAGCCGAACAATGCCAGAAAAGACAAGAAGAGCAGATTGCGGCGGCTTGGATTACGCCACAGAAGAAATGCAATGAAGCCGTAAAGCAGCACGAGCATCGACATGCCGATCGCGAAGTAGCTGATCCCGGCCAGCGTGGCACCGTCGTTCTGCCGGATCCCGCCGATCAGAGCCATCAGGTTGAAGGCATTAACCGAGGTCTCGTGATAATAGCCCATCGTGCTGAGATAGAGTTGCGGCAGCCATGACAGCGGATGGCCAATCTGGAACGGCGCGATACCGATCACAAGCACGGCCAGACCCGCGAGCGCCGCTCGCCACCATTGGCGCCATTCTCCGTGCAGGAGCGTCCAGAGTCCGAGCACTGGAATCAGACAGATGGCCTGAGGCTTAACCAGTAGCGACAATGCAGCGAGGCTCCAGCTCAGTTCATACTCTGATTCGAGCAGCATGAGCACGCTGAGAAACATCGTAAGCGCCAGCACTGAATCGCTCTGACCCCAGCCGACTGTGTCGAACAGCAATGCGGGATTGAGTGCGATGAGGATCGCGGCGATCAGCGCAGCGCGCGGCTGGTTCTGGCGCCGGAAGTAGATATATGCGACCGCGGCGAGAAAAAAATCTGCGGTGAGCGCCGGTGTCTCGATAAAAATCCGGAAAGTATCGCCACTCGCGCCAAACAGATTGGCGAGCCATCCGGCGAACCACAGCATGTAAAGATAGCCCGGCGGATAGTCGAGAAAATAACCCGGAGCATACATCTGCGCAGGGCCGACCGACATAAGACGATTCGCCCACGCTTCGTAGCTGCCGAGATCTAGCGCGTAGCCGCTGAAAATACCCAGCGCGAGAGTCTTGAAGCCCCATAGCACGAGCAAGCCGAGCAGGACGGCCCCAAACCCCCGATCGCGCTGCCGGATCAACGGCTCGGCATAGGTCCAAAGCGAATAGGCAAGGAGTAATGCGAGGACAGTACCAGCAAGGATACCGGGGAGCGAACCTGATGCCACCGGACCACCGGCAGCGCCGTTGTCAGCAAGAGCGGTCGCGGGGCTCAGCCAGAGCGTCGCGACTGCCACGAGAATCGCCATGCGCCCCTTGATGGCTGTCATCAGGACTTTCCCCCGCTTATCAATCGGTCACTCCGAGGCCCATCCCCATCACTGCCAATCCGCCAGATCCATCGCTCTACCGCGATCGTCGAACGGGCGATTGCGATGATCAGACTACCTCACCGATTGCATGAGATGAACGGTCCTCAGGCGAATGAAGAATAGAGCTTGAACGGATACGTCTGCGGTGATCGTGGAATTGGCAGGCCGACACTAGGCGGTCTATGATGCGGCGGAAGCCAAGGAGGCCTCCGATGAAACTGGTTCACGCGGCTTACGAGCCTGCGGGCGAAGGTCCGTTCCCGACTATCTTTGCGATGCACGGATGGGGTTCCAATGCGATGGACCTGCATGGACTGGCTCCGTACATCGCGAATGGGCAATTCCTCGTGATTTGTCCTCAAGGTGCGATTGACGTTGAAATAGGCGCAGTCAACGGCTATGGCTGGTACCAGACTAATCCGGGCGCGCGGCCCGACGAAGAAAAGATCGACGCGGCAGTTGCCCAGCTCGCGGCGTTCATTAACGAAGCATGCCAGCGGTACCCGGTTGATCGCAGCAAGATCGCCGCGGTCGGCTTCAGCCAGGGCGGCATGATGGCTTACAACCTCATCGTGCGATGGCCTAAGCGTTTTGCCGCTTTCGCAGGAATCGGGACCGCGTTCCCCGATTTTTTGCTTGATCGCGCCACCGACCGCGAAGCCTTTGCGCAGTTGCCCGTTCTTATCGAACACGGCCGAGCGGACGAGGCGATTCCAATGAAGCGGGCGCGCAAAACTCAGGAAACCCTTACCGAGCTTGGCTTTCCGGTAACTTTCCGCGATTACGACTGTGGCCACGAAGTCGCCGCCGACGGCGTACGCGACCTATCCGCCTTTTTGACTGAGAAAGTGCTTAAGCCCTGAGCGTCGGCGGCCTCGGCTGCACGCGTATGGTAGAGTTCGAACGGTGAGCGGCAAAGGCGATAACGGCAACAGCTTCGGACGTCTGCTGGCAGTTGTGCGCGACCTGCGCCAGCGATGTCCTTGGGATCGCGAACAGACTCCGGCCACCCTCGCCAACCATTTGGTTGAAGAAGCCTACGAGGCATTGGATTCGATTACGAGTGGCGAAACGGCCCCTATCACCGACGAACTCGGCGACGTCATCACGCAAGCACTCGCGATTGGCGTAATCGCCGAGGAAGCCGGTAAGACCAACGTCAACGCAATCCTGGATCACGCGGCGGCAAAGCTTGTTCGGCGCCATCCACATGTTTACGCGGAACGTGAGGCGTCCACTTCGGCGGAAGTCGTCGCGAATTGGGACCAAATCAAACAGGATGAACGTAAGGAAGCTGGGGCAACTTCGGCGCTCGATGGAATCGCCCGCGCGCTCCCGGCATTGAGCCGAGCCCAGAAGCTCGGCACACGCGCACGTCAAGCAGGCATGGACTGGCACGATATCCATGAGGTGCTCGCGAAGGTGCGCGAGGAGATCGTTGAAGTCGAAGACGCCCTTGAGCGCAACGATTCAGATGCGGCGGCCGAAGAGCTCGGTGACATGCTGCTCGCGCTGGCCAACGCGCCACGGTTCGTCGAGCACGACGCAGAGGCCACCTTACGCCGCGCTTGCGAGAAGTTCACTGGCCGCTTTCAGACCGTCGAGCGTATTGCCGCGCAAAGAGGACTCGATTTACGCCAGCTCAGTCGCGCCCAAATCGAAGCGCTATGGCAAGAAGCTAAGCTTTTGATCCAGCCACGTTAGTGGGTAAACCTGAAATTCAGTGGGCGAATTCGACCAGCACCTTGGCGCGTGCGCCGGGTTTGCGCAATGCCTCGAACATCGCCGGAACTTCATGCACGCCGATTACGTCAGTGACCATCGGCTGAGGCTTGATTCGCGCGCTTGCCAGCGCCGCGATCGTATCGTCGAAATCGGCGCGATCGTAACCAAGCGAAAAGTTGATCGCCGTCTCCTTCATGATGCACTTGAGCGGCATAATCTGATCCGGCTCCATACAGACGCCAACGACGACAATCGTTCCGCGCGGGCCGATCATGTCGATCGCGATGCCAAGCGTGCTCTTCACGCCGATACACTCGAAAATCAGCTCGGGACTGCGGCCTGTGAGCTCGCGCACCTTGTCTGCTGGATTCTGCTCCTTCGGATTGATGACTAGATCGGCTCCGAGTTTACGCGCCAGTTCCGATCGCCCTTCGGCTAGTTCTGAGACCACAACTGTCCCGCCCTTCCCCTTGGCCCACGTCAAGACCGCAAGGCCGATCGGTCCCGCTCCCATAACTATCGCCGTCGAACCGGCTCCGAGGCTGGAACGCTTGACCGCGTGCAGCCCGACTGCCAGCGGTTCGACCAGCGCGCCATCCCTCGAGCTGACGTTATCAGGGAGCTTGAACAGGCTCTTGGCCCCGCACGCGACAAATTCGGCATAACCACCCGGAAGCTGGCCCAATCCTAGACCCTTCAGATTATGGCAGTGGATTTCCATCCCGCGCTGGCAGCGATCACAGGTGCCACAGGTGATAAATGGCAGCGCCGCGACCCGCTCACCAAGTTGATAACCGCTGACGCCGGGACCGACCTCGCATACTTCGCCGCAGAATTCATGGCCCATCACGCAGTCCGGTTTGAGCCCTAGACCGTATTGCACTGCATGGAGATCGGAGCCGCAGATACCGCAGGCATGCACCTTCAGCAGAACTTCACCGGCCGCAGCTCGCGGCTTGGCGATATCGATTACGGCCATCTCGTTGGGACGCTTGTAGACGGCTACTTTCATGTCACGATCGCTCCTTCGCGCCGACGGTGAAAACGCTGGGTTATGGCCAGCCCGGATTCGGTGGCCTCGATGGCTTGCTAAAGCGTGCCTTGCTGAATCAGCTCAATCTTGTAACCGTTGGGATCTTCGATAAAAGCGATTTCGGGGCCGCCAAATTTCATCGGACCTGGCTCGCGCACGACTTTAACGCCATGCTCTTTGAGCTTGCTACAGGTCGAATAAATATCCTCGACACCGATCGCAAGATGGCCGAAGGCGGTCCCTTGCTCGTAGCTGGAGGTACCCCAGTTGTGGGTCAACTCGACGACCGTATTGCTCCTCTCATCGCCATAGCCGACGAACGCCAGAGTGAACTCGCCGTTCGGATAATCGCGCTTGCGCAGCAACTTCATGCCGAGAGCGTCACAATAGAACTTCAGTGACTCGTCGAGATTGTTGACGCGGATCATCGTGTGCAGAAAATGGTTCATTTTGAGGGCTCCTTGCTATGCGTCGGCTGATGCCGCGCGATCGCCTGGTTGAGTTCGCACTGGATTTGATCGAAAACCTTTTCGGTTGGCGCAACGCCCGCACGTTCCATCAATATGAGCAATTCCCAGCGTTCGAGGCCGAGTATGCACTGCGCCTCATGCTCGTGCAGCCGTTTCGCTCGCAGCAATTCAATCACGGCAAATTCGCGTACCCGCGAACTCAACTCGGCAGCGGTGAACTGATCATCGAAAGCGTCCGCCGGGAGGTCAAGTTCGATTCGCATTGAGCTTTGAATACCGAATCTGAGCGGTTATCGCTGGATCCTATTCGAGAAATTTCCGCAATCAGGAGAGCGTTGTCAACTCGCTTTTAGGATTGCCATCAATCCCGGAATAGGTAATTTTGCCAGTCTCGGTGACTGTGCCAAAATCGGCTTGGCGATTAGGCGAGCCGGATGGCAGCTGCGTAGAACCTACTCGCGCCAGGCACCGGACGGAGCTGCGATGGATTTCAACTACAGCCGTGATGATGAGGCGTTTCGAGCGGAATTCCGCGCTTGGCTCGAACGCAATCGGGAGTTCGCCACGCCGTCGCGCGATCCCTTGGCGGATGAGGCCGAGGGCGATTGGGAAGCGCGCATCCGCTGGCATCGCAAGCTCCATGAAGGCGGCTGGATGGCGATCACGTGGCCGCGCGAATATGGCGGACGCGGCGCCGGCATCCTGCAAAACATCATCTACCATGAAGAGTTGGAGCGCGCCGGCACCTGTGTCCCCTTCACGGGCTTCGGCATCGGCCTCCTTGCTCCAACGTTGATTCACTGGGGCAGTGAGGAGCAGAAGCGGCGCTATATTCCCAATATTCTGACCGCCGAAGAGATCTGGTGTCAGGGCTATTCGGAGCCTAACTCCGGTTCGGATCTCGCCTCGCTGCAGACTAGGGCGGTCGAGGACGGCGACGATTTCGTGGTCAATGGGTCAAAAATCTGGACCTCAGCGGCTCATCACGCTGACCGGATCTTCTTGCTGGTTCGCACCGATCCCGATGCGCCAAAGCATAAGGGCATCAGCTACCTGCTGGTCGATATGAAAACCCCCGGAGTCATGGTCCGCCCGCTAGTGCAAATGACCGGGGCGCATGGCTTCAACCAGGTATTCTTCGAGGACGTCCGCGTCCCGCGGCAAAATCTCGTCGGGCCGAAGAACGCGGGTTGGCAGGTCGCGATGACCACGCTGATGTTCGAGCGGGCTAGCGGCCATGACCGTTCGCTGTTCCGTCAGATAAATCAATTAGTGGACGTGGCGAAGCGGACTCGGCGCAACGGGGGAGCCGCATGGGACGACACCGCCGTCCGTCAGGAACTTGCGCAATTGGCGCTCGAAGCTGAGGCGATTCGTTACGCTGGCTATCGGCAATTGACGCGGCAACTTAAGGGGCTTCCGCCCGGCGCGGAAAGTTCCATGATGAAGCTCTGTTCGACCGATCTGGCCGTCCGAATCGCGGCCTTCGCGACTGAACTGCTTGGACCATATAGCCAGTTCGAGCACGGAGCAGGCTTTGCCATCGATGAAGGCGTATGGTCGCAGCGGATGCTGGCGGCGCGTGGTCCAACTATCTATGCCGGCACGAACCAGATTCAGCGGAATATCATCGGTGAGCGGGTACTGGGTTTGCCCAAAGGCTAACGCGACATCAGAACGCAGCAATAAACAGGTAAAGTTTACCTAAAGCAGCATAGCGATGCGCTTGCTCACGCCCTCTGGAAACGTAACAATGGCGAAGGTTTCAACGGGTTGATCGGCAGCGTTACTTGGCGGATACGAACGAGTTATGCCAAAGAAAATGCGGTTCGCCATCGGCGCGGGCCTGATCGTCGCGGCGATTGGCTATCTGATCGTCACAGCGGTACGTAACACGGCCGAATACTATATGACCGTGAGCGAGGTCAGCGCCCAGCAGGCGCAACTGATCGGACAGCCATTACGCGTAGCCGGACGCGTCGCGCCTGGCACGATTAGCTGGGATCCAGACACTCTGACTCTCGCGTTTGGACTGGTGCAACCGCCTCCTGCAGATGGTGCCGCAAATGTTAAACCTGTCGCGGCGATGTCCGGGGGACGCTCGTTTCATGTGATTTGCCGAGGCGAACCCAAACCTGACATGTTCGCACCTAATCGTGATGTGATCGTCGAGGGGACTTTAGCGTCAAACGCGACTATCGAAGCGCGTCAGGTATTGACCAGTTGCCCTTCGAAATATTCGCCAAAGCAGCCGCAATAGTCGAAGCGAGGTCTGTTCGAACGGCAACTCTAACTACCCCACTCAAGCTGGCCGCCTGAACTATCATGCCTCTCATTGGACAACTCGCGCTTGCGCTCGCCCTCGTGCTGGCCGTCTATGCGGTCGTCGCCAACGTACTCGGGGCGATCTACCAAATCCCATCGCTACTCGGCAGCGGACGCCATGCGATCTGGGCGATGTGCGCGATGGTCGCTGTCGCTGCGATGACGTTATGGTCGAGCCTTCTGCACAGCGATTTTTCGCTCGAATACGTCGCCGCCTACAGCAGCTCAACGCTACCGACCTTTTACAAAATCACTGCGCTATGGGGCGGGCAGCAGGGATCACTGCTGCTGTGGACGCTGCTCTTGACCACCTTCAGCTCAGTGGCCGCCTATCAAAACCGAAATCGCAATCAGGAAATTGCCCCTTACGCGCTGGCAGTACTCGCCGGCGTCGCAATCTTCTTTCTCGGGATGCTGAACTTTGTCACGCGGCCATTCGATATGTTGGCGGTGATTCCGCCCGAAGGCCAGGACCTTAACCCGCTGCTGCAGAACTATTGGATGGCGATTCATCCGCCGTCGCTCTATACGGGCTATGTGAGTGCCAGCGTCCCGTTCGCCTTTGGTGCGGCCGCGCTGATCACAGGGCGCCTCGACGACGGCTGGATTCGGACTACGCGGCGATGGGCGATTTTTTCGTGGTTCTTCCTCACCTTGGGCAATATGTTCGGCGCGCGATGGGCCTATGAAGTGCTCGGATGGGGTGGCTATTGGGCATGGGATCCGGTCGAAAACGCCGCCTTCATGCCATGGCTCGTGATGACGGCATATCTCCATTCGGTGATGATTCAGGAACGCAAGGACATGCTGAAAGTTTGGAACCTTGCGCTGATTGGGATGGCTTTCGGGCTGACTCTCTTCGGCACCTTCCTCACCCGCAGTGGCGTAATCTCATCTGTACACTCGTTCACCCAATCGGGGCTGGGACCATACTTCCTGACCTTCCTGATCGTCCTGGCCGTGCTCTACACGGGATTGCTCCTATGGCGCGTCAAAGATTTGCGCAGCCCCGCCGAGTTCGAGTCGTACCTCTCGCGTGAAGCGGCGTTCCTGTTCAACAATCTGCTGCTGGTCGGGATCGCCTTTGCGGTCTTCTGGGGCACGCTTTTTCCGGTGCTGTCAGAGGCAGTGCGCGGCGTCAAAATCACCGTCGGGCCGCCCTTTTTCGATAAGGTCAACGCTCCTCTGGCGTTGGGCCTGATCTTTCTCATGGGCGTCGGACCGCTAATCGCGTGGCGCCGCTCCTCGCCTGATAATCTGGTGCGCGCCTTCGCCTCGCCGGCGTTATTTGGAGTCGTGGCGGGTATCACGGCGTTCGCGGGAGGGCTCCGCCAATGGTATGTGCTGACGGCGCTGTCGCTGGCTGCCTTCGTACTCGGTTCGATCCTCGCCGAATTCCGCCGGGGGGTCAGCGCCAGACGTCACATGGTGCACGAGACTACCCCTCGGGCACTGGCCAATCTCGTCGGCAAAAATAACCGCCGCTATGGCGGCTACATTATCCACTTGGGCGTTATCCTGGCCTTCGTTGGAATCGTTGCCTCGTCATTTTTCCGCGTCGAGGTGAAGAAGAGTGTCAAGCAGGGACAGAGCTTCGACGTCGGTCCGTATGAGCTGGAATATGACGGCGTGCAGGCGACCGAGACGGCCCACATGGAAAGCCTGCGCGCGCAGGTAAAGGTCTATCGCGGCGGCAATTTGATCGCGACGATGATGCCCGCCAAGCTTTTCTTCAAGCGGCAGCAGCAGCCTGCCACAACGGTTGCAATTCGCTCGACCCCTGTGCACGACCTCTACGTGGTACTTGCGGGAATCGACGATAATGGCGACCGCGCGACCTTCCAGGTCTTCCTGACGCCGCTGGTCTTTTGGCTATGGGCGGGCGGCTTGATGATGGCGTTCGGCACTGTAATCGCGATGTGGCCGAACGTCCGTGAACGC
The DNA here is from genome assembly GCA_035524095.1 of Binataceae bacterium (SeqCode). Lineage (GTDB taxonomy): Bacteria > Desulfobacterota > Binatia > Binatales > Binataceae > DATJUF01. Next base: position 2,559 of record DATKPK010000237.1, on the reverse strand, counting down.
GCCGCTATCGCCGCCGCGGTCCGCCGCCCAGGCAATCTCGAATCGATAGGAGAAATCGTCCCGGGTGGCGACTAAGGTGAAATCGCGACTGGCGCGTCTCGTAATTATCGCGGTCTGCGGGGTCGCCCTGATGTTCGCGACTGGCGTACCGATATTGATCGCCCAAACCCCGAAGGTTTCGGTGGATGAGGTCGCCGAAGGGCTGACTTGCGAATGCGGCTGCGGCCTCACGATCGCTAACTGTAACCATCCGAATTGCAGCTTTTCAGTGCCCGCAAAAGACGAAATCGAAGCGATGATCAATCGTGGACTTGGACACGACGCAATCATCGCGAGCTTCCGCACCAAATATGGTGAAAAAATCCTCTCGGCACCGACGACCCAGGGCTTCAACCTTCTGGCTTGGGTAACACCCTTTGTTATGCTGCTTGGTGGCGGCGGCCTAATCGTGCTGCTCCTCGGACGTTGGCGCGCCCGCGACACTTCGCAGCCATTACCAAGCATTCCAACTGCTGAGCCTTCGCCTGCTGAGACCGAGTTGCGCCGCCAACTTGCGCACGACCTGCGTGATCGGACCTAGCATGACGGCCTATTTGGCGGCGTTTCTGATCGTCGCGGCGGTGGCACTGTTTGTCGCTGCGCCGCTCACTGAAGGCTTTCTGCGCGGCAGGCGCTCTGCCAATCTCGAATTGATCCGGCTCCAGCACGCGCGCGAACTGGCGCTGCAAGGACTTCGCGAACTCGAATTCGATCACGAAATGGGCAAGCTCGACGCGAGCGATTACAACGGGCTAAAGGCGAATCTGGAGAATCATGCACTCGCGGCCATGCGCGGGCTCGAGCAACTGTCTCAATCCACACGGCCGACTCTGGTGCGTCTTGCATCCATCCGCAGCGGTGGCGCGCCTCAACCTCAATCGAACCCTCGGCCGTTTAATTTCTGTCCGCAATGCGGCTCGCGAGTCGCTGCAGCCCATCGTTTCTGCCCGGGTTGTGGAACCGCACTCGTGACTATCACGCGCGGCCGCGCTCAGGCTTGACCGATGGATGCGCCGCTGATCGAAGCGCGCGGCCTCAGCAAGTCCTTCGGCCCAAGCCCCATCTTGCGCGGCGTAAACCTCAAGATTGGCGAGGGCGGTGGCGCGCTAATCATCGGACCCAACGGCGCGGGCAAATCGACCCTCGTACGAATTCTTGTGGGCTTGTCGGCGCCTACTACAGGCTCGGCTCTGCTCTTCGGCGCAGCAAGTCACACCCTCGAAGCAACCCACCGCGCACGAATCGGACTCGTGACCCATCAGAGTTTTCTCTACCCCAACCTTACCGCACGCGAGAACCTCGCCTTCTATGCCGACCTTTACGGACGTCTGCATGACGACGGTGAAATCAGCAGATGGCTGGAACGGGTTGGACTGGCTCGTGCGGCAGACGAGCGGGTCCGCACTTTTTCGCGTGGCATGGAACAGCGTTTGACATTGGCTCGAGCGTTGCTCAACCGGCCCGACGCGCTTCTAATGGACGAGCCGTTCGCTGCGCTCGATCTAGACGGGGTAAGGGTGGCAGGCGGTCTGCTCAAGGAAGCACGCGAGCGCGGTTGTGCCCTCCTGTTGACGGCCCATCAGATAATGACCATCTCCGGGATCGAATTCGACTGCTACGAGCTCGCGCGCGGACGATTGCTGGCGATCGCCGACGCCAGCTCCAATCAGATTCGGCACCAGCGCGCGGGCTGAACTGATGAGCCGCTTCAGTGCCGTATTGCGGAAGGACTTGCTGCTCGAATTGCGCGGCGGCGAGAGCACTATCGCCTTGGTCGCGATCGCCTTGCTGGTCTTGATTGTCCTCGTGTTCGCGTTGAATCCTGCGGGCGGTTCGCGTGATGCACCGGCGGCAGCTGGCGCTTTATGGGTAGCCTTGATCTTCGCAGGTATGCTCGGCGCCGGCCGCGCGATGCTGGCCGAGCGCGACAATGGTGCCATCCGCGCTTTGCTTTTGAGCCCAATCGACCCGGCCACGCTCTATCTGGCGAAGCTCGCAGCGTCATTCATCTTCATGATGGTCGCCGAAGCCGCGGCGGTCACCATGATCGTGCTCTTCTTTAATCTCAGTTTTGATGGGCGGCTGCTCGGGCTGGCGCCGTTGATCGCTCTCGGCGCTCTGGGCTTCGCTGCGCTGGCGACACTGCTGGCGGCGATCACCGGACGCGTGAGGGCAGGGGATTTGCTGCTGCCCATCCTTATCGTCCCGCTCTTCGTCCCGGCCCTGATTGCTGGGGTCAAAGGCACTGGCGCAGCGCTCGCTGGAGCGCAGTTGGCTGATCTTGCGCAATGGCTCAAAATCCTCGTCGCTTTCGATGTCCTGTTCCTCACAGCCGGCTATCTGTTGTTCGAGTATGTGGTCGGAGAGGATTAACCCAACTATGAACCGACGCATAAACCTATGGCTCGGCTTACCGGCCGGACTTCTCATGTTCACTTCGATCTACATGGTCTTTGCCTGGGTCCCGACCGAAGCGGATCAGGGGATCGTCCAGCGCATCTTCTATTTCCATGTGCCCTG
>DATKPK010000236.1:0-23668 GCA_035524095.1 Binataceae bacterium (SeqCode) | reverse complement strand
AACGTCAAGCTTGCTGACGACCATTGCGTTGCCAGAAAGTATCAGCCGGGCCCGAGGGTGCGGTTACGGGTGCTTTGACGTTGGGGGGTGGGTCGGCTAATTCTGATAAACTCAAGTTCGTGAGAAGGAGCGGTAGATGCCGGCGCTAACTCTGTTCGATAAAATCTGGAATGCTCATGTGGTCCGCGAAAAGATTGGCGAACCGGCGCTGATTTATATCGACCTCCATCTGATTCATGAAGTGACCTCGCCACAGGCGTTCGAGGGGTTGACGCTGAGCGGACGCAAGGTGCGCCGGACTGACAGGACGTTCGCGACGCTTGACCATAACGTGCCGACGACTGACCGCTCGATTCCGATTACGGATAAGGACTCCAAGCTGCAGATCGAGATGTTGCGCAAGAACTGCAAGGAGTTCGGGGTGCCGCTGTTCGATCTCGGCGATATTCAGCAGGGCATCGTGCACGTGATTGGTCCTGAACTGGGGCTGACGCAGCCGGGGATGACGATTGTGTGCGGCGACAGTCATACGGCGACGCATGGAGCGCTCGGGGCGCTGGCGTTTGGAATCGGCACCAGCGAAGTCGAGCATGTGCTGGCGACGCAATGCCTGTGGCAGGAGAAGCCGAAGTCGATGGAAGTGCGAATCGAGGGCAAGCTCGGACGCGGAGTCGGCGCGAAGGACCTGATTCTAGGCATCATCGGGCGGATTACTACCGACGGCGGGACTGGACATGTGATTGAGTATCGCGGGCCGGTGATCGAAGCGATGACGATGGAAGAGCGAATGACCGTCTGCAACATGTCGATCGAAGGTGGAGCACGGGCCGGAATGGTGGCGCCTGACCAGAAGACGATCGACTACGTGCGCGGGCGGCGCTATGTGCCTGCAGGTGAGGAATTCGACAAGCTGGCATCGCGATGGCTGGAATTCGCTTCTGATGCAGGGGCAAAGTTCGATCGCTCGGTTGTATTCCAGGGAATCGAATTCGCGCCACAGGTGACGTGGGGCACGAATCCCGGGATGGTGACGGAAGTCTCGGGCAAGGTGCCGGATCCGTCGAACTTTGGCGATGCGACGCAGCGGCGGGCGACTGAATTAGCGCTCGAATATATGGCGCTGCGGCCCGGGACGCCGATTGAGGATATTAAGCTCGATCGGGTGTTTATCGGATCGTGCACGAACGGGCGGCTGAGCGATTTGGAGCAGGCGGCGGCGATCGTGAAAGGGCGCAAGGTGGCGCCGACGGTCCATGCGCTGGTCGTGCCAGGATCGCAACTGGTCAAACAGGAGGCCGAGAAGATCGGGCTTGACCGCGTGTTTAAAGAGGCGGGATTTGAGTGGCGCGAGTCGGGTTGCAGCATGTGTCTCGGGATGAACCCGGATATCCTGAAGCCAGGCGAGCGCTGCGCGAGCACGTCGAACCGGAATTTCGAGGGACGGCAGGGCAAGGGTGGCCGGACCCATCTTGTGAGTCCGGTGATGGCGGCAGCGGCGGCGGTCGCTGGCCATTTCGTGGACGTGCGTGAGTGGGCGTAAGGCGCCGGGGCGAAGCTGAGGATAGAAGTTATGGCGATGAAACCGTTCAAGAATTTCACCGGAATCGTGGCGCCGCTGGATCGGCCTAATGTCGATACGGACCAGATAATCCCGAAGCAGTTTTTGAAGGCGGTGGTGCGCAGTGGATTAGCGGCCGGACTGTTCTACGACTGGCGGAATCAGAGCGATAATCAATTCGTGCTGACGCAGCCCCGTTTCGAGAAGGCAACGATTCTAGTGGCGCGAGCGAATTTCGGCTGCGGCAGTTCGCGGGAGCATGCGGTATGGGCGCTGGCGGACTTCGGGTTCAAGGCGGTGATCGCGCCATCCTTCGCGGATATCTTTCACAATAATTGTTACAAGAACGGGATTCTGCCGATAACGCTGAAGCCGGAAGAGACCGACGCGATCTTTGAGGCGATCAAAAGCAATGAAGACTATCGGCTGACGGTGGATTTGCCGGCGCAGAAGGTGAGCGACGAAAAGGGCTGGTCGGCGCATTTCGCGATCGATGAATTCGTGAAGAAGTGTTTAATCGAGGGTCTCGATGACATTGCGCTAACGCTGGCGCATGAGGGGTCGATCACGGCGTACGAAAAGAGCCATCCGCTGACTTATAAATGACAGTCATTCTCGTAGCGCAAGATGCTATGCCTGCGGAAAAGACACGGGAGGCAGTGGCGTAGCTCGTACCACATTTTCATCCTGGCAGTTCTATTGCTGATCGGTTCATCCAAGCTGGCGGGAGCGGATGAAGTTCCTGATCCGTGCAAGCTGCTGTCGGAAAACGACGTGCAGAACACTCTCGGGATTACTGGCCCCGTCGCTATGGAGCCAAACCCGGTGGCGCCACCGATAGCGAGACCTCGAGTGGTAGACAGAGGAACTGGCAATGTCGGATTAGCTATGCCTGTGAGCAGCAGTCCGAGGACAAATACTCTTGTCTGCGGCGGCAGGGCGGGAAGCGTCCAGCTTTCAATCGGCGTTACTGCACTTCCTCAGGCGAAACTGGACGAGGAAGAGGACCGCTCGCAAATGGACCTCCTTGAGCGAAAGGAAGGTTTCAAGGTGGAAACTACTAACTACGGCAATACCAATTGCAGGGAAATTTTGAAGCCTGCGGCGGATATGCTTGGGCGCGGGGCGCAATTGAACAATCTTGTTGTGGCTGTGATGGGCTGTTCCGTGGATCGTAGCGGATGGCAAGTTGGGGTTGTGGCGAAGCCTTGGACGCCTAAGAAGAATCCTCCCTTTAGTACCGATAAGCCGCGCGCGTTGACCGAGCTTGCAGCACAACGACTGCCCCCGGTTCCGCCGACTGCGGCGCAGAACGTCACTACAACAAGCGCCGGGGTGCCAGCCGGCTTCATGCAATAGCGCTGTCCATCTGACCCATCGTCACGATTGCGGGCAAGTCGCAACGCAAATTTCGAGGCTGAAAGCCCTGCCCCTTGACCGGTTTTGCAGCCACCTAATTCAGGAAATAGCACGTCAAATAAAGGCAGCAGCGAAGTTCGACTGATAGCTGGGCCGACGCATGAGCGGATGCGGCTCGACCAGTTCCTCGCGCTGATGCTCACGCCCGAATATTCGCGGTCGCAGGCCACGCGGATGATCAAGGCGGGGCTGGTAACGGTCAACGGCAATCCGGGACGCGCGGCGGCGACCGTTCATCGCGGCGATACGATCGCGGTCGCGTCAGCGCCGATCGTAGAGGTGCCACCTGCGCCAGTCGAAGCGCCCACAATCGAGGTGATTTTCGCCAACAATGAGCTGATCGTAGTCAACAAACCGGCGGGAATGACGGTCCATCCGGCGCCGGGACATCCGAATGCTACGTTAGTCGATGCGCTACTGGCCCGATTCCCCGAACTCGCGGTAATGGCGGAGCCTGACGGGGTCTTGCGGCCCGGAATCGTTCATCGGCTGGACAAGGATACGTCGGGAGTGATGGTGGTGGCGCGGACACCGTTTGCGCGGACGCATCTGGCGCGGCAATTTAAGGAGCGGACGGTCCGGAAGATTTATATCGCGGTGGTGCGCGGGACGGCTGGGCCGGAGCGGCAGACGATCGCGCGCCCGCTGGGACGCCATAGCACGGAACGAAAGCGGATGTCGGTGAAGTCGCGGAATCCGCGCGAGGCGGTGAGTCATGTGCGGGTGATCAAGCGTTTTGTGGAAGGGACGGCCGCGACGCTGGTACGTGTGCGTCCGGAGACGGGGCGGACCCATCAGATAAGGGTGCATCTGGCGGCGAGCGGCTATCCGTGCGCCGGGGACGTCTTATATGGAGCCGGTACAGATGATGGGTTGGGGTTTGCGCGGCAGGCGTTGCATGCGCTGGCGCTGGAAGTGAGCGATCCGCGCAGTGGTGAGCGGATGGGATTTGAGGCGCCGTTGCCGGAAGACTTCAGAGATTTCTTGCGTTTACGCGGGATGGAACTCGAAAGGGCTCAAGTGCGGCGCTGGGTCGCGGAAGACTGAGAACTGGTGTGAGGTCAGAGGGTTCATCGAGCGCATCAGAGCAGCTCGGCAAAATGATCGGGATTCTTCGGGCGGCACTTCGGATTTGCCGGCGCTCCAACCGCAGAGTGAGTTGTGCGCGCCCTCAGAGTTTTGGGCTCTGCGCTTGCCGACTCGCTCGCGCATGGTCTCGCGGGCGAGACCTACGGCAAGCAAGGGCTACCGCGCGAGAATGACAGATAAGGCCCTTACCGCCAGGAAGCGAGAATGACAAAAAGAGGGTTGTTGCCGCGGGTCAGATTCACTTTACGTCGCTGGCCGGAACTAAAATCCAATTAGCAGCTGCGGGGAGGCGGCAGTTGACACGGAGGTGGCCCTTGATTACCTTCACGTAAAGGACTCCCGCATCGAAATGCGTCGAGGCTAGTCGAATCAAGCTCCCGCCCTCCGGACGCCGATCGAAGCAAAAGGCGTCAAAACCTTTATCCCAAATGGCTACGCTGATTGGGGAACCCGGAGGTGGGTGTTCACGCAGAGCCTCAGAGTAACGGCGCGAGCGGACACCGTGCGCGGAAAGCGGCTAGAATCGTGTCAGCCGCATGGAACGGGTCAGGCGGCCCAGCAATGAAAACGTGGGCCGAGGCCATATTCAGCTTCATCTGTCGAATCAACGAGTGGGCAATAAGTCGCGCTCGAAGCTAATAGCGAAGGCTAGAGATTATGACAGGCACGGTCGCGCAAGGCTCGCGTCTTGCGTGAAAGATTCGACAATCAGGGGGAGGACGTTAAGGTGGCGGGGGAGGTAACATGCCCAAAGGTCGAGGAACGGCAAGAAGCGACACCCATGAGCGAGCTGAAGAAGCTGCAGGGGCGAGCCCGATGGTAAGAACACGAAGCCATCAGGGCCATCACGCGCAAGGTCAGGGATCGGCAGAGACGCAACAGCCGGAGGCGAACGGAAACCGGGCAAATGGCCGGACGCCGTCGGAGATGCGTTCGCAGCCCGAGATGCGATCACAGGCTGAAGCGAGGCCGCAAGCCGAACCACGTCACGCCAACGGCGGGCAACAGAACCCGAACGGCGTGCGCTACGGGTCGCCGATCGCAATTGTGAGCGAGGGCGGAACGCTCAATCTCAAGGCGCTAAAGGGCGCTAAAATCACCGAATTGGCGCAGGCAGCGCGCGAGTACAACATCGATGGCGCCACCAACATGCGCAAGCAGGAGATGATCTTTGCAATCCTGCAGGCGCAAGCCGCGCGCAATGGGTCGATTCTGGGTGAGGGTGTATTGGAGATCCTGCCGGACGGCTTCGGCTTTCTGCGCGCGCCAGACTACAACTATCTGCCGGGACCGGACGATATCTATATATCGCCAAGCCAGATCCGGAAGTTCAATTTGCGTACCGGTGACGTCGTCTCGGGACTGATTCGGCCGCCCAAAGAGGGTGAGCGTTATTTCGCGCTGCTGAAAGTTGAATCGATAAACTATGAAGAGCCGGAGAAGGCGCGCGACAAGATACTGTTCGATAACCTGACGCCGCTTTATCCGGAAGAACGGATCAAGCTCGAATACGACCATGAAGATTACACGACGCGGCTGATCGACCTGGTCGCGCCCATCGGCAAGGGGCAGCGCGGATTGATCGTCGCGGCGCCGTTCACCGGCAAGACGATGATGCTGCAAGCGATTGCGAAGGCGATCGCACGGAATCATCCGGAGATCGTTCTGATTGTCTTGCTGGTCGACGAGCGGCCGGAAGAAGTCACGGATATGCTGCGCTCGGTGCATGGCGAGGTGGTAAGCTCGACGTTCGATGAGCCGGCCACGCGCCACGTGCAAGTGGCTGAAATGGTTATCGAAAAGGCGCGGCGGTTGGTTGAGCATGGGCGCGACGTGGTGATTTTGCTCGACTCAATCACGCGGCTGGCGCGGGCGTATAATACGGTGGTGCCGCCGTCGGGAAAGATTCTGTCGGGCGGTGTTGACTCCAATGCGTTGCATAAGCCGAAGAAGTTCTTTGGCGCGGCGCGTAATACCGAAGATGGCGGCAGCCTGACAATTATTGCGACGGCGCTGGTGGATACCGGCAGCCGGATGGATGAAGTGATTTTCGAGGAATTCAAGGGCACGGGTAATCAGCAGATAGCGCTGGACCGGCGGCTGCTCGAAAAGCGAATTTTCCCGACGATCGATATTCAGCGGTCGTCGACACGCAAAGAAGAACTATTACTGCCGCGTGCGACGCTGAACCGAATCTGGATCCTGCGCAAATTGCTCTCACAGCTGAATGCGGTCGAGGCGATGGAATTCCTGCTCGATAAGATGCAGGGGACCAAAACCAACGACGAATTTCTCGAATCGATGAACGCGTAGGGTCGCTATAGACGTCCAATTCAAGTGATGGACCCGGCGGATGCGCCGGAAAGATTCAGCAACGGTCGGACGGAGGCTAAAGCGGCTTGCTTTGCGGGCGGGGCGCGCGCCTGATAATGATTGTAGTTTGGACGAGCCGGATTAAAGTCCCGCGTGAGCGGGTGGAGAGGTTCCCAGGAACGACATGACCGAAATCAGCATGAAGCAGTTGCTGGAGGCTGGAGTCCACTTTGGCCATCAGACCAGCCGCTGGAATCCGAAGATGAAGCCATACATCTTCGGCGCCCGAAACGGGATTTATATTATAGATTTGCAGCAGACGGTGAAAATGTTCCGCCATACGTTTGATTTTGTGCGGGACCTGTCGGCGCAAGGTGGCACCGTGCTGTTCGTTGGAACGAAGAAGCAAGCCCAGGATATCGTGCGCGAAGAGGCTGAACGCTGCGGCATGTTCTTCGTTAACAATCGCTGGCTAGGCGGAATGTTGACGAATTTCCAGACGATCAGGGCGTCGATCGAGCGGTTGAAGAAGCTCGAAGAAGTGATGGCCGATCCGGAGATGATCCAGGCGTTAACCAAGCGCGAGATGAGCGAGAACGCACGCGAGCATGACAAGCTGATGGCGACGCTCGGCGGGATCAAGAACATGCGCAAGTTGCCGGACGCGCTGTGGGTGATCGACACCAAGAAGGAAGAGATCGCGGTCGCCGAAGCGAAGCGGTTGGGGATCCCGGTGGTCGCGGTAGTGGATACGAATTGTGACCCAGACCTGATCGCTTATCGGATCCCGGGGAATGATGACGCAATCCGGGCGATCAAGTTGTTTACTGCGGCGGTCGCGGACGCGATTATCGAAGGGCGGCAACTGGCCGAGGAGCGGGCAAAGGGTGAGGCGGATATCGAGCCCGTCGCTGAGATGGATGGAACGCCGGAGGCGCCGCCACCGCAAGCCTAGTAGCGCCAAGGTCACATAGCGGGAAAATTTAAGAACGGGCGGAAGGATATTCCGCCCGTAATTGCACCAGCCGATATCGGTCTGGCGCTCGGAAACACGAATGGACGTAAATGCAACTCTGGTAAGGGACCTGCGGGACAAGACCGGAGCCGGCGTGATGGATTGCAAAAAGGCGCTGGCTGAGAGCAAGGGCGACCTCGACAAGGCGGTCGTATGGCTGCGCGAGAAGGGTATCGCGCAGGCGGCCAAGCGGTCGGGGCGAACGGCATCGGACGGCTCGGTGGGATCGTATATCCATGCGGGCGGCAAGCTGGGAGTGCTGGTCGAGGTCAACTGCGAGAGTGATTTCGTAGCTAAAACGCCCGAATTCCAGACACTGGTGAAGGAAATCGGGATGCAAATAGCGGCAGCGAACCCTCGCGCGGTCACGCGCGAGGAGCTGGCGCCGGAGATAATTCAGCAGGAGCGGGAGATTTACGCTGCGCAAGCGGCGGAGACTGGCAAGCCGGCGCAGGTGGTCGAGAAGATCGTCGAGGGGCGAATCCAGAAATTCTACACGGAAGTTTGCTTGTACGATCAGGCCTGGGTGCGCGACCCGAACCGAACGATCAAGGACCTGGTCGGCGAGTACGTCGGTAAGCTCGGCGAAAAGATTGAAGTGCGGCGCTTTGTACGCTTTCAGCTTGGCGAGAGTCTCGACTCCAAGGCGTGATCAGTAGACACTAATTCCAATCCCGGGCTGCGTTTGGTCCCGGTTCACGGGCGGAACCGCACGCGAAGGGGAGCGGAAGTCGAAAAAATGGGCGAAGCGGAAGCGGCCGGGAATGGCAAGCCGCGCTATCGGCGTGTATTGCTCAAGCTTTCCGGAGAGGCGCTGGCGCCTGCACAGGGCCATGGAATTGACCTTGATGCGCTTGCCGTAGTCGCTCAGGAAGTTACGCTCGCCGCTCATCTGGGGATAGAACTAGCGCTGGTAATCGGCGGCGGGAATATTCTGCGCGGCAGCGAGTACGAAGCGCGCGGGATGGATCGTTCGACGGCGGACCAGATGGGAATGCTGGCGACGGCGATCAACGCGCTGGCGCTGCAAAATGCGCTCGAACAATTGGGCGTGACCACGCGGGTGCTGTCGGCGATTGAGATGCAGGCAGTATGCGAGCCATATATCCGGCGGCGAGCCGTGCGCCATCTCGAGAAGGGCCGGGTGGTGATTTTCGCAGCGGGATCGGGGAATCCCTATTTCACAACCGATACGGCGGCGAGTCTGCGGGCGATGGAGATCGGCGCAGAGATCATTCTCAAGGCGACCCATCAGGTGGACGGCGTCTACGATCGCGACCCGCTGCGGTTCCCGGATGCGCATCGGTTTGACCGGCTGACCTACATCGAGGTTTTGCAGCGGAATATCAAGGTGATGGATTCGACGGCGATCTCGATGTGCATGGACAATCACCTGCCAATCATAGTGTTCAACCTGCGCAAGCCCGGTAACATACGGAGGGCGGTGATGGGTGAGGCGATAGGGACGCGGGTCGAGAGTGCTGGCGAGGCGAATTGATCCCGGTTGTCGAGCCGAAGTTGGGCGCTGGAGCCGAGGGCGCAACGGTGGAAAATTGGGTGCTGCGGATTCCGTGAGCTATGATGAGGCGAGGAGCGGCATTCGCTTGAGCCGGTACAGTCATGAACGAGGAAATCGAACTTGCGCAGATGGAGATGGATGAGGCGGTTAACGCCTTTCGCCATGAGTTAAGCCGGGTGCGGACGGGACGGGCGTCGACAGCGTTACTGGAAGGGTTGCACGTCAATTATTACGGGACCAAGACGCCACTGCGGCAGCTTGCCGGATTGGCAGCGCCGGAGGCCCGGCTGCTGGTAATCACGCCGTACGATAAAGGTGCGATGGCAGAGATCGAGAAGGCGATTCAGACTTCCGATTTGGGCCTGAATCCGATGAATGACGGCAAGGTGATCAGGATTCCGATTCCAGAGTTGAACGAAGATCGGCGCAAGGACCTTGTGCGGCACGTGCGCAAGACCGCTGAGGAATTCCGCGTGTCAATTCGGAACCATCGGCGTGACGCGAACGACAAGCTGAAACAGCAGCATAAGGACAAAGCGATCGGCGATGATGAATTGCGCGCAGCCGAAGCCAAGGTCCAGCAGCTCACGACTGAATACATCGAAAAGATCGATCACGTCTTAACTGCAAAGGAAGCCGAGATAATGGAGGTCTGATCGCGTCGCCATTGGGCGCCGCGGCTTTCATCCGCAAAGTGGTATTGCCGTCTTTGCTTATTGACAATCCGGAATTTGAGCTCGACCGGTCGCGTCTGCCGCGGCATGTCGCAATCGTAATGGACGGTAATGGGCGCTGGGCTTATCAAAGAGGGCTGGCGCGCTGTGAAGGTCATCGGCGAGGCAAGGATTCAGTGCGGGCGGTGGTGGAAACTGCACGCGAATTGGGAATCCCGTACCTGACGCTGTTTTTGTTCTCGAGTGAGAATTGGCAACGCCCGGCAGCGGAAGTCCGTTTCCTGATGCAGTTGTTTCATCGCTACCTCGTGACCGAAACCAAGCGGCTGATGAAACGTGACGTGCGCGTGATAGTACTAGGCGATACCAGCCAGTTGCCGGTGACGGTGCGGCGCGCGCTCGATAAGACGATGGAGATAACGGCGGGGAATCGCTCACTGACGACGGCGCTGGCGCTATCGTACGGCGGGCGGCAGGATATCGTAAGCGCGACGCGGCGAATCGCGCAGGCAGTGGCGGAGGGGCGTCTGCGACCAGAACAGATTAATGATCACGTTGTCGCAAATGAGTTGGCGACGGCTGGGATGCCCGATCCTGACTTGTTGATTCGCACTTCGGGTGAATTACGGATCTCGAACTTTCTGCTATTTCAGCTAGCCTACACCGAGTTATATTTTACCGACACGTTGTGGCCTGACTTTCGCGAGCGCGATTTTCTGAAGGCGCTCGCGGCCTATCAAGGGCGTGAGCGGCGTTTCGGCATGGTGGAAAGCGGTCCACGCGACCGGCTGCATGCTGCGAACTAGGCTCTGGACGGCAGCGGTCGCATTACCGCTGCTGCTCGGGGTGGTATTGTGGGCGCCGGCCGCGATCTTCACGGGGTTCATCGCGATCCTGACCGCGATCGGCCTTTACGAAGTCGCGGCAATGACCAAGGCGCGTGGAGACGCGATGGTCATTTTGATCATCCTAGGAGCGTCAGCGTCGATTCCAATGCTCATGCACGTAGCGGTCTATTCGTGGATCGTTCCGGCATTCATTGGTGCGGGGATGATCGGGCTTACGGTGAGGGTCGGGCGGCGCGGCAGTGATGCAGTTGCGGTGAATCCAATCTTAATCGCGCTTGGTGCTCTGTGGGTAGGAGTGCTGTTTCCGTATTTTGCGCTGCTGCGCAACGCGCCGCATGGAGTCGGAGCGATCATCCTGATGATTCTGCTGGTGGTCGCAAGCGACAGCGGGGCGTACTTCGTCGGGCGATCGATTGGGCGGATCAAGCTGCTGCCGCGAGTAAGTCCCAACAAGACGGTCGAAGGTGCGATTGGTGGATTAGCGGCGGTGATCGTCGCAGCGGTGATTCTGCGGCCGTGGCTGGTGCCGGAATGGACGGCGCGGTCGGCGATATTGATTGGATTGGGTATTGGCGTGCTGGCGCAGGCGGGTGACCTCGCGAATTCGGCGTTCAAGAGGGTTGCGGGAGTGAAGGATTCCGGGTGGCTTTTCCCAGGACATGGCGGGTTGATGGACCGCGCATGCAGCCTAGTCTTTGCGGCGGTTTTAACCTACTATTGCCTGGACTGATGCGGTCGCGGGGGCCGCTCTAAACCTCAAAATATGATCACTTCCATCGTCGCTGCGGTCGTAATCTTCGCGGTTCTAATCGTGGTGCATGAGGCGGGGCATTTCGCGATGGCGAAACGCTTGGGCGTACGTGTGCTGCGCTTCTCGGTGGGCTATCCACCAAGGCTATTTGGGATTCGTTACGGAGAGACGGATTATTGCCTTGGGGCGACGCCGTTCGGCGGTTACGTCAAGATGCTTGGCGATGAAGTTGCCGAGGAACCCAGCAACGCGACGCTGCTCGGATATATCAAGGAGCTTCTGCTTGATCTCGAAGAGGCGGCGAGGCGGACGAAGTGGATCGCGAAAGAGACGCCAAGCGAAGCGGCGATCAAGGCGATAGCAGATGAGTTGGTGAACGGATCGCAACTGGCCGCGGGCGGTAGCGCGGACGGGGCGGCGATCGCTATTGCCGAGACGCCTGCGAATCGGGCGCAGGCCATTCTCGGCCGAGAACTGAAGGCGGAAGAGCTGATCGTGCTGCAGGCGATCGATCGGGCAGGATCGGTGAGCCGTGCCTGTGAGATTCTGAGTGAGGGAAAGCCGTCGGCGCTGGTCGAACAGTATAATTCCAGAGCCTTTCCGAGCCAGCCGCTGGCCAAACGCTTCGCAATCGTGCTGGCGGGGCCAGCTTCGAATATCTTGTTTGCACCAATTCTGATGGCCGTCGTGTTCATGGTCGGCGTGCCGACCATGCTGCCGGTGCTCGGATCGATACCGACAGATCTGCCGGGATACGCCGCGGGTCTGCGGCCTGGTGATCGGGTGACGGCGGTCAACGCCTCGCCGATCAGAACGTGGGATGAGTTATCGACGCTGGTCAAGGCGAGTGGCGGGAATGCGATCAATCTGACGATTGAACGGAAGGATGCCACGAATGCTACGAAGACTCTGCACCTGACCGTCAACCCGAAACGGGTCGATGAGCCGACGATTTATGGCACCAAAGCGCCGACCTGGGTGATTGGAGTAACGCCACGCGGTGATGAGATCACTCATCGCGAGGGGCCGTTCGCAGCGATCGGTGATGGCGTCAGCGAGTCGGTATCGATGGCCGGGACACTGGTGGTTGGAATAGGCAAGATAATTTCGGGCGCCACGCCGGTACGGCAGGCGCTTGGCGGTCCGATCATGATCGCGCAGATAGCCGGTAGGGAAGCCCATCAGGGGTTCTCTGACGTGGCGATGTTCACGGTGATGCTGAGCCTGGAGCTCGGCATAATTAATCTGTTTCCGGTGCCGCTGCTCGACGGTGGCCATCTGCTGTTCTTTGCGATTGAAGGGGTGCGCGGTGAGCCGATGAAACTGCGTCATCGCGAGATCGCGATGCAGGTGGGGCTATTTCTGCTGGCGATACTGATGGCGTTCGTAATTGTGAATGATATCTCGCGTCTTATTGGCTGACGGTCTGCTGAAGGCAGGGGCCGGAGCCGGCCCTGTCCTGGGACTCGATACCGGAACTTCAAGCGCACATCTGGGAATCGTAAGTGGTGGCCGGGTGCTCGCTTCGGTGGCGCATCGGGCGAAATCGCATGGAGCCGACTTGCCCGAGCTGGTCGCGGCTCTGATGAATCAGGCTCGCCTGAAATTCAAGGAGCTGGCGGGAATAGCAGTAGGAATCGGTCCCGGATCATTCACGGGATTGCGCGTTGGACTCAGCTATGTGAAGGGGCTGGCGCTCGCGTCGAGGCTAAAAGTGGCGGGGGTGCCCTCGCTTGACGCGATCGCATTGTGCGCGGCGGTAGAAGCCGATGATAGCGGTGCGACAATTTGTCCGCTTATCGACGCGCGCAAGGGGGAAGTCTACGCTTCTCTTTACCGCGTCGAGGGTGATGCGCTAGAAAGAAGATCAGATGATCGGGTTGTTAACCTTGAGTTGCTGATAAATGAGCTCGAGGGACGGGTCATCTTTGCGGGCGAAGCTAAGGCCGAAGAGGCATGCGAGCATTTCAGCAAGATTGGCGGGCGTGGCGAGGTGGTGGGAAATGCCCGGTTGCAGCTCATCGGAGGTTTTATAGCCGCAATGGGTGCGGCGCGGGTGGTCGAAGGTGATCTCGAGCCAATCATGGGTTTGGAGCCACGTTATGTGCGGCCACCGGATGCAACCGTTAAACACACCGCCTTAAAACCGGGAGAGGCAATCCATGGAACGACGCGAGGAAGAGCTAGTCCAGCAGTACGCGGAACATGACGAGCAACTACGCGCAGTCTATAGCAAGCATCTAGAGTACAAACATCAACTGGAAGCCTTCCGCCACAAACACTACCTCAGCTCTGAAGAAGAAGTCGAAGTCAAACGCATACAGAAATTGAAATTGGCGACTAAGGATCAAATAATGGAGATCGTTAGCCGCCATCAGCACGCGGACGCACGTTGAAGGGCGGAGCGCGAGGCAGGCAGTGAATCCCGACGTACGATGCCAAAACACACGATATCGGTTCTGGTCGAGAATGAATTCGGCGTTTTGGCGCGCGTAGCGGGCCTGTTTTCGAGCCGCGGTTTCAATATCGAGTCACTGACGGTCAACGAGGATCCGCTGGATCCGACCGTGTCGCGGATTGTTCTGGTGTCGTCGGGCGACGACCAGATCCTCGAACAGATCAATAAGCAGCTCAACAAACTGGTATCGGTGATTCGGATCACCGATTTCAAGGATGTCGAAACGGTTGATCGCGAGTTGATCATGGTCAAGGTCGCGGTAGACGAGCGGACTCGATCAGAAATGGACTCAATCGTCGGGGCCTTTCGCGCGCATGTCGTGGACATCGGCCCTCGCTCGGTGACCGTCGAAGTGACGGGCGACAGCGATAAGATTAGGGCGTTTATTGAGTTGATTCGACCGCTAGGAATCAAAGAAATCGTACGGACCGGGAAAATAACGACAGCGCGATCGGTGCAGCCCGAGAGCCATAATAACCATCGCCATGCGCGGGACTAGCCGCGCCGAGAGAAAAATCAAATGAAAGTATTTTACGATCGGGATGCCGATATGAGCGCCCTGCGGCCAAAGAAGATCGCGATCATGGGGTTCGGCAGCCAGGGGCATGCTCATGCGCTGAATCTGCGTGATAGCGGGATGGACGTGCGGGTGGGGTTGCGCAATGGCAGTCCAACAGCGGAAAAGGCAATCAAGCAGGGGATTAAGGTTCTCGAAACGTCGGAAGCCGCCAAAGAGGCCGACATCATTATGATGCTGGTGCCGGACGAGATGGCGAGCGACGTTTATCGCGAAGAGATCGCGCCCCATCTGACGAAAGGCAAGTATCTCGCGTTCGGGCACGGTTTTAATATCCATTTCAAGTTTATCCAGCCACCAGCCGACGTAAATGTGTTTATGATCGCGCCGAAGGGGCCGGGCCATCTGGTGCGCTCGGAGTTCGTGAAGGGGCGAGGCGTGCCGTGCCTTCTGGCGGTCCAGCAGGACCCGTCGGGTGACACGGAAAAGATAGGACTGGCGTATGGATCCGCGATCGGCGGCGGGCGCGCGGCGATCATCGAGACCAGCTTCCGCGAAGAGACCGAAACTGATTTGTTCGGCGAGCAATCGGTGCTGTGCGGCGGGTTGACGGAACTAATTCGTGCGGGTTTTGAGACGCTGGTTGAAGCGGGATATGCGCCGGAAATGGCGTATTTCGAGTGCGTTCACGAGGTCAAGCTGATCGTGGATCTGATCTACGAAGGCGGCATCTCGAATATGCGCTATTCGATCAGCAATACGGCTGAATATGGCGATATGACGCGCGGCAAGCGGGTGGTTGACGAGACGACGCGGGCGGCCATGAAGAAGATTCTCGCCGATATTCAATCCGGCAAATTCGCCAACGAATGGATCGCTGAGTATCGCGCGGGGCTGCCGAAGTTCAAAGATTTGCGCAAGCAAGGCGAGCAGCATCCGGTGGAAGAGGTCGGGCGCAAGCTGCGGTCGTTTATGCCGTGGCTTGGGAGCGATCGGCTGGTTGATCGCGCACGGAACTAAGCATAGCTTTGCCTGGTTCGGCGGATAGTTCAAGCGATGCGCCTGATGCCAATGTGTGGATCGGGCGCGCCGCTGCGTTAATCGGCATTGCACCTGAAGGCGTGCCGTACACGGTGGCCATCGCGGTCGCCGGGTTTCTGCTTTACGCCGTTCGTTGGGACGCGCTCGCGTTTCTTCTAATTGTCCTGGCGATAGCTGTTGGCTCATTTTTTCGCGACCCTGAACGGGTCGTGACGGCTCCGGAAGGTGCAGTGATTTCCGCGGCTGATGGCAAAGTCACCGAGGTCAGCGAGGTAGCGTTGCCTGGGGAATCAGGTGAGCGGTTCCATCGCGTGTCGGTGTTCATGTCGCCGTTGAATGTGCATGTGAATCGGGCGCCGGTGACGGGGCGCGTCGTAGCAGTGACGCATACGGCGGGAGAGTTCCGGGCGGCGTTTCATGACGATGCGAGTGAGCATAACGAGCGCAATCTAATCCTCATTGAAGACAACGCGGGTCGTCGTTACGCGATGATGCAGGTAGCCGGATACCTAGCGCGACGGATAGTGTGTCACGAGCGGCCGGGTGATGTGTTGGTGCGCGGGCAGCGAGTCGGAATGATTATGTTTGGAAGCAGGGTGGATCATTTCATTCCGCTGAGCTATCACGTGACGGTCGCGGCGGGTGCGCGAGTACAGGCCGGTGAGAGCGTGATAGCGACTATTGGAGCCGTTTAAGCAATGATCGATGGCGAAATTAGACGGACCGCGAATAGGCGGCGGATGCGAGTAATTGGCGGGCGTTCGGACCAACGGCAGGGGGTCGTTAAGCCGATTCGGCGTGGGGTGTTCGTGGTGCCTGCGACGATAACGTCGCTCGGGTTGCTGGCCGGGTTTTACTCGCTGATATCGTCGATCGGGTCGCACTTCGAGACCGCAGCCCTGATGATTATGGTTGCATTTGTGTGCGATTCGCTGGACGGGCGGGTGGCGCGCGCATCGCATAGCAGCAGTCAGTTCGGGGTAGAATACGACAGCTTGTCTGACGTCATCGCGTTTGGCGTCGCGCCTGCAGCGCTGGTCTATACGTGGGCGCTGCATCCGTTGGGCGCGCCAGCGGTGGTGATTAGCGGGCTTTTCGTGGTGGCGGCGGCGCTGCGATTAGCACGGTTTAATATCCAGACGGCAGCAGCCGACAAGCGACGGTTTACCGGGCTGCCGGTACCAGGGGCGGCGGTGATGATTGCCGGACTGGTGCTGGCGTACAGCTATTTCGAGTTGAACTCGCCGCGGACACTCGCAGCGGTGATGGCGCCGGTAATGCTCGCGCTCGCGTCGCTGATGGTCTCGCGAGTGCCGTACCCAAGCTTCAAAGCGATCAACCTGCGCAAGCGCGCGCAATTCGAGTTGATGGCGGGCGTGTTAGTGGTCGCGGCGATGTTGTTGGCGATGCCGCAGTTTACCGCGTGCATGATCGCGAGCGCATACGTGTTATCGGGGCCGATTTTGTATCTGCGAGGCGAGCGGATTGCGCCGCTACCTGGCGCGGCGCCGGCGGGAGTCGATGAAGAGACGTTCGAGGCGATGCACGCCAACGATCCGTTGTTGTAAATCCGGCGTGAATCAGCAATTTGCGATATCGCTACTGATGTACAGCACTACCTTTTGCCTTGACGGGATGGCGAAGGGCAGGTAGGATCCGCTGCAATGGCGCCGAAGATTAATATTTGCCTGCTACTTAGCCTGGCCCTTAGCGGGGCCTACGCCAGAGGCGCTGAGGTAATGGCCTGAAGCAGGCTTGAAACTTCGAGATCAGCGCCCTGGGTGGGCCTTCCAAGCCGCCCAGGGCGTTTTCTTTTTTGGTGGATCGCGCGCGGTTGGAAGCCTGCCCTCTCGGGGAGCCAGCGAGGGAAGAGTAAAGATGGAAACGAATGCAATGACCGATCACGTACGAATCTTCGATACGACGCTACGCGACGGCGAACAATCGCCAGGGTGCACGATGAACGTCGATGAGAAGATTGCAATCGCGCGGCAACTGGAACGGCTCAACGTGGATATTATCGAGGCGGGCTTTGCAGCATCGTCGCCTGGAGATTTCGAAGCGGTGCGGCGCGTGGCCGAGGCGGTGACTAGTCCCACGGTGCTGAGCCTCTCGCGTACGCGCGATGAAGACGTCGACGCGGCCCTGCGCGCGATCGATCAAGCAAAGAACCCGGGGATCCATATTTTCATCGCGACTTCGGATATCCATCTGAAGTACAAGCTGAACATGACGCGAGAGGATGTGCTGAACGCTGCGACCTGGGCGGTGAGTCGCGCGAAGAAGCATCTGGACTATATCGAGTTCTCGTGCGAGGACGCGTCGCGCACGGATTGGGATTATATGGCGATGATTTGCAGCGAGGTGATCCGAGCGGGAGCGCGGATTATCAACCTGCCGGATACGACCGGCCATGCGATTCCCGAGGAATACGGGCGAATGTTCGCGTATATCCGCGAGAAGGTCGAGGGTGCGGACAAAGTAATCTGGAGCGCCCATTGCCATAATGATTTGGGGCTGGGAGTGGCGAATTCGCTGGCCGCGATCATGAACGGCGTGCGACAGGTCGAATGCACGATCAACGGAATTGGCGAGCGCGCCGGGAACACCTCGATGGAAGAGGTGGTGATGGCGATCAAGACGCGGCGCGACTTAATGAACGTAAAGACCGGAATCGAGACGCGGCAGATCTATCCGGCGTCGCGGCTACTGTCGCAGATAATCGGGCAGCCGGTGCCGCCGAATAAGCCGATCGTGGGTGATAACGCGTTCGCGCATGAGGCCGGGATTCATCAGGACGGCGTACTCAAGAACAAGCTGACGTATGAAATCATGAAGCCCGAAGATATCGGGATTCCGTCGAACAAACTGGTGTTGGGGAAACATTCGGGGCGCCATGCGTTTATCAACCGGTTGAGCGAGCTTGGGGTTGACCCGAAGGCAACCGACGTCGAGAAGGCATTCGCTGCGTTCAAGGTGCTGTGCGACAAGAAAAAAATCGTCTATGACGACGATATCCTGGCGCTGATCAATGAAGAGACGCGGCGCACTGGCGACTGCTTTGAACTGCTGGACTTGAAGGTGGGATCATCGGTCAGGGAGACGCCGCATGCCGAAGTTACGATGCGGGTGATGGGCGAGGAACGGACGGCCGACGCGACCGGCGACGGAATGGTGGATGCTTGCTACAAGGCGATCTATCGAATCAGCGGAATCAATCCGGCGCTGGAGCGTTATTCGGTCAAGGCGATTACCGGAGGCACGGATGCGCTGGGCGAAGTTTCATGCCTCGTGCGCGAAAACGGGATGACCGTGGCAGGTCAGGGAGCGCATAGCGATATAGTGATGGCGAGCGCGATGGCGTTGGTAAATGCACTGAATCGGCTGAAGGCGCGTGAGAATGCGGTGGCGGCTCCGGCGAGCGAGGGTCTATAACCGTTTGAGGGAAGAATCTGAAGCCGCGCCGATGCGGCTTCAAGTCTTGAGAACGGACGCAGCCTTTTCAACGAAGCTCATAGTAGCCACTGACGTTAATACGCAGGGATCGGGGACGTCCTCATTTTGATGCACCTCACGGAATTGGTTGCTCGCGGAACCTTCGCCTCCGCTAGTTATCGAAAGGCGGGCTGAGCGACTCGATCACGCTGCCGCTGAGGTGCAGCTGAAGTTCGGCTTTTACTAAGGCAGCCTTGGCAAGAGATCGAGATTCCTCGCGAGCCAGCTACGCGAAAGAATGAAAAAATAGCCAGACGCGCGAGCTCAGAATCAGGCTGGGCGGCTATCCGTTTAAGTGAGGGCTTGCCGGAGTATGTTACTTCGGCTAATTGCTGATAGACCCTAAGATTGTTGAACGACGCGCTCTAATTAGCTCAGGATGGAAGTTGACAGCAGCGGCATGGGTGGCGTTGCGCGGTAGGGTATCGCTCTGAATGTTAAGACTGCGATTGTTGGAATAACCGCATACCTTAGCAAAACTTTAAACTACTTGGCTCATATACGGATAAGTGACAGGGTCGTTGGATAGCCGGACAGGCTCGCGAAGCGGGTAATGGCCTACAAAGTATTAGTGCTCAAGGGTGATGGAATCGGTCCCGAAGTAGTCGGCGAGGCCTTGCAGGTGCTCAAGGTGGTCGCGCGACAGGCGGCGATTGATATCGAGTTCAAGGAAGGAATCGTCGGAGGCCATGCGATCGACGCCTACGGAACGCCGTTACCGGCTGACGTGCTGGAGCACGCGAAGAGTAGCGACGCGGTTCTGCTGGGCGCGGTCGGCGGGCCGAAATGGGATAATCCCAAGGCCGAGCATCGGCCTGAACAGGCGCTGCTGGCTCTCCGGAAAGAACTGGGGCTATTTGCAAACGTGCGGCCGGTCAAAGCGGTCAAAGAATTGATTGGGTCGTCGCCGCTGAAGCCCGAGATTATCAACGGTGTTGACCTAGTGGTGATTCGCGAACTGACTGGCGGAATCTACTACGGCAAGCCGAGTGAGTGGCGCGAGGGTGAGAACGGGCGCGAAGCGGTCGACACGTGCGTATATAATGACCACGAGATCGAACGGGTGGTGCGCTACGGTTTCGAGCTGGCGCGGGAGCGCAAGAAGCGGCTGACGTCGGTCGATAAGGCCAATGTGTTATCCACTTCCCGCCTGTGGCGCGAGATCGCGACGGCGATCAGCAAGGATTTTAAAGACGTCAAGTTTGAGAGCCAGTTAGTCGATTCGATGGCGATGCATCTGATTCGCCGGCCGCGCGATTTCGACGTGGTGGTCACGGAAAATATGTTTGGCGATATCCTGACCGACGAGGCGTCGGTGTTGGCGGGCTCGATGGGACTGTTACCGTCCGCATCGTTGGGCGAGGAGCTGAACAGTGCGGGTTATCGGATCGGAATGTACGAGCCAATTCATGGCAGCGCGCCGGATATAGCGGGGCGCGACGAGGCGAATCCACTGGCGGCGATCCTGTCGGCGGCGCTGCTGCTGGAGCAATCGCTGGGGATGCGGGCCGAGGCCGATCAAATCCGGGATGCGGTCGATGGGGTGCTGCATGAGGGTTATCGGACGCGCGACTTGGGACCGGCCGCGAGCGGCAAGCAGATTGGCTGTAAGGCAATCGGAAGGCTGGTGCGTGAACGGCTCGAAGCCCTTGAGCCTGAGGCCTGAGTGAGTATAGCAGGAGGCCGCCAACCGCGGGTTGCAGTCGTCGGAGCCACCGGCACGGTCGGAGGCCAGCTTGCCGATTTGATTGGGGAGCGTGAATTTCCGTTCGCCGAGCTGAAAATGTTCGCGTCGGAGGCGGGCTCATCCGAGACGATCGAAAACGAGGGCCAACGCTATCCGGTCGCGCAGTTCAGCGCGCCCTCTGACCTCGCCAATTTCGATATAGCCTTTCTCGCGATACCCGAAGAGAAAGCGCTGGAACTGATAGAAGAGCATCCGGGGCCGATATTGATTGACCTGAGTGCTGCGTCGCGCGCGCCCGGTCATGCGCCGATTGTGGCGCCAGGAGTGGTGACGCGCGAGCACGTCCAGAAGCTCAAGGCCAACAAGGTTTTTGCAGTGCCGAATCCGGCAGCGCAGGTGATTGCGACAATCCTGACGGCGACGGGAACGGAGTCGGGCTTTGCGGGCGCGACCTATCTGGCGGGTGCGAGCACGATGGGACGTGAGCGGGTGACTGACCTGTTCAATCAGAGTGCCGATTTGTTGAATGCGCGGCTGGATATCGAAGATGGGAGCATCCAGACGGCGTTCAACCTTTTTATCCCAGAGGTGGGGCCGAAGCTGGCGGACGCGATTGTGGCGCAAACAGCGGCATTGCTGGGTGGACGCGCGAAATTGGCGGTGCAAGTCGTCCAGGTACCGGCGTTCCATGGGAGCGCGGTGACGCTGAGCCTGAGCGGTACCGAGAGCATTGTGCGCGAATGGACAGGACGGCTGCGGGCGGCTCCAGGAGTACTGTTGATCGAAGGCGATGACCCGGCGGGATTCGTCGACGCGATCGGGCAGGAGGCCGTGATCGTACGGATGCGGCCGGGAAGCGGCGGCGCAGTGATCTGGGCGGTCTTCGATAGCGCGCGGATGGCGGCTTTTGCGGCACTGTGGATCGCCGAGAGCCTGTGGTTCTCGTTCTCCTAAGCTGAAATCATCCTGCGCCTGGCGCGCAGCCTGCCTCACAATTTCCGAGTTGCAAAGATGAGATTCCGGCTTACGCTCGCCTATGACGGGGGGAATTACTGCGGCTGGCAGTTACAGCCGGACAAAGATTCGATTCAAGGGCGAGTGGAAGCCGCGCTCGCGGGAATCTTTGGCACGCCGGTCAGGGTTTATGCGGCGGGCCGGACTGATGCTGGGGTTCATGCGCGCGGGCAGGTGGCATCGTTCGATGCGCCGCGTCCATTTGAGGCGGCGGACCTGCTGCGTGCGCTGAATGCGATACTGCCGCGCGATATCGCGGTGATCGAGACGATTCCGGTAGACGATGATTTTGATCCACGGCGCGACGCGCGATCGCGGATCTACGAATACCGGATATTGAATCGTGGACGCAGATCGGCCTTCGATTATCGATATGCGTGGCGGGTTGGGTTGCCGCTGGAAATCGAACTGATGAACGCGGCGGCGACGCGCTTTATCGGCGAGCACGATTTTGCGGCATTTCGATCACTCGGGTCGGAGGAGCCGACGACGGTTCGCAGGGTAATCGTGAGTGAATGGCGTTGCGACGGTGGGCGGTTAGTCTATCGCGTGGAAGCGACGGCCTTTCTACGCCATATGGTGCGCACGATGGTCGGCGCGATGGTCGCGGTGGGCAATGGCAAGCTTACGCCAGAGCATATTGATGCGCTGATCGAAGGGCGCGATCGGGGTCTGGCGCCAGCCGCGGTGCCTGCTCACGGTTTGTTCCTGGTAGCGGTACGCTACTGAAAGTAGCGGCTCGATCCTTGGCGTCCTTTCGGTACTCGTCCTTGCGGCACCGGCCGAAGGGCGTGTCGGCGGATGACGAAAGCACACGCATATCGGTTGATTAAGCGGCGCGAAGCACAAAAGCATTGTGAGTCAGTGAGAATTAGCCCATCGCTGTGCAAAACCAGCGTCCTTTCTGGGGAAAACTGGTTAAGTGATCGTCAAATCGGCTTGAAAAATATCGGGCACTGTTTCAGTCTTGCGCACAGGCAGCCTTTCGGCGGCAAGGAGGAGGATGATGACGCAGACGCAAGTAGCAACTCACTTAGCGGACAAGGTTGGGATGACGAAGAAGCAGGCCAAGGCCGCGCTCGATGAAATCACGGTGCTGGTCGTGCGTGAGTTGAAGCGCGAGGGCACATTGCGGCTGGCAGGGCTGGGAATTTTCCGCAAGCGCAAAACCAAGGCGCGGATGGGCCGAAATCCGGCAACTGGCGCGCAGATCAAAATTCCGGCGCGTACGCGGCTGCGGTTTACCCCGGCCAAGGCGCTGAAGGACTCGGTGCTCGGCGCACGCTGAGCCAGTCGAGAAGTGAGAAGCGGGGCTGCGACGATGCTGGCCCCGTCGCGCCGGCGACGTAAGCATTTGGCCACGCGGCGAATGGCAGCGACGATCAGAGTCACCGCCGCCCTGGTCGTGGCAAGCCTGCTTTCCGTGCTGAGCGGGCGCGCGGATGCGCAGAAAGCGAGGCTGATTCCGGCGTTTATTGGTGGCGTGCGTAAAGACGCGCTACTGAAAGATCCGCAAGCGATTATCGATATATCCAGTCATTGCTACGACGCCGCGGCGAAAGCGCAGGACGTTTCGGCGGCAACTGAAGAATGTATCGACAACGAATTGAAGCGGAAAGGTGCGAGCATACAAGCGATCACATTCGCGAATTTTGCGCCGGTACCGTCGGCGATTGAGCATTTCGCCAGCTATCACAATGCAGCGGCGGTCTACGCCGTGATGCGCTGGGCCGACGGCGCGAGCGGATGGTGCCTGATCGGCAAATCGGGCGAGGCGGTTGGAATGTGGGAGCCGACGGGAGCGGAGCACGATCCAAAATTCGCGGCCTTTGAGCGGACGCATCCGAATGTGAGCCGCGCCGTTACTCGGTACCCGCTGTGAATCTGACGGTTCTATGATCGCCGGACCGGAGTTGGATGTGTTAGTCGGGGGCGATGGCGTAGCAACCGGGATAGCGCGTCCCTGTGAACTCGGCGAGCTTGGTGGAAGCTTTGGAAACTTATAGACGCCGAACATATCTCTGCAATTCTCGACTCTTGCATGGTCGATACGAGGAAGATTCTCAAGCTGGTCCGGCGGTAGCGATTGGCGTCTTTTGATTTCTGCCCAAAGATCTTTGCAATCAGCTTTTATCTGCAAGTAAAAGTCGCGATCTTTTACGCCTGGAGGAACTACATCTGGAGTCGCACAGCCCGGTCCTGCGCAATTCGACTGCTCCTGTGCTCTGGCCATGTCGACGCCACATAGACAAAGAGAACTGGCAACCAAC
>DATKPK010000235.1:0-5996 GCA_035524095.1 Binataceae bacterium (SeqCode) | reverse complement strand
GCGGCGACGTCACAGGCGACGATGTGGTTGCCTTGAACATGGGACAGGCCGTCGAGGATGGCCAACGCGTGCATCCAATTGCGAGCGACGCACATTAGCCTTCACGAGGCTTGACCTTGCGATTAATTACACGATCGGGAGGTTGTTGCTGAAGTCACCGCCGATAGAATCACTGCTTAACTAGCGCAAATTAATCGCCAGCAGAACTTGGCACGCAGAATGCGTTTTGTAATCCGATCGATGATATAAATCGCGCGAGAAGAATGACGTTCGCGCATAAACATCGTGGGAGAAAGCTCATGAGTGTTTTAGGCAAGACCTTAGCGCTTGGCGTACTCGGTTCACTGTTAGCACTACCCTTAATGGTGCGAGAAAGCTCCGCACAACAAGATGCGAGACAGAGCGCAGCGCCGGCGGTCGTTCAAAACGGTAATACGACGATTGAATTCCAGAGTGCGGCAACAAATCCAGATCTAAATGAACAAGAGTTGGCCACCTGGAGCAACTTTGCGGACGCCAATCCGCATGTCGCGAACGCACTGGCGTACAAGCCATCGCTAATGAATGATCCGTCGTATCTGCGCAAGCATCCGCAGTTGGCGGATTTCTTTACTGCCCATCCTGAAATCAAGGAAGCGATGGCGGAGAACCCGGGTAATTTTGTGGCAATTCCGCCGCGTCCTGGCGAATAGCCAATTCCTCACTTGAGGCTCGCTTGGCTACCCGCTGGAACAACCCGGGGAATGATGTAATCATCGTGTAAGATGTTCTGTCTTGGAGTCGGTGGGCCTAGCTCATTTCGAGGACAAATATAAATTAGAATGGATAATGAAAACGGCCGCATCCTTGGGTGCGGCCGTTTTGCTTCCGCCGTTGTAAATCAACTAGATAACGCCAAGCAGATACAAGACCAGAACGACGACTAGAATCGTGCCGAGACCACCGGCAGGGTAGTAACCCCATCCAGCGCTGTAGGGATAGACTGGTAATGACCCGAGCAAGATCAACACCAATACAACAAGAAGAATAGTTCCGAGCGGCATAAGTGTGGCTGACTCCTTGTAGTTGCGTAGCTTAGAGTTAATACGCAAGCGCCGTACCTGAATGCGTTCAGCAGTCCTTTCTGGTCATTACATCAAGCGAGGGATGTGCACGCCGGGTAGATTGATAACGACACCGAAAGCGCGCAGCAGCCAGATGAGAACGACGACGAACACTACGAGATTAAGCAAGGTTTTGATTGCGCCGGCCATCGGGATGAAAGCATTGATCAGCCAGAGAATGATCCCGACGACAACTAGAATCACGACGATATTGAGCAGAGTCACGATTTGAAGCCTCCTGCCGGAAGCACGAGGCAATAGCCGTTCCAGATGTCAGACGCGATTCGTCAGCCGTGTTATCTCACCGGCAGCAGGCGTGGCGTCGACTAGCTATCAGTCGGCCTCGCTGAGAGTCTCGATCTCGCGGTGAATCGTGACTGGCGCCTGATGTCCGCTGACCTCGGCACCGGCATGGAGCTCCAGCGGAAGGAAGAAGACTATCGCCGCGATCGAGAGCACGCCGTTGATCACGAAGGCGGGCGTGAAATCACTGGCATGGAGCGCTGCAGCGCCTCGTCCCGCGGTACTGAAATGAAGCAGCAAGGCTGCGAGTGCAACGCCAAAACTGAGAAAGAATTGCTGAGCCATGCTCGAGAGGCTGCTCGCATTGCTCATCAATGACTGTGGCACGTCCGCGTACGCAAGGGCATTGAGCGCAGTGAATTGCAACGAGCGAAAGAAGCCGCCGCACAACAATGCGCCGATAATCAGCAGGTGCGAAGTCTCGGGCCGGAACAGCGCGTAACTCATCAGGATGAAGCCGCTCAAAATACCATTGCTGACGAGAACCGAACGGAAACCCATCCGGCGGATGATCGGTCCGGCGGTTATTTTCATGAAAAGCGCGCCGGCCGCACTGGTAAAGGTGAGCATCCCGGAGGCGAAGGGGCTGAGGCCAAACACCAACTGAAGCAGCATCGCGAGCAGGAAAGGCAGCGCGCCGATGCCGATCCGTGTCAGGCCGCCGCCCAAGGTAGAGGCGGCAAAGGTCGGAATCTTGATCAGGGCGAGATCGATGATCGGATTCGGATGGCGCGATGCATGAACCCAATAAAGAAAAATGCAAAGAGCACCGCCAAGCAGGAGTGCGGCGACGAATGCGCCCGGAATGATGTTGCGGCCAATCGATTCGAAACCGAAAACGAGGCCGGCCAGCCCCAGGCCCGAGAGCAGGAAGCCAAGGAAATCGAGTGGCGGGATGTCAGCTTCGCGCAGGTCCTCGATAAAGATACTAACCAGAGCTACCCCGACGATGCCGATCGGCACGTTGATGAAGAAAATCCAGCGCCACGAATAGTAAGTTACGATGAAGCCGCCAACCGGTGGACCGACCACTGGGCCGAGCACGGCGGGCACCGTCAGGTAGGACATGGCGGTGACGAGTTCGGACTTATCGACCGTCTTGAGAACCACCACCCGCCCGACCGGAACCATCATCGCCCCTCCGAAGCCTTGTAGGACGCGCGCAATGACCAGTTCGGGTAATGAATTACATAGTCCGCATAGGATCGATCCGATAGTGAATATAATGATGGCGGCGCGGAAAACCTTGCGCGCGCCATAGCGATCGGACATCCATCCACTGATAGGAATGAATACGGCGAGGCTCAGAAGGTAAGATGTGATGGCCAGATTGAGACGGATTGGATCCTCATGCATTGAGCGGGCGATCGCCGGCAGGGCGGTGGAGATTACCGTGGAGTCGAGCATCTCCATGAAGAGCGCACATCCGACAATCAGCGGCGCTACGAAGGGACTGGCAGGCTTGCGCAACGGGGGTTCATTCCTCGCAAACGGAAATCAAGTCATGGGCAAAGGCGGGAACTATCCGCCATGGCCGGACGCAGTTAAATAGGACGTATCAGTCCAAAATTATGTGCAGTTCCAACAGCGATCGTGCGATCAACCACCAAAGCCCTAAACGATCGTTGAATACGCTTACAGAGCCGCTGGTAGAAACTCGTTCAGCATAAATAGGTCGGCCTTCAGGCACAAGGCGGAGCAGTGCTCATGATTGTTATTCTGATGGGAGTCGCAGGGTCGGGTAAGACGACCGTCGGCGAGTTGCTGGCGCATCACCTCGGATGGCGATTTTATGATGGCGATAATTTCCATTCGCCACACAACCGCGAGAAGATGCGCCGCGGCGAGCCATTGACGGAGGAGGATCGCGAGCCGTGGCTGGAAGCGTTGCACGAACTAATCCGCCGTTGCGAGCAGTCGCATCAAAATGCAGTGCTAGCAGCCTCGGCACTCAAGCAAAGTTATCGTGAGCGGCTGACCGCAGGTTTCAGCGACGTGCGGCTGGTCTATCTGAAAGGAACGCGGGAGTTGATCGCACAAAGAATCGCCTGCCGCCACGGTCATTTCTTCGATCCGGCGTTGCTCCAGAGTCAGTTCGATGTGTTGGAGGAGCCTGCGGACGCACGGGCTGTTGATATATCTGGAACGCCCGAACAAATCGCCGCTAACATCGTGGCCGCCCTGGGCACAATAGAACCAGGCCACTGATAATCAAATCAGTGCTTGCGACTAGCTATTTCTTGTCCGGCTCCCACAGCTTTTGCCATTGGCGGATCCCATCTTGCAGGCTCTTCTGAACAGCTTCGCTTTGCTTGCGCATTTCTTCGGTCCAGCTACCGGCCGGTCCGCTAGTGAAGGCTTCAGTCGCTTTGCGCCAGTTCTCCGCCCACGCTTCCATTGGATTCTTCTCTTCGGCGGTGGCATTAGTAGCGCGCGTCGCCGCTGCATTGCGACGGATCTCGTTCTCCCAATATTGGAAGCCGCTTTCGAGCGCCGTGATAATGCCATCCTTGCTCATTCGCGCGACCCGCAGCCAATTCTCGACCAGCCTGTCGCGGTCAGCGCTATTGGCCTGGCTTGCGAGACCCTGGAGCGCCTTGGTTACGGTAGTCAGCGCCTGAACGTAAGCCTCGCTCGCTTTGCGGATCGCTTCCGAAATCCCGAAGACATTATCAGTCGCCATTTTGATGTCCTCCAATGGCTGGGCGGCCATACCATGACGGAATGGCGCGCATGTGCTTAAAGTCGAGCAAACGACGCGCCAGCTTTAAAGGTCAACTGGCAGTTCCAGGTACTCATGGTAGATGAAATCGCGATGAGCCAGCAGCTGCGGCGCGAGGGCCGCGCGGATAACTGGATCTTCGCATTGGTACATGCGGCGGAAGTTAGCCGGCATCGGGCAAAGATTATCCGGTAGAGGATCGATCAGCGCGGCGAAGGTAGACCAATAGATATCAAGCGCTGAGAGCTGGCCGCCGATCAGAAAACGGCTACCGGCGGCATGCTGACTCGCGAGTTGTTCAGCAAGCGCCGTCAGAATTTCAGCCGTCCGCGCCGGCGCGGCCTCGGCTGCCGCGTGATTGTAGCCGTACTTGTTGCCCATGTGGGCTGAGAACTTCCTGGCGGCTTCAGGAGCGTTTGGATTGCTCAGCGCCGGATGGAGCAGCATCAGGCGGCGCGCCCAGCCAAGACCGGTCTCGCCGCAGATTTCATTCGCGAAGCCGAACATCAGGGCGCGATCCTTGAGATTCGCCGGTATCAGTGGAGGATTCGGCTCGAGCCGCTCAGCGAGAAAAAGCTGATCGCTCCATAGGCTGCGCGGGCGTTCGTCATTGTAGGCGAAGACTGGGGCTGTGGTTTGTGCGGACCATCGCTGGAGGGGCAGATTCGCTCCGCCAAGCTCCTGGCGGACTTTGACGTAGGGAATTTTCTTGACGTGGAGGATGCCTTTGGCTGCCTCGCTCCACGGTCCGGGAACGCCGGGCGTCAGGACGACGCGCAGGCCGGACATCCCGATTGCATCGTCAACTTCAATATAATTCGCCATGAAAACCTCTAACTGTTGATACCACGATGCGCCGCTCATTGAAGCCGTGCTTGATGGTCAGTGAATTGCCGCATCGATTGGCCGCAAATCGTATCCGGTACGCCGCTCATCGTCCATGAGGCGATTGGGCGAATGTCTTGCGCGGCAGTATTACTTGATCAGGGCGAGGACTGCCACCGCGAGGGCGAAGAACTGGAGGATGTTATCACGAAGGGCAGAGGCAAGTGCCGGCGTTAGTACTCCGGCACCTACCTTGGAGCGATTCGCCAACCGAATGGGGACTAATAGGCGAAGAAGGGTCCCTCGCATGAGCAGGGCGCGGTCGTGCAGCTCCCGCAACTCGTATTGGTCAGCGCGGACAAGCCTTCGATTCCGACGTAAACAGTCTTTCCGTAGAAAAACGGCAGTCCCCAGTCGAATAGTGGCGGGCTCCCAAACGGGCCGCCGAGTTCCGGCTGCGCGTACACCCCGTTCTGGATGAGTTGCTGAGCATTTCCGATGGTGAATCCGATCGACTGACTCTGCGGGGTTCCGTTACCTCCCTCGATGGTCGCGGACTCGCTTGTAGCTGACGCCGGGCAATACCAAGGACCGTTCGGCGGAGAATTGCTGGGACATTCCGTGATCGGACCGTTCAAAGGACTGTTGAAAGCGTAGCCATTGGTTCCGCTGTCTATATAGCCGTCGATCGTTGTTCCCCCGAACTTCGTCAGGATGGCGGCAGCAAAATTGTCGTTAATATTTCCTGAGAAAACTTGGACCGTCGAAGAAGGATTGTTGTTGGTTTCGGTGCCGATGCCGAAGGTCAGATTGCCGTAGTCGGCGGCTTGCCCGCCTTCGGGAACGGAGTTCATAGCGAGACTGATTCCGTTGTAATCGGTGGAGGTTTGATCGAAGGCCGCGTTATGAATCGCGGTCACCGGATTCGCAATGAGCGGCGGATTCTGCGCCGGAAGGAGATATGCCGAACAAGTGTTACCGCTGCATGAGTAATATTGGTTCTCGCCATTGTCATACTCAATAGGACCGACGCCAAGAATGCC
>DATKPK010000234.1:0-4811 GCA_035524095.1 Binataceae bacterium (SeqCode) | reverse complement strand
AAGAATCGGAAAGCCGTTGATCGCCATTTGGAGGGTTGGTGAGATACCAGTGGGGGATTGAAGCTTTGCGAGGTCAATTTTCCAACCGGCTCCGATGGTGTTTGATGAATGCTGCCGATAAAGCAGCAGCGGCTTATCGATGAACCGCCGTTGGCCGGTTGCGGCCGCGACCACTCCGTTGTGATAGTCGTATGGGAGCATCGGCTGCGCACGAAGAATCATATCGCGCAGCGGCGAGTTGATCATGGTGGCGGCCCCTTTGAACGCAATTAGCGAATATCAATGCCGAAAGTCCCTTGCGCCGCCCTCTTCGCCCAATAAACCGGTTACGTAGGATCGCGAGATTTGAGTCAACGACAGACGCATCAGTATGCACCAGCGCGGGGCCGCCAGACTCCTCCTCCACTAGCAGCATCTCGTTCAATGTCAATTCGATTTTTTCAGGCAGCCACACATCGTCCCAGTCGCAATACATAACGTAAGGAGCGGTGGTTAGAGTCAGAAGATGGTTGAAGTTCCCGTTCATGCCGAGATTCCCGCGTCCGTCGCTTACGAGGTGTATGCGATCGTCTCGATCCGATAAGGCTTCAGGAGTGCGACCGTGTTATCTGTGGAACTATCGTCGCGCACCAACAACCGCCATTCGTGATAGGTCTGTTTCAACAACGAGTCGACCTGCGCTTCAAGGAACAGCGCTCCGTTGTAGGTCGCCATTATAATTTCTATCTCAGGCTTACCGGTCATAATTCCGTCAGTCCTATTGGGATCTTCCAGGATTTGATCTCGAACAATGGGCTCTGGCTTGGCTCTGCGCTGTAGATTTAGGTACGAAAGTGCTTCCTATATAGTCTCTGAGCTGAGCTCTATCGCGGTAGGAATCCCGCATCTGCTAGCCAGCTTCGGAAATGTTCGACAACGCGCTCTTCCGTGCATTCTGTCGCCGCAAATAATTTTCCGCATTCAGCGAGACTTTTGCAGCGCGCAGGGTCGTTCCAGAGTCTATCGATCGCTTCAATCAAGGCCGATGCTGATCGGGGCGGAACGGTCAGAGCGTTATAACCATCCAGCACGTAGTCGCGGATTCCTTCGGACTCAGTGATGATAAAAGCTTTGCCTAGGTGCATCGCGGCCACGATGGTGACGTGGCCGCAGGGGACTTGCGAGTGCAGCAATGGCAGAACCATGAAGCGCGAGTGCGCAAGTATGTTCATTGCGTGACCGAAGGGCAAATTGGTATGCACGGCGACATTGGCTGGGATATCAAGTCCTCGCAGGCTTTCCGGACGGACCACGCAGACGAAGTGTATTCGCGGCATCTGGCGCGCAGCTTGAATCAGTGTTTCATAGTCGCGCGCGTTGCCTCCGATAGCACACAGATATTCGCCGGATTCGAGGGGCGTCTCGGGGGAGTCAACGCTCGGCGGTCTAACTCCCCATTTGATTACGTCAAAGCGTTCCAGCGGAAGGTCAAATGATTTCGCATATAGACTTCGCTCAAGAGTCGAAAAGACCACGAGCCGGTCAACGTTCGAAAGCATCCATCCCAAGACTAGCCGCTCGGCCGAGTTTGGCAACTCGGTGAAATTGAACGTATGTGCAACGATTCGGATTCTCACACGGAACACTCGTACCAAGAGCGCGCACCATGCGGCGAGGATTGGACCATGTGCGACGATTGCTTGCGCTTTCTTCCGCCGAGCAATCACAACCGCTTCATAGGCGGCGCGCAAACGGGCGAGATTGAGAAGTTTGAATCGGCGCTCGACGGTGTTTCGCGGCACGGCACGCGCAAATTCAAAGCGGATCCCAGTGTCCGAAAGCGGTCCTTCGAGCCATCGCCAGTTAGGATCACCGATCTCGGAGCAACAGACGACCAGTCCCGAGGACCAGACCGCTGAACTGTCGCCGGAATTTCCCATTTTTAATTGTCGACCGAGAAATCGACTGCCTTGTTGGGGCTCGGAGTTCGAGGGTTCAGGAAGCGGATAACCAAGGAATTAAAGAACGGCACGTTGGGCGTTATGAGAAAGCGAACAAGTGTTGGCCCAGATTACCGGAAGTTGTTGCTCTTCAGTGGCTTCTGGTGGCGAATTTACCACATGCGCACCTGTGGTGCGACGGCCGATCCTCGCAAGCAGTCCCTCGAATCTCCACTAGGCGTATCAGGGACTATCCAATTGCCATCTTTGTTTTTCCCCGGATCGCCTCGCGCTTTACCATCGACACCCGACGGGTCTACCATCTCCCCTCGGCCATCCCCGATGATATCCCTTGGAGGACATTGCGATGCCATCAGCGAGATGCTGCACCCGCGACGGAATAAAACTCCGCTACGAAATTCGCGGCGCTGGCGATCCTCTCGCTCTGATCATGGGCTTCAGCGGCTCCAGTCGGACTTGGGGCGAACCCTTTCTGCAAGCCCTTGAGCGTAAATTCTCACTCGTTCTGATTGATAACCGCGGCACCGGCGAAAGTGACAAGCCCGACGCGCCTATAACGCTCGCCGATCTAGCCGCGGACGCGGCCGCAATCCTCGATCACGCCGACATCCCCCGCTCGCATGCGATGGGTATCTCGATGGGCGGTATGATCGCTCAGGAATACGCTCTCAACTTCGGTTCGCGCGTGCGCGGCCTCGTCCTCGGCTGCACCACCTGCGGGATGCGCAATGCGGTGATGGGCCCACCCGAGTTGGTCAACGAACTGATGCCGCAACCCGGCCTCTCGCCGCGCGATCAGGCGCGACGCTCCCTTTCAGCCTGTTCGAGCGCCGCATTTGTCCAATCTGACGCCGGCCGCGCGTTCATCGAGGCACGCCTCGACGACATGGAGGGCTACCCCATCACGCCTCCGCATACCTTTCAGCGCCAGATGGATGCGATCATGGCCTTCGATACCTTTGATCGCCTCAAGCAAATCAAGGCGCCCACTCTCGTCATAACCGGCACCGGCGATCCGCTGGTGCCCGCGCAAAATAGTGTCACTCTTCGCGACGGTATTCCCGACGCCAAGCTCTATGAAATCCCGCGCGCGGGTCATCTCTTTTTCTGGGAAGCGCCTCAAGCAAGTGCCGATGCGGTCGCGGCCTTTCTTGCTACAGTAAAGTGAATGCCGCCAGGTCCGGCTGAATTTTCTCGGCTGAAATCCGGACTGCGAGGGAACATGAGCAAGATTTATAACGATCACCATCGCGAGTTGCAGGAAAGCTTCGACACCGTCCGCCTCGCCGATCGCATCGAGCAAGCCATCGTGCGCCCCGAGGTCTCCAGTGATCAGAAGGCTTTCATCGAAAGCCGCGACATGTTCTTTCTCACTTCCATCGATCACCGTGGTTATCCGACCTGCTCATATAAAGGTGGCGCGCCCGGCTTCGTTCGAGTCGTCGATAACAAGACCATCGCTTTCCCCAGCTACAACGGCAATGGGATGTTTCTCTCGATGGGCAATATCAACACCAACCCCAAAATCGGGATGCTGTTCATCGATTTCGAGCAACCCAACCGCGTGCGTGTACACGGCGACGCCAGTATCGACCGCGACGATCCGCTACTCGCTGAATTCCCCGGCGCCGAGCTGATCGTCCGCGTCGCCGTCACCGAGACGTTCATCAACTGCCCGCGCTATGTCCACCAATACCAGCGCTTGCAAACTTCCAAGTACGCTCCCCAGGCCGGATGCGAACTTCCCTCACCGCCCCAATGGAAACGCATCGACATGCTTCAGGACGTCCTGCCCGAACACGAGAAAGATCTCGCGGATAAACTCGGGGGCACGATCACTTTCGAAGAATACGGTGCCCTCGTCGCCAAAAACCAAGCCTAACTCCCATCCCGAATATCGTAACTCAACCTGGCGGATTCGAATTCTTGAGCTGCGAGCATCACACGAAATGAGCGACTTCGAAGGCCACTCCTCTCACCCGGTTCTCAAGAAGTAGTTTGCGGAACCGCGGTGTTATCAGCAACGCCCGGGTCGGTCTAATCAGGCCGCGGCGCGGTCCGACCATTTGCCGGGCCACGGTGATATCTGCGCCGTCCCAATCGGTTCGAGAGACGAACAGTTCTGACAAGTACCAGTGACCAATATTATCGCCTACGGCGCATTGATACCGAGCACTCGCCTCGTCGCTATCAAAAGGGCAGCGATCTCTATCTCGACGGGCGCAAGATTCCGCGAAAGGTAGAGATCTCACGGACAATCGCTGACGAGTGGGTCGTGTCTCGGCACTTGTTGGAGCTTATTGAAAGGGAAGGGATAAAGGGCTTCACGTTCCACTTCCTTACTTGATGAGCGGCTCGGATGAGCGCAATCCGGCTGAGGGACTTGATGAAAGATTGGCCTACCAATCCCTCAGGATTCGGAATCTTTGCTCGGGCTAGCGCTCTCTTCGAAGCGACTCGGCCGTTGGTGAACGCGGCCGCAATCTTTCAATCATCGCCCAGCGCCCGCGTAAAATCCTCCAGCAAATCCTGCCAATGCTCCGTCCCCACCGAGATCCGCACCAGTCCTTCCGTGATTGCCGCCGCCTCCAGTTCCTCCACCGATAGCTCACTATGCGTCGTCGTCATCGGATGGCACACCAGCGTTTCGACTCCGCCCATACTCACCGCATTCCTGCCGATTTTCAGCCGCCGTAAAAAATCAAACGCCGCCGCCTTGCCGCCATCCAACTCCAGTGACAATAACGATCCCGGATAGTCAGTCTGCGCGTCGCGAATCCTCATCTGTTCCGCTTCCTCGAATAGTGACGGATACAGCACCCGCTTCACCCGCGAATTCCGCGCGAGCCGTTCTGCGATCCGCTGCGCATT
>DATKPK010000233.1:0-11563 GCA_035524095.1 Binataceae bacterium (SeqCode) | reverse complement strand
GATTACGTTAGGGCTGGCGGCAAATGTGCCGAGCGCCGCCCGGAACGCTTCACTTTGACCGTCGCCAACAAGAAAAAACCCCTTCACGCCGGCGCGCTGACACGTGAGCATCAGGTGTTCAAGTAGAGGACGGCCGAACACCATACTTGCAGCGCCGACGGGAATGTCGATCAGCGCGAGCTCAACCATTGAGAGCAGTCTCGCAAGAGGCGTTCGCGGCTATCGCTGCAATCGAACTGTGACGACGGTAGACGATCACACCGCCTCGCTTATCGGCGTGGCGCAGCTATATGCTTCGCCTGATTCCGGCAAACGCAGACAGAAATGATCGATATAGGAATCGTATTGCCGACGTAGCTTCACTGGATCCAACCCGTAGTCCTCGAGGCGATAGCTGTTCTGGCCATAACCGCCGTTGGGTCTTTCAGCGATAGCGCGTTGAATCGCACCTTCGGCGTCCCGGGTCATCTTGAACCCGAAGTGACTATAGATGGTGGAAATCACGCCGAATGGTTCGTGAACGAGTGTCGTGTAATCAATCTGAAATAGATGATCCTTGCGAATCTGTCCGGTCGCCTCAAGCAAAAGCTTGGCGCCCTGAATCCAACGCTCGTTGACCTGCCGGCCGATTTGCATTCGATCAACCGATCGCGCAAAGGGAAGGCGCAGGACCTCAGTCAGCCGAGCAACAGAGGGCAAGACGTTAAGGGGGTCGCGGTGGACAAAGATGAATCGCGCGTCGGGGTAAACAGTGCGCAGCGCGTCGAGCGCGAAGATGTGATCAGGCGTCTTCAGGATCCAGCGCGCACCCCCGCTCTGATGCTGGAGATGCTGA
This sequence comes from Binataceae bacterium (SeqCode), assembly GCA_035524095.1. GTDB lineage: Bacteria > Desulfobacterota > Binatia > Binatales > Binataceae > DATJUF01. Next base: position 10,728 of record DATKPK010000233.1, on the reverse strand, counting down.
AGGAAACGCCGATGGAATCGGTAAGCCTCGTGGTGACCGGCAGCTTCAAGCCATGACGCATATGAGGGGACATAGTGAGTGGTATCGAAACGCAGGCTGCGAATGACTTGTCCCGTGATCTCGATGCATTCCTGCGGGGCGTAGGCGTCCAGAGGATGGAGGCTGCGTAACTCGGGCACGAGCGCCAGGAATTGTGCAAACTGGCGCGCTACTCGACGCGGCCGGCGGTCGCCCATCAAGGAGCCCAGGTTGTGTTCTGGATAAGGATAGATGGTCTGCCAGCAGCGCGGGACGAGATTGTCGGGATCGTGCGAAAGCAAGTTGTGGAGAAAGGTTGTTCCGCTGCGCGGCAAGCCGAGAACGAATACGGGCTGCGCGATGACCTCTTCGAGGATCGCTGGATCGCGCTTTTCTTCGTCTCGCAACCGCAGCAAGTTGCTAAGGAAACGAAGCATGTCCCAGCGCGCGCCGAACCAGCCGAAGGCGCTTAAGTTTGATTCGTTTTCGTAGGCTTTGAGCAGCACCGCCAAGGGCTCCTCGAAGGACCATTCACCGAAGTCCGTCAGGCCCGAACGCCGTCGAGCAACGCGAATCAAGGAATCCGGAGCCAATGGCTTACGAAAGAAACTTGATCTGTCCGCGAGCCTGCTAAGTCCGAAGATCATCCTTCCGGACAGGCCTTGGAGAGTCAGCGGTGAGTTGGCCATCAACGCTCGCCCTTTCTGCCGCCGTAGGACTGAAACGGTTGACCTTAAATCAGTCCTTAACCGTGTGGCAGCCCATGGAATTCGCCCAGACGGACGCCGAGCTACTTAATAAATTTTATCGCCGATCCCGAGGAAATTTGTTCCGATCAGGGCAGGTCTTGCGCCGCCACCAACCTCCAAAGTCCGACGTGACGCGATAGTTACTAAAAGTAAGTGGATCAGTCAAATTTCTATTTAGAGCTGGCCGGTTAGTAGGATAGATAGATCGCCCTAATGGGTGAACCGTCGGCAACTTCGATTTCTATCGGCGGCCCCGGCCATATCTGCTCATGTACTGCCATCGGAGCGAGAGCTACCAGCGAACCGGATCCGGCCAATCTCGACTCTGTGCGAGGCCGAACCCAAGGGGTAGCTACTCAGTGTCAGTCAGTTTGAATGTGGGAACTGGTTGCTTCCGGAGGACGATTTCTCGCGGGTGATAGTAGCCGAGATCGCGCGCTGGAATAAATCGTAGAGTCGGGCCGCACTCGTGTCTATCTTGTGTCGCGCCATGACTCGATCATGTGCAGCCTCGCCCATGACTTCAAGCTTGCCAACTGGTGTATCGAGGCAAGCCTGCATAGCGCATACTAGAGCATCGACATCGCCGGCCGGCACCAGCCAGCCATGCTTACCCGGCTGCACCAGTTCCGGAATGCCAGCCACGTAGGTGCTGATGATCGGCCTCCGCAGGGCCATTGCCTCCATGATGACCACCGGCAGACCCTCGGCGAAACTCGGTAGTACGAACGCCCGCGCAGCCAGAAGCTCTTGGCGCACCCGATCGCCGCTGAGGAAACCGGTAATGAGCACCTTGTCTTCCAAATGGTAGCGCGCGACGAGACTTTCGATTTCAGTACGCATTTCGCCATCACCGACAAGGATCAGGTTGAAATCCGTCCCATTAGCGACTAGACGGCGCGTGGCTTCGACGAGTAAAAGTTGCCCTTTTTGCTCACATAATCTGCCTATGCAAACGAGCCGCGGTGCCGCCGATGGAGCGCAAATAGAGGCGTTGCAAAAGCCGGGTTCCAACCCGCAATGAACCACCTTCACCTTTGGCCAGTGAGGATGGTCCACCCAACGATAAAGCTGGCTGCGACCGTACGAGCTTATCGAGACGACAAAAGCGCTATCGAGAACTTTTTGCCGCAGGCCAATGAACTCAGGCTTGTCGAATTCCTCAGGCCCATGAACAGTGAAGCTCCATTGTGGCCCGCCTAGGGTATGTACCAGCATCGCTACCTCGGCGGGATTGGTACCAAAGTGTGCGTGAAGATGCTGGACATCGGCATCACGCAACCAAGGCTCGATGCGGCAAGCCTCAGCCAAATATATCAGATGCAAGGGCAGCGGATTTTCCCCGCGGCGGCTCATCCGCCACGCCAACGCGAGTGCGCGGATGAAGCGTCCTGGCTGAGTGAGCAGCGTACGCATTGCGGCAAGCATCAACGCTGACGCGCCATCTCGGAGCACGTAGCGTGTACGTTTACGCTCGAGGTGGTCCTCCTCGTCGACGATTTCGGCATCCCAACCGCGTACAGCTATGCGGACGACCTCTACGCCTCGCCGTTCCAGAGCGAGGATTTCGCGCCGAATGAAGCTGTGACTGACCATTGGATATTGGTTGACCAAGTAGGCGATCCGCATGGCAGCCTCGATTGTACCGTTTTTCCAGTGCGTAAGCGCTGGAGAAGGCATTTGCTGAGATGAGCAAAACGCTGGTCCGTATTGGTTCTGACGCTGAGCAAGAGTGGCAAGCTTGACTTATCTGACCGTGGAGCAGCAGAGATAAGGCACTATGCGCGGAATCAAAATTGGTATTGGCTTCGGCCAATGGAAATACGGACTGCCAGCGCCCGAAATGCTTTGCACCTACGCGGAAGCGGCCGAGGCAGTGGGACTCGATTCGATCTGGTTGTCAGACCATATCGTGACGCGTAATCCGACGCTGGATATCAGTTGCATGTTCGCGATGATCGCGGCGCGCACAAAGCGGGTAAAAATGGGGCCGAGCGTATTGACGCTGCCGGCGCGCCATCCGGTGCATGTGGCGAAGACCTACGCCACGCTGGACTATATTTCGGGCGGACGCATGATAATGGCGGTCGGGAGCGGGAGTGACTTGCGCGATCTGGCGGCGTCGGGCGTTGCGGCGGAGCATCGCGGGCGGCGGCTCGACGAGGGTATCGGGATTCTACGGCGGCTATGGACCGAATCGCACGTGACCCATCACGGCGAGTTCTATCATTTTGATGACGTGACGCTTGAGCCGAAGCCGCGCAAGGGATCGCTCGATATCTGGATTGGCGGTAAGAGCGACGCGATCTTGAAACGAGTCGTGCGGCTGGGCGATGGATGGTTTCCAGCGCTGACGAGTCCAGCAGAATTTGCCGCCGATATGGCGAAGTTGATGCAGTTCGGCGAAGAGTATGGGCGCAAAATCGATGCGGACGAGGCCGGCGTGCTGCTGCTGACGCACGTGAGCGAGAATCGGCAAGAGGCGTGGCGAACCGTTGCGCCGTTCCTGCACGGATTGAAGATGCCGGAAGCGGAAGTGGCGGCGCGATGCCTGGTTGGTCCAGCGGAAGAATGTGCCGCGACGATCCAGAAGTTTGTCGATGCGGGATGCACGAAATTCGTGCTCCGGCCGTCGTGCCCACCGGAACAGGTGATGGGGCAGATAGAATCATACGGGAAGTTGATCCTCCCACATTTCAATTAGAAAAGGCCCAGCAAAAAATCGACTTATCCCTAGGTCTTACACCCAGCTGTTCAGCTCTTAGGATTAAAATCGAGCACGACCTTGAGCCGATAATTAACTTCAGATATATCGTAAGATATGTTTTATGAAAATATATTTGCTCGATGGCACGGCTGTTCACGTCACAACGGTGATCAATTCGCCTACGGACTAGAAGACGGGCGACGTTACGGACGATTCGCCGTGCGCGGAGGCTTTCTTGGGCGATTCGCGGATGGATGGGTGGGCGGTCCAGGGATGCGGGCGGCGCGGGTGCTCGCGTCGGGCGATTTACGGTTGATCATCCTTATCTTGCTCAACGAAAAGCCGCGGCACGGGTACGAGATTATCAAGGCGATAGAAGACCATTCGAGCGGCATGTACACACCGAGTCCCGGCATGGTCTATCCAGCGCTCACTTATCTGGAAGAGATGGGGCATGCGGCGGTCGAGGCGGACGCGAACAAAAAGCTTTATCGGATAACCGAGGCGGGCGCGGCTTATCTAGCTGAGCATCGGCGGAGTGCAGACGAAACACTCGAGAGACTCGCGCGATTCGGCGATCGGATGGCGCATTTCCAGCGCCGTTTTGCCGAAGAGGATGAAGAGGCGGAGGATTTTGCCGATGATCGGCACGGTCGGGGCGGCCGCGAAGAACGGGATCAACGGCGCAACGAATGGCGTCGGACGCGGATGGAATTCCATCAGATACGCGACGATCTGCGGGCGGCCCTGCGTGAAAAGATCGGGGCTACGATGGAGGAAAAGAACCGCATCTTTGCGATCCTGCGACGGGCGATCGACGAGATTCGTAGCGGCAAGCCGTCAGCGCCTCAAGGGGAATAGGGAGGCAAGAATTCGCAACCGGACAATTCCCGACCGCATTTGAGGACAATGCGGAAATAATTCAAGAGGGCTGGATACGACTGTTGTCGTACAGAGCCCTCATCTCGATGGACAGTGAGCGTCCCAAGAAGCGGTGAGATTTATTTGGTGCGCTCCTTGAAATTGAGAAGCATTTTCATTATCACTAGCCGCCATGAAAGCCTTGCTGTGCTGGCTGGCGATAGTGTTTAGGAAAATCCCATTTGCACGACCTGCACTTGCCTCACGTTTAGGGTGCTGGAGACGCTTCATATTTGAAGCGTTAGAGATAGCAGCGGCAGCGAGCATCGCCGTCGTGTTGCTAGCAGCAAGCTGCCGGGCCGCTCAACCAATCAGCGGGACCGTCATCGATGCACTTGGACGTCCGGTGGCAGGCGCCGAAGTCAAACTGCAGAATGCCGGTGGCGCTTCAATTCTGCGGACCGTCAGCGGAGCAAACGGACGGTTCGCCGTTGAACCCTTGAAGGGCGGCCTCTACGTGGTACTGGTGGCCAAACCGGGTTTTCACGCTGCCGACAAAGTCGTTGCCTATCCGAGCCACGAGCAGCAACCACTCACGATCGTGCTCGGCGCTGAGAGCGCGCTGACCGTGCCCGTACAAGCCAGCATGATCCAAGGGCCGAATAGCGTCTCATACACCGGCGCCAATAAATACACGGTCACCGCCCAGGATATTAAGGACCTGCCGCGCGGTGAAAACACGACGATTACCGACGTGCTCACGCAAATGCCCGGTGTGGCGATAGACCAAAACCAGCAGATACATATCCGGAATACTGAGGGTCCTCAATTTCAGTATGAGATCAACGGCGTGATGGTACCACTCGACATCAATACTAATCCGCCTTTCATCTCAATGATCAATCCGATGTTTGTCGATCGTCTGAGTTTGCTCGATGGCATTCTGCCGTCGCGCTACAGCTATGCGACCGGCGGGGTGGTTGATATCCAGACCAAGGATGGATGTTCGCAGCCCGGCGGTAGCGTTAGCGTCTACGGGGGACAGCGCGACACTCTTCAGCCCAGCTTCCAGTATGGAGGCTGCGAGGGCAAGTTCAGTTACTATGTCAGCGGACTGTATAGTCAGAGCAATACGGCTTTTAGTTCCGCGACGCCGGCCCCGGACGCCATTCACGATTATACTAATCAGGGTCAGGGTTTCGGGTTCTTCGCATATGATCTGAATCCAACGACACGGCTGAGCCTGCTCACCTCGATGGCAGTCAGCGATAATCAATTGCCCAACCAGGAGAACCTCCCGCCCGAATTCTGCCTCGGCGGTATCACGTCCTGTGTATCGTCACCTCCCGCGTCTACTGCCGACCTGTATCCATCGGCGCATATCAATTCCTATCTCAATTTCCGCGACTATCTGAGCATGCTGTCATTGAACGGGACGCCCGCGACCGGGCTTAGTTATCAGCTTGCCTATGCGGCGCACTATATCTCGCAGAAATTCGAACCTGATAACATCGGTGAACTCATTTACCAAGGTGTCGCCTCGAACGCCTTTCACAGCGACCTGGACAATACGCTGCAAGGTGACCTGACCTATCAACTCGGCCACCAAACCCTCGGCGCGGGATTCTATCTTGGTGAATACGGTGTCGAAGCCGACGACGATTCGCTGGTGTTTAAAGTCGATGATGTGACCGGTGATCAAACGAGTAACGTTCCCGTGCGGGTGATCAATAACGCCAACAAGATCAATCTTCTTTCGGGCATCTATTTGGAGGACACGTGGCAGCTCACTGAGAAACTACGCGTCAATCTGGGGGTCCGTTGGGATCGTTTGAGCGGCTTTACCTATCAAAATCAGATCGATCCAACGATCAATTTCGTATATCTGCTGCGGCCTGATACGACCCTGCATGCCGGCTTCGCTCGCTACATGCAAGTACCGAGCTTCCAAGGCATCTCGCCAGGCGCGCCGGCGGCGTTCGCCGGCACCACAGGATTTGCGGGAACGGGTACCGTCACGCCAGAAACCGAAGATGATCTCGAGTGGGATGCCGGCTTTGTCCAGCAGCTCACCCGGCACATCACCGTTTCTGAAGACGCCTTTTATGAGTACAACCACCACTATCTGGATACCGGCCAGTTTGGGGATGTACCCATCTTCGCGCCTTTCAATTATCAGCACGGGTACATCTGGGGCACTGAAACCGCGATTACCTATACCACCAAGGATTTGTCGATTCACGCCAGCACTACGATCGGACGGAATATGCAGACCGGTGTTGCGACGGGACAGTTCAACTTCGATCCCGATGAACTGGGTTATATCGATCGCCACTATATAGTGCTCGACCATCAGCCGCTGTACGGCGCGAGCGGCGGGATTACTTACTCATGGAAACCCTGGTCGTTCAGTCTCGACACGCTCTACAGCAGTGGATTGCGTGGCGGCTTTGCGGACCTCGAATCGTTACCTCATGTGACACAGACGGATTTGAGCGCGCAGCGAGGTTTCGATCTGCCGCATATCGGCGAAGTGACCAACCGAATCACTTTGCTGAATATCTTCGACCGCACAAACTTGATTCGGCCGGCGGAAGGCATCGGCATTTTTCAGGCTGCATACGGCCCGCGTATTACCGTATACGACACACTGACGATTCCCCTGCCAGCCATTAACCAATAGAAAAAGAAATAGAACTGAGAAGATCGCATGGCCGAGGAGAAGACGGTGGATCGGCTCGGAGTGAAGAATACGACGGATATAAAGAGGAGAGGAGAACTGCTCAGTAAATAGACTCGGCGGACGATGCGATGAATAGCGAGTTCGCGAATCGGATGCGCACTAGTATTTCGTATCTGAGCGATTTTTGCGCAGGCAGACTGAAACAGCGGACTCTTCTATGGGTCTTGATTCCCCTTATTGGACTGTCATATTTCGGCAGCCTGACACTTGCAATCTGGTTGTTTCCGGGGCCCTTCGACTGGCGCACCAGGGCGATGTCGAAGCTGCTATATCCGAGGAATAATCCGCGCTATCACGCGATTGGAGCGGCCGGTGTAGCGGTGGCGGGTGCGGCGATGATTCCCTTTGCCGGTTACATAAGAAATCGGATTCGTGCTGGTTCTCCTGTCGTGGCGTCAATCGGATCTCTGATATTTGGTGCGGGAGCCGTGAGCCTGATCTTAGGCGGTCTGATCGTCGCGCAGCCCTATCACGACTTCTTTGCGCGCGGAGCGGGAATCTGCGCCGGCCTCGGAATGGCAGTCTTTTACCTATGCGCGCTGAGAGGGTTGGCCGTTCGTGCGAACGAAAGCGATTACTTGCGCCGAACTCTGCTCATGTGGAATCTGACGGTGCCGCCTGCGCTTCTCATCGTTGTACTGCGCCTGCTGGCAGCCGTGCACCTCCGATGGCCGAATCCGGTCTATCGCTCGATAGAGAATCGAGCGCTGTGGCATTTGGGATTCTGGGAATGGATCGGATCGGCAGCTGCGTTCATGTTTCTGCTTGGCGCCGCACTGTGTCTGCCGAACGACAATGCCATCAGTGGTTCGCTAATGCCGCGCGGCCAAAGACCTTAAGGCGCGCGAGGATAGATTCGATGTTGGCGATAGTGGTGCGAGGATTGAGCAGCGTGATTTTCATAAAGACGCGGCCGCGGAACTCTGTGCGGGCAAGCATCGCATGACCTTCGAGTAACAACCGCTGCTGGATCGCGAGATTGATAGCGTCGATCCTTTGGTCCGTGACCGCTCCGGGTGTCATGTTGGGTGGGCAGAAACGCAGCATCAGGGCATTAAGCGAAGGCGGCAGCGCAAGCTCTAGATCAGGATCCGCGGCGATCAACGATGCTGCTGCCTGCGCCACCTCGATCGTCGTGTCGATCATAGCGGCGATCCGTTTGCGGCCGAGTGAGTGAAGCGAGACGAACGGCTTGAGACCGTCAAATCGGCGTGTAGTCTGAATTGATTTGGTCACGAGGTCGAGCACTCCAGCAGTCTCGTTCGATTCGGGATTGAGATAGCTGGCATGGAGCCGAATTAGATTGAACGCGGAGCGGTCGCGGACGAGGAAAGCGCTGCAGCTAATCGGCTGATAGAAAAGCTTGTGAAAGTCGATCGCGATAGAATCAGCCAGGTTGATGCCTGCAAGTTTGGAGCGATGGCGGTCGCTGAGGATGAGCGCGCCGGCGTAAGCGGCATCGACGTGAAGCCAGACGCCGTAAGCTCGGGCGAGCGCGGCGAGTTCGGGTAGCGGATCAATCGCGCCGCAATCGGTAGTGCCGGCGGTGGCGGCGATTGCAATCGGCTGCGCGCCGTTTTTGCGAAGATCGTTGATGAGATTCGCCGCCTCGGCCACATCAATGCGCCGATGGGCGTCCACCGGAACCGGAACGACGGCGTTCTGCCCGAGGCCGAGAATCGCGGCGGACTGGCGGACAGAGAAATGTGCATCTTCGGAGCAGAGAATGCGAAAGCGGGAGGACGTGGACGGCAAGCCGTGGTCTTGAATGCGCCATCCACAGACCTGCTCGGCGAAGGCGTCGCGGGCAAGCATCAGCCCCATAAAATTGGATTGGGTGCCGCCACTGGTGAAGAGGCCATCGGCCGCCGGACCAAATCCGAAGAGTTCGCAGAGCCAATCAATGACGCGCTGCTCAAGATAGCTGGCGGCAGGAGCCTGATCCCAGGAATCCATCGATTGATTAGCTGCGGCGATCAAAGCTTCGGCGGCGAGTGCTGGAATCAGTGGCGCGCAATGAAGATGGCCAAGACAGGCGGGGTCTGAGACCACGATCGAGTTGCGCAGTATGAGACGGCCGACTAAGTCGAGGGTTGGCTCAAGTCCGTGCCCTTCCTCGGGACAGACGTCAAGATCGCCTATGAGCCGTGCGAGGTCAGTCGCCGAAGGGCCTTGATATGGACCTGTCAGCGAGGCCAGATCGCGCTGGATGACCGCCTCGGCGGCGGTCATGGCCGTGGCGTAGGCGTGTCTGCCGGCGGGCGTCGCGGAGAGAAAATCGCGGTCAAATGGGGACATACCGATACTCAATTACTCAAGGCGAAGGGCCGCCCGACCCGCCGATGGTGAACGGCAAGACAGGCTTCCCGAAAGATTTCGCAGACCGAATCGACCTGATCACGCGAAATGATCAGCGGTGGCAGGAAACGTGCGACAGCGCCGTAGCGGCCGCCCAGCTCGAGAATGAGGCCGCGTTGCAGGCATTCCTGCTGGATAGAACTGGCGATGGTGCCGTCGGCGGGCGGATGACCAAGCGAATCGGGGATGCCTTCAGGATTGACGATTTCGGCGCCTATCATCAAACCGCGCCCGCGCACATCGCCGACGAATGGCAATTCCGCCTGGACGGCGCGGAGATGTGTTTGCATCCGCTCGCCCATCACGGCAGCACGCGACGCGAGATCTTCCTCCTGGATGATACGGAGTGTGGCGAGTCCGGCGGCCATTGCGAGCTGGTTGCCCCGGAAAGTGCCAGCGTGAGCACCAGGATTCCAGACGTCGAGCGATTGATCGTAAATGATCACCGCGAGCGGTAATCCGCCTCCGATCGCTTTGGAGAGAACGAGGACATCGGGCGTCATCCCCGAATGCTCGAATGCGTAGAGGCGGCCAGTGCGGCCCCATCCGGTCTGCACCTCATCAAAAATTAGAGGAACGCTGTGAGCCTTGGTAATTGACCGAACCTCAAGAATCCATTCGTCGGGCGCCGGAATCACGCCGCCCTCACCCTGGACGATTTCGGTGAGCAGTCCAGCCGCCAGCACACCGCCCTCCGGATCGTCGAGGAGTGAACGGACCTGCGCGGCGGACAATCTGGCCGTGGCAGCCCCTCCAACGCCGAAGGGGCAACGGTAAGAATATGGATAGGGAAGGAATTGCCCACCAGGAATCAGGCCAGGAAGATTGCCTTTGGCGGAGAGGTTGCCCATCAGGCCGAGCGCACCCTGGGTCATGCCGTGATAGCCACCGCGAAAGACAAGGATCGTCCGCCGGCCGGTAGCGGTCATCACTAGCTTGAGTGCCGCCTCAATCGCATCGGTGCCGGCGGGGCTGCAGAACTGGATGCGTGCGCGCTTGCGGAAGCCCTCCGGAAGGGTGGCCAGCAGCGCTTCAGTGAAAGCGTCCTTGACCGGAGTGGTCAGATCGAGAGTCTGGAAAGGGAGACCTTCCTCGATCGCACGATGAAGAGCTGCGAGCACGAAGGGATGGTTATGGCCAAGGGCTAGAGTTCCAGCCCCTGCGAGACAATCGTAGTAGGTGCGGCCGTCGGCGTCCTCGACCATCACTCCGCGAGCGCGGGTGATGGCGAGACGCAGTTTGCGCGCATAAGTACGGGCGTTGGATTCGACCGCATCCTGGCGCGAAAGATA
>DATKPK010000232.1:0-8906 GCA_035524095.1 Binataceae bacterium (SeqCode) | reverse complement strand
CTGCGCCCATCTGTGGCTCGACCGGGAGGTCACCGATTCTCCCTTCACCGGCTTCATCGGTAGTACCACTCAATGGCTCTTCAATAAGCGGCGCATTTTCGATGCTCACGGCGTCACCCATCCCGGCTATCTGAGCTTCGTAATTAGCGGTGCCCGCGATCTAGTTGACCGTTCCAACAACGACCTTCTGCATATCGTCCTCGATGACCTCCACACGATGATCCCGGCCTCGCGCGAGGCCAATGTAACAAAGGCGTTGGTGCTCAAGGAGAAACACGCGACTATCGCGCCTGATCCCGCCTCCGACTTGAGCCGTCCCCCGGTAGCCACGCCGATCCCGAATCTCTTTCTCGCGGGTGATTGGATTCAGACCGGCCTGCCAGCCACCATCGAAAGTGCCGTTATCGCAGGCCACACCGCCGCGCGCGCCATCATCGCGCGTGCCGCCTGATCGCCCCAGCGATGCCTTGGTCAACCGCACTGGTGACCGGAGCTAACGGCTTCGTCGGATGCCATGTCGTGCGTGCTCTGCTGAAGACCGGCATCGTGGTGCGTGCCTTGGTCCGCACCAACGCCGACCTCAGCGCACTCGATGGCCTCGATTGTAAACGTGTGGTCGGCGACCTTCGTGACGCCGACTCGATCGCCGAATTCGCCCGAGGTTGCGATACCATTTACCACGTCGCTGCCGACTACCGTCTATGGGTGCCGAATCCTGCTCCGATGTACGCTGCAAATGTCGAAGGCACACGCAACGTTCTCGAAGCCGGGCGTCGCGCCAAGGTTAAACGTATGGTCCACACCAGCACCGTCGGCGCGCTTGGTATCGTTCATGGCGGTTCCGGACGGGAAGATACGCCAGTCCGTCTCGAGGACATGGTTGGCCCCTACAAGCGCTCGAAGTTTCTCGCCGAGCAGCTTGCCTTAACCGCCGCCCGCGAGGGCTTGCCGGTCGTGATCGTCAATCCTTCCACGCCCGTCGGCCCTCTCGATTACAAGCCGACGCCTACGGGCCGCATCGTCACCGATTTTCTCAACCGGCGGATGCCCGCCTATATCGATACCGGCCTCAACCTCGCACCAGTCGAGGACATCGCACGCGGCCATTTGCTTGCTGCTGAACGCGGGCGTATCGGTGAAAAGTACGTTCTCGGCGGTGAAAATCTGACTCTTGCGGAAATGCTCGACCGCCTCGCCCAGCTTTCCGGCCTGCCCGCGCCTCGCTATAAGATCCCCTACGGCGTCGCGCTCGCCTTCGCTTATGGTGCTGAGGCCCTCTCCCGCGTGACCTTGCGGCCGCCCCGCGCGAGCCTCACCGAAGTCCGAATGGCGCGCAAGCGGATGTTCTTCGATGATGCGAAAGCGCGCCAGGAACTCGGCTACAATCCTGGCAGTGTTAACGAGGCCTTGCGCCGCGCCATCACGTTTTTCCGCAGCCACGGCTATGTTACGAATAGCCACACCGAATGATTAGTCTCTTAATCGGTACGATTCTGCTCCGGCCCTACGTTTTCGTCTTCCTCGCGGCCTTCCTTTTCATTTCCATCGTCAATTACGGCCTACGCACGACGATCCTGTTTACCGTCGTCACTTCGGCAACCGCCAACCTCTGCGAATGGAGTTCGATCCACAACGGATTTCCCTTCGGCCTCTACCACTACATCGATGCCACCCGCAGCCGTGAGCTATGGATCGCGGGCGTCCCGCTGATGGATTCGCTCTCCTTCACCTTCCTCGGCTTCGCCAGTTACACGGTCGCGATGCTCGCCAATGCGCCGCTATACCATCGTGGCCTCGACTTCCGCCTGCTCGACACTACCCGCTTGCGCCGGTCCCCTCGCGTTTGGCTAATGGCTGCCTTGTTCATGGTGATGGTCGACCTTGTCGTCGATCCGCTGAGCGTTCGCGGCGACCGATGGTTTCTCGGCAAGCTTTTCTGGTATGACCCGCCCGGCCCCCATTTCGGCGTGCCAATCAGCAACTATCTCGGATGGTTCTTCATTGCAGCGATCGCCGTCGGCCTGTTTCAGATGCTCGACGGATGGATCAATCGTGGCGGCTCGCGACCCTTCGGCGTCGTGCCGCAATTCCCGATGCGTGCCTTGATGGGCCCACTGCTCTACACCGGTATCGTAACCTTTGGCATCACGATGCTGTTCGTTATCGGCGCCGATGAGATCGGCTGGGCTAGCATCTTCATCTTTCTGCCCTTCGTCGTCCTGATCGTCAGTATCATCACCCGCGATACCAATTACGGTGATGAGGCCGCGATCGCTCGCCATCTCGACAATTTCCCTTATGACGCCCCGTTCGTCGAGTCAGGGAATCCTGCGCCTCGACGGCGCGCTGCCTCGTTGAGCGTCGACTGATCGAATTGCCGATGTTTCGTTTCAGGCCGGCTCGCGAATCGCCGCCTCCACCGCCTCGCCCATCGCCTTAGTGGCGACCCGCAAGTTGCGCATCAAGCGAATGCCGCTCGTGAGTATCGCCGGGTTTGTCACGATCGCTCGCGCCGCCGCCAACGGCCGCACCCGGCCGTCTTCATCTGCCAATTCCGCGCCCATCACATCTTCGCTTGCGAGGTCCAAAATTGAGCGCAGACAAACGTACGGCACTCCTCGTGTCGCCGCTTCGAGCGCGATCGCCGCACTTTCCATATCGACTGCGACCGCACCGGATAATTCGGCTGCGCGGCTCTTGGCCGCAACCGTGGTCAACGGCTTCCTCGAGGTGAAGATGGCGCCGGTGCTCGCGCTTTTACCTGCACTTGCCAACGCTGCGGCTATCACATCGCGCTGCTTGTGCCCGACTTCTAGAATGTGCTCCGGAAGGCCGGTTTCGAAATGGCAAGTCATCACGCTGTCGGCGAGGATGATCGCGCCAATCGCCAGTTCCGGGCTCAACGCACCCGCGACGCCCGTGCTCAAGATGAATTCCGGCGTGGGCCAGCGCTTGAGCGCGAGCCGCGTCGCCTCACGCGCGCGCCGCATCCCGATACCCGTCATCACTAGCGCTATTTCGTTATTGCGGCATCGTCCCAGATAGCCCTTGAGATCATCGTCGAGCGGAGCCGCGGCGGCATTGGACGAATCGAACAAATGCGTCTTCAGCGCCGCCAACTCGCCCTTGAATGCGCACCCGATCACTATCACATCCCGCGCCTCACGACGTGCGTGACATTACTACATGATCACTCGATGCGTGCGATAGCCTCATAGGCTTCGCTTGCGAAGCCATGCCGATGCGAGGCCGCGAGCACTCGGCGCATTGCTCTGAATATTCGTTAGCTAGTGACATTTGGATAGTTATGTGACGAATCTTGAAACCGTTATCTGCGATCGCCAATATGGCGGCACCTTATGCTCAAGCGATCCGCATTTCCCTAATGGCCACACCGTCCACGGCTGACACCACCCACGCCCTAATTGTCACCGCCGACGATTTTGGCCGCTCCCGCGAGGTCAATGCCGCCGTTGCCCGCGCCCATCGCGACGGCATCCTGACGGCGGCCAGCCTGATGGTCGCCGGGTCTGCTTCCGCAGAGGCCGCCGCTATCGCCCGTGATCATCCCAACCTCGACGTTGGTCTCCACGTTACCGTATGCCTCGGTCGCTCGATTCTGCCGCCCGCCCGCCTGCTTGGCCTCGTCGATCCAAACGGCGATTTTTCGGCCAGTCCCGTTGCCGCTGGCATGCGTTATTTCTTCAAATCTGACACGCGAGCGCTCTTGCGCGAGGAACTGCGCGCCCAGATTGATCGTCATCTGGAATTGATTGGCCACCTCAGCCACCTTGACGGCCACCTTAATTTTCACGTCCATCCCACTGTCGCCGGCATATTGCTCGAGCTCTGTACCGAATACCGGATCCCGTGCATGCGCCTGCCGCGCGAGCCAGTCTTGACGACGCTGTCGCTCGCCCGCGACCACGCACTACGCAAGCTGACTGAAGCGCTGATTTTTCGTGCGTTATCGCGCCGTAGTAAGCGAATGATGAGCGAGCGCGGCATTCTCACGACTGACCGGCTTTTCGGCCTCCATCAGAGCGGCCATTTCACCGAGCCGTATGTTTTCGGTGTAATCGAACGTCTCCCGCGTGGCCTGACCGAAATTTATTTCCACCCGGCCATTGACGTCGGCGCCACTCCGCCCGATCTGTCGACTCAGCGCGACTTCGCAATCCTGACCAACCCGTCCATTCGCGCCGCCCTCGACTCGCACGCCATCCGTCTCACCAACTTTGCCGAGCTATCAAGGCAGCGAACGATTACCAAGACTCAATAAGGTTCATTCGTCAGCCTTAAACTCCGACGCTCGCGAATTGGATCGTGTGGCGCGACCGCGACCGTCTCTTCGGACTGTTGCCGTCTGCCTAAGTCGGTCAGCGCGCTGACCTTAAAGCGCATGCGATAACCTGGCGTTACTACCGGCTCTAATGCGAGCCATTTGCCAGAGCTGATTTCAGTCTTCGGCCAAAAATGAACGTCGGCTTGTTCGGTCAGCCGCTCGATAGTGAGAGTGGCTTCTCGGATGAACGCCGGATCAAGTCCAGCCTTAAACACCTGTTCTGAGAATCTCGTTGCGGCGATTGATCGGATAGTCGCCATCGATGTGTCCGGCAAGCCTACGAATGGTACTAGAAGCTGCCATTCGACAAACTCCAGGTCACTAACAACGAACCCGTAGACCCAATAACCTTGCCAGTTCGAATATCGACTCGTCAGCAATCCCAAAAGGTTGCGGAGAACCTTGATGACACTTCGGCTGGCCATCACGCAGGCTCCCTGCCAGCCATCGATTTTGCCTTCGTCCGCTCAGCTCCGATGGACCATCCGCGCCGGGCTCGGCTGCTCATGCCCCAAAATCGGATGGGCCTGGTAAGGCTTCTCCAATTCCGCCACCGTCTCGGCGCTCAGCTTGATCTCCACCGCGTCGATAATTTCCCGCAGATGAGGCGTCTTGGTCACGCCGATAATCGGTGCGGTAACGCCCGGCGCCTGCAGTATCCATGCGAGCGCAATCTGCGTCGCGCTCACGCCGTATTGTTTCGACGCCTTCGACGCCGCCTCGGCAATCTCGAAGTCGTTCTCCTGGAAGTAGAAGCGCTGCGCAAATGCATCAGTCTTTGCTCGTGTCGTCGCTTCGGCGCTATCCGGCTTGCGATTCCCAGCGAAAAAGCCCCGTGCCAGCGGACTCCACGGAATCAACCCGACGCCTTGGTCGATACACAGCGGAATCATCTCGCGCTCTTCCTCGCGATAGATCAAATTGTAGTGATTCTGCATCGCCACAAATCGATGCCAGCCGTACTCCTTCGCGGTGTAAAGCGCCTTGGAAAATTGCCACGCCGCCATGCTGCTCGCCCCGAGATAGCGCACCTTCCCCGCCCGCACCAGCGAGTCCAGCGCGTCGAGCGTCTCCTCGATTGGTGTCGTGAAATCCCACCGATGGATTTGATACAGGTCGATGTAATCCATCTTCAGCCGCCGCAACGAATTCTCGCACGCTTCGATGACATGTTTGCGGCTGAGTCCGCGCTTGTTCGGGCCGGGTCCCATCGCTCCATGCAGCTTGGTCGCCAATATGACGTCGTCACGCGAGGCCATTTCGCCCAGCCAGCGCCCGGTAATCTCTTCACTGCCGCCATTCGAGTAGACATCTGCTGTATCGAAAAAGTTGATTCCGCTCTCGATCGCGATCGCGAAATGCTCCCGTGCCTGATCAGCGTCGAGCGCCCAATCGCGCTGCATCGACCACGCGGGCATCTTTCCTCCGCCGTAGCTCATGCAGCCGAAGCAGATCCGTGAAACCGTAATCCCCGTATTTCCAAGCTTGGTGTATTGCATATCCTCTCCAGCAGCGGTCGAGTCGGCAGTTCGCCCAATCGACCGTGAAATAGGCCTCGCTTGCGAGGCCGCGCACACGCGAGTCCGCGAGCGCTGTGCCTACGATCGAACAAGCCGGTCATCAGGATCGATGCCGTCAGTCGCGCCGTCCTGAACTACCCGCTATCGGAATTTATGAATCGCAAGCTTCCCGCGAAACCGCGCAACCTGTCAAGCATGATGGCTTATTCAGACCACAATTTTCCCTGCTTCATCCGTTACCCAAGGATGCTAAATTTATGACGCTGTCGCGTCGGTTGCCTTCTTGACGCGCGTGAGCCTGGTTTGAACCTGGGCGGCGGCGCACGCAGTCCTGCTATCTGGTTCAACTGGCTGTTCGATAGCTGGCGGATCGTCCCGCCGGAGCGTCTCGAAGCTATGGAAAAGGGGAATAGCTAGTGCGCGTTCTGTTTGTTCATCCAAGCCCATTGATGTACAGCGAGATCTATCTGCGCCTGGAACCACTCGGCGTCGAGCGGGTTGCCGCTGCCGCGGTTGCTGCGGGACACCAAGTCAGATTGCTCGATCTCCAAATCTTCAAGCAGCCTGACCTCATACGCGAACTGGAGGAGTTCCGCCCTCACGCCGTCGGCTTCTCGCTCAACTATCTCGCTAACGTTCCCGAAGTGATCAATCTTGCGAAAGCCGTCAAGGCCGCGCGCCGGGATTGCTATGTCTTCGTCGGCGGCCACAGCGGTTCCTTTATCGCCGACGAACTGATCGAACACGGCGCCGGCGCGATCGATTGCGTCCTGCGCGGCGAGGGTGAAGCCGTGATCCCTCTTCTGCTCGACGCTCTCGGCGACTCTAAGCTCTCGTCGATTCCCGGCATCGTGACCGCTAACGGACGCGGACCAGTCCCGATGATGCTTGACGATCTCGACCGTTTTTTTCCCGCGCGCTATCTCGGCCGCCGCCGCCATAAATATTTTATTGGTGTCCTCGATCCCTGCGCCTCTATCGAATTCACTCGCGGATGTCCCTGGGATTGCTCCTTCTGCAGCGCCTGGACTTTCTACGGGCGCAGCTACCGCAAATCGACTCCAGAGGCCGCCGCCGATGACATGGCCTCAATTAAGGAGCGCAATGTCTTCATTGTCGACGATGTCGCCTTCATCCATCCCGAGCACGGCTTCGCCATCGGTCACGAACTCGAAAAGCGCAAAGTCAAGAAAAACTACTATTTGGAAACCCGCGCCGACGTGCTTTGCCGCAGCAAGGAAGTCTTCGCCTATTGGCGCCGCCTCGGCCTCGAATACATGTTCCTGGGCCTCGAAGCGATCGACGAGGAAGGGCTAAAAGCCCACCGCAAACGCTCCTCGACCAGTATCAACACCAAGGCCTTGGAAATCGCCCGCGAGATCGGCGTATGCGTCGCTATCAATCTGATTGCCGAGCCGGATTGGGATGAGCGCCGTTTCGCCATCGTCCGTGAATGGGCTTTGAGCGTTCCTGAAGTCGTCCACTTGACCGTCGCGACGCCCTATCCGGGCACCGAGACGTGGTTCACCGAATCGCGCCGCCTCACGACTCTCGATTATCGCTTGTTCGATATCCAGCACGCAGTTCTGCCGACCCGCTTGCCGCTCCAGCGCTTCTACGAAGAGCTGGTTACCACCCAGAACGTGCTCAATCGCAAACATTTGGGCTTCCAGGGGCTCAAGGACGCGGCCAGCTTCGCCGCTAAGCTCCTGATGCGCGGTCAGACCAATTTCATTAAGATGCTGTTTAAGTTCAGCCAGGTCTACAACGTCAATCGACAGTACGACGATCATCTGCGCGAGGTCCAATACGCGATGCGTCCGCCGCGCGCATATTCGACCAGCAAGCCAAACGCCGCCGAACTTTATGTCCATCCACCGAAGGTCAATCGTGCAAATGGTCGCGCTGGCGTCGCGCCGAATGGCAGCAGTTCAACCGCCGGCGATGCAGGTAATGGTGCCGCTGGTGTAGTCACCCAGGCCGTCGAATCGGCTCACGATGATGCCTAGCTTATCGACATTGGAAGACTCCTAATGGCCGACTGGGACCCTGCCCTCTACCATCGCTTCCGTCACTATCGGAGCGAACCGGTCGAGATGATTTTTGTACGGCTCAACCTCGGACCTAATGAGATCATCGCCGACCTCGGATGCGGCACCGGCGAACACACGATAGAACTCGCGCGCCGCTCGGCGGGCGGCCTTGCCACCGGCATCGATTCGTCGCCCGCGATGATCGCTAGCGCCCTCAAGCTCCGCGCCACGCTCGACGAAGATTTGCGCAATCGCGTCTCCTTCATCGGCGACGACCTGCGCAAACCCAACGCTGCCAATACCTACACCGTCATCTTCTCTAATGCTGCCCTGCAATGGATCAGCGATCAGCGCCCGGTCTTCGCCGCCTGCTTCAACGCGCTCAAGCCCGGCGGACGCCTCGTCGTCCAGATGCCCGCCAATGGTCAGGAAACCGCTCAGGTGACCCTTCGCGCTCTCGCCGCCGAACCGCCTTGGCGAGACGCTATAGGCGTTGACCTCGAGGAAGCCCTGACCGTCCGCGAACCTGAGGATTACCGCGCGATTCTTACCGATGTCGGCTACACCACCATCGATTGCTACTACCACACCTTCAAGCATCCGATGGAAAGTCCGGCAGCAGTCGTCGCGTGGTCGCGCGCTACAGTCCTCCGCCGCGTCCTCGATAACCTGCCTGCCGACCGCCACGACGAGTTTCTCAGCGAATTTGAATTCCGCCTCGCGCAAGCCTATGGCACCGCAGGCCCCCTGACTTTCCCCTTCCGCCGCCTCTTCCTCTGGGCCAGTCGTCCCAACAATTGAATCTGCACGGTTGTATTTTCCTGTCGATCCCCACACCCTGTCGAAATGCCGCGCGGCCTTGTACCTCCCGTCCTGATCGCTCACGGCGGCGCTGGCCCGCGCGCCGTTCCTACTGATCGTCCTGGCCGACGCCGTGCCTTGCTTGACGCCGTAACCCGAGGCGCCTCGATTCTCCGTGAAGGCGGTAGCGCCCTCGACGCCGCAATT
>DATKPK010000231.1:0-6455 GCA_035524095.1 Binataceae bacterium (SeqCode) | reverse complement strand
AAGTTGTCGGTGAAAACGTCGAGTTGGCCGCCGAACTTTGATTCAACCATGCGCAAGCGCGCGAGTTCACCGTCGACGCCGTCGATTGTGATCGAAACCAGAAAGAGCAGGGCACCCGCGAGCCTTACCCAATAGCTGGACGAGGCGAACATCGCAGCGCAACCAAAGCCCAATGCCGTATTGGCCAGCGTCACATGGTTGGGCATGATGCGGGTTCGCGCCAGCCGATAACTCAACCGCCATGAGAGCCGCCGATCGACCATCCGGGCCATAAAGGCGTCGGTGCTCGCACTCTCATTGCGGACCGCCTTTGCGAGGCGCAGTTCGGCCTCGGTCCGATCTTCCGGCCGCCCGTTCAAAGCGTAGGGCAGATAACCGCTCGGCA
The DNA here is from genome assembly GCA_035524095.1 of Binataceae bacterium (SeqCode). Classification (GTDB taxonomy): domain Bacteria; phylum Desulfobacterota; class Binatia; order Binatales; family Binataceae; genus DATJUF01. Next base: position 6,070 of record DATKPK010000231.1, on the reverse strand, counting down.
GCCGACCCCCTGCCAATGGATGATGGCCATTTAGGAGATCCCCACGAAGCAGTTCTCCAAGCGTTCCGACTTCGAGACTACCGCCATGCTCGGGATCGGAACTGACGACGCGGCTGCCGTTGCCATGAAGCGAGCCGTAGCCGGTGATCGCACGACGTAGTTGGGACTGAGCAAGAACCAGATTCCCGCGGATCGCGACGCAGGGCTCCGCTCGGTCGAGACCCGCGCTGAGACCATCGTCGGCGTCGACAAGTGTGACTGCCGGATCGGTAGTGTATCTACCAAGCGCCGGCTGGCATTTGTCGCGGTCGCCAGACTTTACCCTGACGAGTATCCGTTGGATCCCCGCACGGCGGCATTGGATAAGCAAGCGCTCAAGCAACGGCCGCCCGAAAATAAGTTCGGCGGCGCGTGGCGGCGCGTCGATCAAGGCAGTGGAAACGGGGCTTTGGGTACTAGGTTCCAGAATAAGTGTAGAGTTTTAGGGTATCCTGACCGAAGAGTCAATGTAACCTGCGCTTAATTTTGCTTTGCCCTGGCGCGTGGTTCGCGCGTCGTTGAAGTTTAACGACCCACTTCACGCCCAGGTCATCCCATTTTCCTCTGGCTCTCCTTATTAATTCCCATAGGAGGCATCAGCCAGACGGCTTCCATTAAATCTAATGATGCGTCGATGGTCGCCTCTCCAGCAATACTGATAAACTCGGAGCCATGAAACGGGCGATCCTTTTCGATTTCGGCGGCACACTGGATTGGCCGGCCCATTGGCTCGACCGGTTCCTCGCGCACTATCGCGCCGCCAGTTTCGAGCTTGATCGCGTCACACTAGACCGCGCCTTCAGCGCGGCTACGCAGTCTGCTTACCGGACTGCGTACAGGATGCGCGACTTCAATCTGGAGGCGACCATCCGCTATCTCGTGAGTTATCAGCTCGCGAGCCTGCGCGAGGCCGATGATCGCCTGCGTGACACCATCGACGCGATTGGCGCTGAGGTTATGGAAAGCACAATCAGCGCATCTTTTGCCGCCGAGTCGCGAGCCGGACTGGCCGCGAGCCGGACCGTCCTTGAAGGTCTCACAGAACGCTTTCACGTCGGCATTGTATCGAACTTCTACGGCAACCTCGATCGTATCCTTGATGAGGCTGGCCTCCTGACGTTGATTTCCTTCGTCGCGGATTCCTCACGTCTGCGCATTTTCAAGCCCGACCCAGGCATTTTCACGGCAGCGCTCGACGGGATGGGTGCCTATCCTGCCTCCACGCTCATGGTCGGCGACTCGCTGAGCAAGGATTGCGCCCCTGCCCGCGCTCTCGGGATGCGTGCCGTATGGCTGCGCCATCGTATTCCAGGCCCGGATGCCGACGCACACTCCGGTGGCACGGCTGATTTCACAATCGAGGCGCTGGCGGAGTTAGAACACCTGAAATGGATGGAAGGTTAAGCGGCGTAATTATCGCCGCAGGCAAAGGCGAACGGCTGCGCGGCGCCGCGGGTGGTCTGCCGAAGCCGCTCGTGCGCGTCGGCGGGGAGACATTGCTGGAGCGTCAAACGCGAGTGCTTACGGCGGTTGGCGCCGATCCAATCAATGTGATCGTTAACGCCGAAACCGCTGAACTGATTCGCGAGGCTGGGCTTAAGCTGACGCCGAAGCTTGCTATAATGGTCCGCGATACGCCCAATTCGATGGAGTCGCTGCTGGCCCTGGGTGAACGGATTCCTTCCGGCCGCTTTCTAATGACTACTGTTGATGCAGTTGTGGCCGTCAGTGAACTCCAACGTTTTGTAACGGAGGCGTTTAGCTGCATGGATTCCACGGATAACAGCGGCGTGCTCGGGGTAACCACATGGCGCGGCGATAAGCATCCGCTGTTTGCCGAAGTGGCATCCGATGGCGGCTTGACTCGGCTGGGGGGAGAAAAGGGCAGGCTTGTGACGGCGGGCGTTTATCTTTTATCGACTCGTATCTTCGCATTTGCAGCGGAAGGCCGCAGCCTCGGATTAGACGCTTTGAGACGTTATTTAGGATTTTTGCTTGAGAAGGGCACGAAGCTTGCTGCAATCGAGTTGACTGACGCGGTCGACGTGGATGAAGGGGACGATCTGCGCGCCGCTCAAGCATTGGCCTCCCGCGATTAACTGCGGAACAAACCTCCAACTCAAATCCGAGGCAGAAGCCTTATCTGTGAGGTAATTGAACTGCCGGTCTTGATGTTGTTGTTTGGGTCATGCTCCGAGTGGACGAACCGGAGGGGATGATGAATCTGACAGTTTTAGGGGTCTATCGCGAAGCTGAATTTTCACCCGGCAAAGTCGCCGATGACGCGGCGATTATTGACGCGGCGTTGGCAGAATTGGAACGACACGGCGCCGAAGTGACTGCTGTGTCCGCTGAGAAGTTTGTCGCCACCACTCCGCGCTATAACGGCGTGGTGCTCGCGATGTGCCAAAGCCATCAGGCGTTGAGTTGTCTAGCGTCGGTGGAAAAGAGTGGCGCGGTCGTGATCAACACTGCGCTCGCGATCCGTAATTGTTATCGCGACTTGCTTGGCGCCGGCCTGATGCGTGCGGGTGTACCGGTGCCCGAGGGGACACTGGTCAGCACGGCCCTGCCGCTTGATCCCAAGCCGTTGCGTGCGCTCGATCTCAACGCCCCTTTATGGGTCAAACGCGGGGATCTACACGCCCTTGGCCCGGACGATGTCAGCCGCGTGGTCGGCTATGACCGCCTTGAAGTAGCCCTGGATGACTTCGGCCGGCGCGGCATCCCTAAGGCCTACGTGCAGCAGGAGTTTCCCGGCGAGGTGGTCAAATTCTATGGCGTCAGCGGGTCGCATTACTTTGCTGCAATGCCGGAGCGCGGAACTCTTGGCGATGAACAAAAGAGCGCCCTACAGCGCTCAGCAGCCATCGCGGCCGATGCCCTTGGGCTCGACGTATGGGGTGGCGACGCGGTCTTTGACGGCAACGAATTCGTCATCGTCGATTTCAACGACTGGCCCAGCTTTCGGCGGGTCCGCGAGGATGCTGCGCGCGCCATCGCACGCCGCTCGATGCAACTGCTCGGCCGGGAGTACGCCAGCCGCGACTTGTCCGCCAAGTAGCCTTAATTTCGCGTCCATGCGCAGTTCGTCATGCCGATCCGCTCTGTCACCCCCGGGCTTGGCGGATCGGTGTGAACGGCGACGCCTTCTCCAGGCTGATCAGCCTGAGGGCCCCAGTTGATAGCGCGGTTGTGCCTTATCGCGCTTGACATGATGCCGTCAGCCAGACAGGAATTTAGCCTCACTTGTTGATTGGAGAGCACTGCGCTTCGGCAGAGATGCGCTGCGTTGGGAAGCTGAGGAGATGGCGATAGCACGACCGACCAAACTTACTGAGACCGCGAATAGCACAGCTAGGGCAAAACTCCCGCGCGTTATCACTCCGATTCCTGGGCCAAAGTCAAAGGCAATCTTCGACGACGAACAACGCTACGTCGCGCCCGGCCGCCAGCGAATTTCTCTACTCGCTGGCTTCGGGTTCGAGTCCGGGGAAGGCGCGACGCTTACCGACGCTGACGGCAACGTTTTTGTTGATTTTTTCGCTGGGGTTGGCGTCGCCAGCCTCGGCCACGCCCATCCGGTATTTGCCGATGCCATCGCGCAGCAGGTCCATCGGCTCAACGTTGGCACGTTCGCAACGCCTGAACGGGTCGAGGCTTTCCGCCTGCTCAGCGAGGTCGCACCAGCCAATCTGAAGCGCGCTCATCTGTACAGCGGCGGCGCCGAGGCGGTCGAAGCGGCCCTTCGATTAGCCCGATCAGTCACCAAAAAGGACGAGGTTGTGAGCTTCTGGGGTGGTTTTCACGGCAAGACCGGCGGCGTCTTCGGGTTGATCGGTGACGAATCGAAGCAGGGCTACGGTCCGCTGCCAGGTGGGCGTTACCAAATCCCCTATGCCGACTGCTATCGCTGCCCATTCAAGATGACCTATCCGTCGTGTGGGATGTACTGCGTCGAGTTCGGCGCGAAGCAAGTCAAGGTAAGCAGTTCCGGCACAGTCGCGGCGGTGCTGGTCGAGCCGTTTCAGGGTACCGCCGGTAACGTGATTCCGCCCGATGAGTTCCTCCCTGCGGTCAAGGAAGTTGCCCGCCAGAACGGCGCGATGCTGATAGCTGACGAAATGATTACCGGATTTGCCCGCACCGGAAAGATGTGGGGCGTTGACCATAGCGGCGTCGCTCCCGATATCGTTACCGTCGGCAAAGGGATGGGCTCGGGCTTTCCGGTCTCAGGCGTATTGCTCAGTGACGCGATCGGCAACGCGGAACCGTTTGGCAAGCCTAGCGCGTCATCGTCGAGCTATGGTGGTAATCCGCTCGCGGCGGTCGCGGTGGCCGAAACGATCAAGGCGATCCAGCGTGAGAAACTGGTCGAGAACTCACTCACGGTCGGCGCGCGGCTGCTAAGCCGAATGCTCGAGCTCAAGGAAAAATACGAATTCGTTGGTGACGTGCGTGGCCGAGGCTTGATGATCGGCCTCGATCTCGTACGTGACCTAAAGACCAAGGTCGAACTCGGCCGCGGTGTGATGGAAGTCGTCTACAAAGAGGCGCTCAAGCGCGGCCTGCTCCTGATGGGCTACTTTCCGCGTATTCGCATCAACCCACCCCTGGTGATCACTGAAGAACAGGCCGGCGCCGGTGCCGATATAATGGACGAGGTCTTCGCTCACGTCCGGGATCGTGTCGATTGGCGGCGAGGTAACTGAGATGGCCGAAGATGCAGGTAATATCGCGCTCTTCTGCGATCTGGCCGGTACCCTCGCCGCGATGGACGAGACGCACCAGCTACCAGTCGATGGGAAGGGCAATATCAAAATCACGCTGCTCCCAGGCGTGAAGGAGAAGCTCGCGCCGATGCGCGATCATCTTATCTTCGTCGTTACGAATCAGGCGGGCGTTAAACGCGGACGCTTCACGCTGGCGCAGGCCGAAGCAGCGCTGAACGAGCTGGATCGCCAACTCGGCGGCATCGTGACCGGATGGATGATCTGCCCTCACGACGACGCCGACGGCTGCGCATGCCGCAAACCGAGGGGCGGTATGATCACCGAGCTCGCGACGATTCATGGCGTGGATTTGCAGGGCTCGACGATGGTTGGCGATCAGCTAATCGACGCCGAGGCGGCTAAGGCCGCCGGCGTTGGCCACTTCGTCTTCGCCTCCGACTTCTTCGACTGGCGCTAAACGTCTCGCGATGAGCGAGCAGTCAAAATGGGAACGGGAGAGAAGGATTTTTGCCAGCTTTCTCGATGCTGCTCCAGATTTTGCCAACGCCAAGATTTTCGATTGGAGACACAACAACAATGAGGCGCCGGACATTCTGTGTGTCGACTGCTTAGGAAACAGGATTGGCGTCGAACTGACGGAGTGGCTCGACGGGCAGCAGACCAGTGACTTCGCCTTTTGGGAAAAGCTGTTGTCGTCGGTGAGGATTCCCGAAGGCTGGACTGTCCACCTTGACCTGGTTCCATTCGGCCGCCGTTGTGAGCGATTAGAAAGGCGAGCAATCGTCAAGGAACTCAGCGAACTAATTGCTGAGAAAATCTCACGACCGAGAGTCAAAGAGTCCGGTCTCCTCTCATTCACAGCCGGCCGCTTCGATCTCAAAAGCAAGCCGACTGCCGCTAAACATTGCGACAGGATCACTGGTGTCAGTCTTGGCCCAGAACGAATGCACCTTTGCGGAAGTTCCTCGTTTGGAAGTGCTGCTCCTGAAGCGGCTCTGCGTGACGTCATCGCAAGGAAAATCCAGAACGAGTCTTATTTTGCCGCTCGAAAAGACCTGGCACTGAAGTCGCTGTACCTGCTTGTCTATTACGATATAGCCATTGTTAAGAACACTCCTAATATCGATGTTGATCCTCGCGAGACAGCGGTATCGGTTTTTTCAAAGATGCAAACTCCATTCGATGCGATGTTTGTGCTGATGTTCCCGGGCGGCGATGCTAGCTCGGGACGTACTGTTTACCGAATCGACTCTCCTCCTGCCACGTAAACGGAAGGGCGGGCACATAAGTGCCCGCCC
>DATKPK010000230.1:0-17049 GCA_035524095.1 Binataceae bacterium (SeqCode) | reverse complement strand
TCAATCGTGGTCGCACCCAGCACGCGGTCGTCATCCTCTTTCCACGGAACCTTGGGATTACGCCCGTAGACTTCCGAGGTCGAACTGAAAACCACCTTTTTGCCATACTTGTACGCCGCTTTGAGAATATTCTGCGTACCGTTGACGTTAACATTCAGCGTCTCATACGGATCGGCCACGTAGTGCTCGACGCCGACCACGGCCGCAAGGTGGTAAACCAGATCCGTCTTTGCCACCAAGCCGTCGATTAACTCAAGGTTGAAGATCGAGTCATGTATGTAGTGGAACCGCGGCTCGTTCAGCAGATGACGCACTTTCGCGATAGAGCCAGTGTCCAATACAAAGACTTCATCGCCACGCGCGATAAACGCATCCGTCAGATGCGATCCCAGAAAGCCCGCGCCGCCCGTTATCAATACCCGCATGAGACCTCCGGCTTACTCCAGCCGTTCCATTGCCCAACCGCCCTCAGCCCTTTTCAATACCTGAGTCGCTTCCGCTTCCGCCTCCCCCTGGAATTGGACGCGCATCAGCGCAACGCTGCCCTCGCCGGCCGCGACCTCGACTCCGCCTCCGCGTGTCGTACCCAAGATCGCGCCGGGCATCCCCGGCCTGCCCGACTCATTACATATTTCCGCGCGCCAGATAAAAAGCTTGCGCCCGCCCGCCGTGCAAAAGGCCCCTGGATATGGATGAGTCACCGCTCGCACCAGGTTGAAAATGCGCCGCGCCGGCCATGCCCAGTCTATCCGGCCGTCTTCCGGCCTCCGCCGCCCGTAGTAACTACCCTCCGCCAGTATCTGTGGCTGTCGCGGAGCCTTGTCCGCGACGATCAGCGGATGGTATTCGCGGACGATCGCTGCCGCTACCGGAACGATTTTTCGGTAGAGCGTCAGCGCCGAATCGTCATCTGTGATCGCTACCGTCCGCTGCGCGACAATATCACCGGCGTCCGCGCGCGCTACCATATGGTGAAGCGTCGCACCAGCTTCGCGCTCGCCATTTGCAATCATCCAATTCACGGGCGCGCGTCCGCGATACTTTGGCAGCATCGAGCCGTGAAGGTTGTACCCTCCGCGCAGCGCCAATCGCAGCACAGTCTCCGGCAATAGGTGGCGGTAATAAAACGAATAGATAACCGTCGGCTTCAGCGCCGCGATTCGGTCGATCCAGCCCCCATCGAGCTTTTCCGGCGTAAAAGTCGGGATTCCATGTTCTCGCGCAAGCTCAGCGCAGGAATTCCACCAGATTTCTTCGTCCGAGTTATCCTGATGCGTGAACAGGGCCACGATCGGCGCCCGGAGCGCGATCAACTCGCTCATACAGGCATAGCCGATCTCGTGGTAAGCAAAGACTACGCAGCAGGCCTCGCCGATTTGCGGACCCGCGACGATCGCGGCCTCACCCGTCATCCGACGCTCATCTGAGGGGAAAGGGTGGCTCGCCAGCGCCGGCTTCACCGTGAATCGCGCGCACGATATAGGTCGGCCGGCGCCGCACTTCTAGATAGATCCTTCCAACGTATTCGCCAATCAGGCCGATCGCGAGAAAAATCAATCCGATAAAGAAGAACAGAACGGAGAACAGCACCCACAACGCGCCTTCACGCTGTGGCCCGAGAAAGATCCGATGACCCAGCAGGAACAGCGCAAAGCAGAAATCGAGCAGGAAGATTCCGATCCCGGTCAGACTCAAGGCCTGAATCGGTAGGCTCGAAAAGCCCGTCAGCAGGTTCAGGCTGAGATGCGCCAGTTGGAAGAAATTGTACTTCGATTCGCCGCTTGAGCGCTCCGCATGTTGTACCGGAATTTCAGAGACGCGCTTGGCGAAAGTGTTCGCGAGCGCCGGCACGAAGGCGGCTTTCTCGTCGCAGGCCACCACCGTATCGATTATGTGCCGCCGATATGCCCGCAACATACAACCGTAATCATGCATAGGCACGCCGACGATTAGCGACGTCAGATGGTTATGTAATCGCGAAGCATATCGGCGGTAAGGCCGATCCTGACGCTCCTCGCGCCATCCGCCGACGACGTCGTTGCCTGCATCAATCGCTTCGATCAGACGCGGTATCTCTTCCGGCGGATTTTGCAGATCGGCGTCGAGTGTGACAACGATCTCCCCCCGGCAGCTTCGAAAACCTGCTAGAATCGCTGAATGCTGTCCGAAATTCCGTGCCAACTCCACCACTCGCACGCGCGAATCCTCACCTGACAACTTCCGGAGGATCTCAAGCGAGTCGTCTGCCGAACCGTCATCGACGAAAATCGCTTCGCATTCGCGCCCGAGGCGATTCATGACCGGCCCGAGTCGCGACCATAGCGTCCCTAGGTTCGCCGCCTCGTTATAGACCGGCACCACGATAGAGACCGATTCATTCGAGCGTGTCAGCGGCTCGCGAATAGGCGTGATTTTCCCCGGGCTGCTCATCATCTATTCGTACACAGAATGAAGGCTCGATCATGCTATCCCGCTGCACTCAACGCAACCACCCCCCGCTCTCCGCACACCCTGCCCTCCGGCAGTATCGCTCAGCGCATCATGGCGATTGACCCCTCCCGCTCACACTTGGACACTGCTTGCGATGCGCTTAACGCGCGGCCATCGCGCCGCTCTCTGCACGATCTTCGCGGCGGTCCTGTACTTTGCCGGCCTCGGCCGCCCCGCTCTATGGGAACCCGACGAAGGCCGCTACGCCGAAGTTGCGCGCGAGATGATCGTCACGGGTGACTACGTAACCCCTCACAACGATTGGGTACGCTATTTCGAGAAGCCCCCACTCGTCTATTGGCTCACCGCCGCCTCTCTTAGGGTCTTTGGAACTAATGAATTCGCCGTCCGATGCCAAGCCGCCGTTTTCAGCGCGGGTCAGGTCGGAATTACCGAAGCGCTGGGCGAAGCTCTCTTCGGTATCGCGGCGGGCCTCCTCGCAGCTCTAGGACTTGCCCTTAGTCCTTTGTTCTTCGCTTTCGCCCGCTTTGCCACTCCCGATCCCGCGTTGGCGTTCTTTTTCACCGCCGCACTTTCCGCTTTTTATGCGGCGGCGACTTCTGAATCCTTCGAAAGCGTCGCCGGCCGCCGCTGGATGCTCGCGGCGTCCGCGATGCTCGCGTTCGGCACACTGGCCAAAGGTCCAGTCGCACTCCTCCTGGCCGGTGCTGTTGCCCTCGCTTGGCTGACTCTTGAAGGCCGTATCAGGGATTCATTGCGCATTCCGTGGCTCGCTTGCATCCTCATCTATTTGGCGATTGCGCTGCCCTGGTTCGTCGTAACGGCCCATCGCAACCCTGACTTCCTCCAGTTTTTTATCATCCACGAACACTTCCATCGCTATCTAGCCAACACCGAGCATGGATGGGGACCCTGTTTTTTCATTCCAGTCGTGATCGCTGGGATGTGGCCCTGGTGTTATTTCGCGCCGCTCGGCACCATCGAACTCCTCCGTACCGACCCGATCGCCAACAAGCACTCGCAACTCTCGGCCCTACGTTTCCTCATGCTATGGTTTGGGATCGTCTTTATCTTCTTCTCGATTCCCCGCTCCAAGCTCGGCGAATACATCCTTCCCGCTTTTCCTCCGCTTGCGATCATCGCGGGCTATGGCCTCGCTTGCCTCTCAAGACTTCCAGCTCATCGCACCAGCCGCATCTTGACCGGCTTATTCATTCTCAACTCAGCGGTCGTTATTGCCGTAACCACGGCCGCTTTCTTCGCTCGCGAAAGTCTGCCGCTCGGTCTACGTCTCGATCTGATAGCGGCGGCGTTCGCGCTATTCGCTGGAAGCGGTCTTGCACTATTAGGCTCCAATTGGTCCCAGCCACGCCTCACACCCGCTGTGATCGCCGCCGGTGTGCTTCTCATGATGGCCGCCCTGATGAGGGGACGCCTCGACGCCGCCCCACTTTATTCGTACCGTGAATTAGCGCGTGCCATCCAGCCATATCTCAACGGATGCGATCTGACTTCCTACCATCACCAAATCCAGGCCCTGCCGTTCTATACGGGCAACCGCGAAATTTTGGTCGGCTACCGTGGCGAACTTGCCTCATTTGGCGATACTCCCGATGCCCTCGGGAGCTTTATCGCGACCGACGCACAGTTCGCATCGCTATGGTCGTCGCCCTCCTGCGTCGTTCTGATCGCCAACCGCAATGACCTGACTCATCTGAAAGCCTTGTTGCAGCCCGCAGGCTCTATTATCGGATGCGAGGGCAAGAAATTCGCTCTGTTGAACCGTCCCGTACCCACGCCATCCGAAGCTGCGGCTTGCCGCTAGAAGAATTTATGGACGCAGACTGGTGAATCCGACATTGTTTAAGGTGATTTTTCATATTGTTTGCGCTTGATTTCGATTGCCTAACTGCAGCCAATAGTCTTAGCTAGTAAGAAAGGGGTGCCGGAGTAGGCTCTTGCACCTTTTCGGCTTACGAAAGAGGGGGGAACAGGGCGAAGCCCGCTCACACTATGGTGGGAGCGTGGGGTGGACGAGGTGGTGAAGTGACTCGAGACGGGGCCCGTAGGCAACTCCGACAGCATTAGGTGCCACAGTCACATGGAGTGGCCTTCATCATACCTATGTGCGAAGCTTTTATTCGAGGAAAGGCCTCTTCGCGAAACCGGTGCCTGCCTCTTGAATGCTCCGGCACTGACGCAACGGCGATCCTCCTTCCCGAGCCAACCACGCTTCCTAACCGCCGTCCGTCTATGGTTTTGACGGATATGTGAAAATCAATTGGACAATCGGTCGCTGGCATGCGGCCCTGGACGGTGGGACAGAATCCGACGGATCGTTAATAAAAACGAGGATTCCGGTGAACGAAATCAAAGCAGTCGTGGCGGGGATGGTGGATAAAAACGGAAAACCGAGCGCCGATGAGTTCAAGATCGTCACAGATCAGATTAGAGCGGCGGCGGATCAGCTGAAGGTAGGAATGGATGAACCCCTCGCTGATCATAGTAGCATTGCTTTGAACCAAGTCTTCGCCCAAACACGGACGTCGGTCGAAGCAGCTTCGGCTGTCGAACCTATGGCGCAACCGGCTCGGGTAACTGAATCGAAACCCAGCGTTTCTGCTGTGCCCGCCCACAAAAATGGAACAAACGGTGGTTCCAATGGCGCCAGCGCTGATGGCGAGATCCGAGCGATTGACCTGCTTAGCGCAGTAGCCGACACATCGGAGCAAGCGCTCCAACAGGATCGACAAGAACCGGACCAGAGTCCCAGTGTCCCTCCGATCATTGATTTGTCGAACCCGACGGCTGATCAGCCACTCGAACGCCGCCCCCTAGGTTCGTCCAAAACCGTAATCGGCGCTTCTATCACCCTGCCTGGAGAGGCGTCGGTGGGACGGATGGGCGAGGCTTTCCCGGAACGAACCTCTGCAGAGCCTACGGCCAATGGCGCTCCCAAGAATCCGGAAAGTAGTGAACCGAGTCTTGGGATGTATCTCCTTGCGAGCCGCGAAAAACGCGTCGTCACCCGCGAAGATGCAGCGCGCGACACAAGAATCCCGGCTCATTACCTGCGAATGATGGAGAGCAACGACTATTCGATGATAGCCGATCAGCTCTACCTGCTGCCCTTCCTGCGTCGTTATTCCGAATATTTGGGACTGGACTCTGAGGACGTGGCGATTCGTTTCGTCCGCGAAGTCCAAAGGGCCGAAAACAGTCCAGGACCTGCTCTGCCGAGCTCACCCGTCGATACTGAGCGCGCACCTTCCAACCTCTGGGCAATCCTTGGGGCGCTGGCAGTGGTCGCCATCATCGCGGGCTGGATGTTGCTCCACCAGCGTCATCATTTGGACGGCGACGAAACGACCGACGTCAATCCCCAGCACGATGTGATGCCAAACGATAACTCAGGCCCACCACTACCCGAGACCGTCCAAAGCGACGTTCAAGGGACGATGCCCGCGGCCAGCGTCGCTTCGGCGACGATACCATCCGCCCAAAACCAACCGGCATCTGAGGTCCCGGCCCCCGTTCAGCATGCCGCGCCGGTCCACTTCGCCAGCGAACCCGTTCCTCCTCCAGGCGGTACCGAGTAGCTGGTCGGCTAGCTCGACGCCAACTCGCGAGCCCTGGGCAAAACCTCGTTACCCAGCCGCCGGATACACTCCAGAACCTTAGCCGGCTCTGGCCCGAGGGGAATCCTTACACGCAACACAAACCATTCGATTCCGCCTAAGGCCCGGTTCCAAAAATCCAGCCCCTCCAGCCAATCCTCCGCAGTTCCCATCAGCGGGTAGTGACGCCCGCGAATTTTTTCTAGAGTGAAATCACTCTCGGCCGCAAACTCCGCCGTCGGCTCAAGCATCCCCCACTGAAAATAGAATTTGCACTCTTCCAGCCACAATCTCCCGAAGGTGTGCTCTGCTTCCTCAACTGATGAAGCCAGCCAACCATCGCGCAATAGCGCGATCCGCGGGGTCTTCCCAGCTTTGGCCGCAGCTTCCCGATAGATGTCCACTTGAGCTTTGATTTTGTCGACCGGGTCAAAGAACGGCGCCATCGTCCAGACATCGCCGAGCCGCCCCGCCCGTGCAATCGACTTTGGACCGAAAGCACCAATCCAGATCGGCGGACGCGGCCGTTGATATGGTTTAGGCGTCAGATGAATCGCGTCAAAGTTGTAGTACTTGCCGTGATGGGCAAACGGGCCAGTCGCCGTCCAGGCCTTGTTGATAATTTCAAGTGATTCTTCAAAGCGGCCCTCGCGCTGCTTGATCGGGACGCCAAAATGGTCGAAATAGCGAGGATGGTACCCGACCCCCACGCCGAAGATTAATCGGCCGCGCGAGAGCACATCAATTAAGGCTGACGCCTGCGCCAGATGGACAGGATTGTAGAGCGGCGGCATCAGGATATCTGTGCCGACCTTGACCCGGCTCGTCCGCGCCGCGATCGCCGCCATCAGCGGTAATGGACTCGGAAACATGCATTCGGTGCGCGCGTGACGCTCGGGCACAAACACACCATCGAACCCGTTATGCTCGGCCGCTTCAGCCTCGTGCAGCAGCTGCTCAGCGAAATCTGCACTGCGTTCGGGGCCTGGTTCCGGCTGCTCGTAAGGTCCGCCATGGGTGTCTGGCATATAGCCAAATGAAAGCATTTCATCTACCTCTGAAAAATCCTCAGTGGTCGTGACGCCGTAATGCTCTACCGAAAAGCCGGCGGTTGCGCAAAAGGCACATGGATAGTGATATCGCCAACAATCGCGACCCCGAAAGTACGCACATCATCTGCGATTGACTTCGCCACTCAGGTCGAAGAGACTTTCGCTGCCCCGGAACTTCTTGTGCTAGCCCCAGCCGTGGAGATTCAAGCTTTTCCCATTTGATGAAAAAATTCCTCGGAATCCTCGCCTTGATCGGCTTTGGCTTTGGCCTCGCCTTGGGCGTCGCCGATATCGGTATCCGGATCGCTAATCGCTGGTTTCCGTATTTCTATCGTTACGACGCTTATCGCGGATGGGGCCTGAATCCTGGCGCTCATGGACGGTATGACCGCGAAGGCGAATCCTACGTACGTATCAACGCCGACGGCTTTCGTGGCCCGGACTACGCGCGCCCAAAGCCTCCCGGTGTTGTCCGCGTGGCAGTGCTCGGAGACTCCTATGTCGAGGCTATCCAGGTCGCCGAAGATAAAACCTTCACCGCCGTCATCGGGCGCGAGTTGGCCAACTGCCCAGCACTGAAAGGGAAGCGCGTCGAGGCTTTGAATTTCGGTGTCGACGGCTATGGGACCGCACAGGAACTCTTCTCCCTGCGCGCGAAGGTTTGGTCATATCAACCGGATATTGTGGTGCTCGCAATCTTTCTGGGCAACGACATCCGCAACAATTCCGTCGTGCTTGAAGGTGACCAGTGCCGGCCGTTCTTTATTTATGATCAAGGCCGACTGCGGCTAACAGGTCCGTTCGAGGATTCGCCGAGTTTCAAATTGTGGTGCATGGCTCGCTTCGATTATCGCGACCTTCGGCTGCTCGATCTTTTCACTAATACTTGGGAAATCGTGCGCGACGGACATGGCGGTCCAACCCCCGAACATCCGGTGGAACGTGCCATCAACTACAGTATTTATAGTCCGCCGATCGAAAAATCATGGCAGGACGCATGGCAGGTAACTGAAGGCTTGATCGCAGCGACACACGACGAAGTGGTCAAGCACGGCGCAATGTTTCTTGCGGTCACCGAGGATACCGGGATCCAGGTCTGGCCCGACCCTGCCGTACGCGAGAAATTCATCAAGCAACTGCACGTGCCCGATCTTTTCTATCCGGATCGCCGCATCGCAGCATTGGGCCAGCGCGACGGCTTTGCCGTGCTCAATCTCGCCCAACCGCTCGCGCAATATGCTGAGCAGCATCATGTTTTCCTGCACGGCTTCTATAACACGCCGATGGGTTTCGGCCATTGGAACGCCGCCGGCCACGCGCAAGCCGGCGCACTGATCACTCAAAAACTTTGTTTGATGATTGATGCGGGTGAATGCCGCGGATGCGGCTTTTCACCGGATGCGAAGCAAGAGAAACCGGCAAGCGCACAATGACTACCGCAAGTTCGAAGCTACGTTGCGGCAGCCTTTGCAGCTTTTAAAGGACAGCAGAATTGCGAGCGGTGGCTATTGGCGCGGCTGCGAGAACCTCGCGGTAGACTTCCAGCGTCCGACGTCCCATTAGTTCAACATTGAATTCTTCGCGCGCACGCCGCAGACCTGCCGTCCCTAACTTCGCGCGCAGATAAGGATCGTCGAGCAAGCGGCTGATCGCTGTAGCCAATGCTCCAGCATCGGCTGGCGGTACCGTGATCCCGGTCACTCCGTCGAGCGACACATAGGGAACCCCGGTCGGAAGAGCAGTGTTAACAACCGGCTTGCCACAAGCCATCGCCTCAAGCTGCACTACGCCAAACGCCTCGCTGCGTGCAATCGACGGCAACACGAACACGTCCGCCGCATGATAGTAGGCAACCATCTCTTCCTGGGAGACGCGGCCGAGAAACGTGATACGCTCAATCACTCCGTATTCCACCGCCAAATGCTCGAGCTGCCTGCGCAAGGGCCCATCGCCAACGATCAGCAGATGCCCGCGGATGTCCTTCATCGCCCGAACCAAAAACTCGAAGCCCTTGTAATAGACCATGCGGCCGACCGCCAGGAGGATCCGCCGGCCGTAGCGCTGGCGGATCTTCGTTATCGTCTCGCCGTCACGCGCGCGAAACCCGTCGGGCAGGATCCCGAAAGGTATAACACGGCAGCGATCGCGGTTGCGCGATAGCACCGGCGAGCTTTCGACATAGTTCGGCGAGCTCGCGATCAGCACCGATGCTCGCCGTACGACTGCTTCATGGATCGGCGCCAGAAGTCGCGCCATCACCTTCTGCCGCACGATATCGCTGTGCCACGTGATCACCAGCGGACCACGATGGCCGCTCATGAGATAGGCCAGGCAAGCAGGCGGGTGCGGCACGTGCAGGTGTACTACCGCGTTCCTTGATCGCCGGATTTCGCTCGCCAGACGCCAGCACACCGGCGTCTCTCCGATACTGAAGAGCCGCGCGAGCCGCTTAATCTTGACACCGTCGACTTCGCCTTCCGTTCTGCGCCGCGCCTCGCTCGCGACCAGCACTTCAATTTGCACAGAGCGCTTCAGCTCGTGGCACAGCGCCTGCAGATGACTCTCAATTCCTCCCCGGTAGGGCGGATAAAACTTGCCCACTTGCAGCACGCGCATCGCTGGTTGACCGTTTGCTCCACCACGGCCAGCCGCCGGATTAAAATGTAAGATCCGCGCACGCTCCCCCGTCTGCGCTCTGGTGGCAACGGTTTGACGGCCCCGACCCAAGCCGCTCCCGTCATTAGTCGATTTCACGGATAGACCTCCCATATCCGATAGCAATCGCGTCTGGCCACCCCCAAACGCTTCAGCCTCTGAGTTTTCTAAATCGATGATTCTGCGACGCACTGATAGAGCGCTGCGTACTGCCGCGCGCATTCGGTCCATGAGAAGCGTGCCGCGTTGGCGATCGCGCGTTCACGCTGTCGCAACGCTTCGACAGAGTCTGTCTCGCGATTTCGCAAAACTTCGAGCGCCCGCCTGATCATCCCATCAACATCACCCTGTTCTGTGAACCAGGCTGCGTCGCTGCCGACTTCCCGAAGAGCAGGTATGTCACTCGCGACGACAGCTGCGCCGCACGCCATCGCCTCCACCATGGGCAATCCGAAACCTTCAGCCTCCGACGTGATCAGTACCAGCGCAGCTCGGCGATAAAGCGCCGCAAGTATAGCCGTGGGGACAAACGGCAGTACCGTCGTTGCGTTCTCCAGCTCTAGTTGCCCTAGCAATGCATTCTGGCTTGCCGTAAACGGACCGCTGACTCGGATCAGCTTCGCAGCCCGAAAGTGTTCGTGAATCCCCGCAAAGACACGCAGCAAAACATCGATCCGCTTGCGGGGGATCGTGCTGCCAACGTGTAGAATTTCGACCGCTTCTGGGGCCGCTGGCCCGATTAGCCGCTCGGCCTCGCGATCGGCCTCGGCATTGCAAGCCGGCGTAAAGATAGCGTCCACGCCATTCAGGATTGTCGTGGCCCGTTCCGCTGTCGCAAGGCCGTAACGTAGAAGCTGCGCTCTTGTTGTTTCGCTGACGCACGCAACCGTAGACGCCTTCCGCAGCCCCTCGACGATCCTTCGCGTCATCATCCGAAACGGCCAAGAACGCGCTTCCAATGCCGGCTCAAGGATGCATCGGAACGAATCCAGATCGTGACATGTCACCAGCGCACGCCCGTTCGGCAAGTAGTGCAGTAAATGACTGTAGCTATGATCGGTCAAATGAAATACGTCGAACTGATTTCTGATCCGCTTGAGCGCCCGAGGATAGTCGATAAAGCGATTTAGTATTCGGTCGGCGTTGAACATCGCTGGCAGCGAGTGCACTATGCTAGGTTGAGTAAATCTGCGCCGAAAGGTCGGACGAACCAACACAGCATCGATCTTTCGCGAATGCTCGGCCTGCAGCTTCTCCCAAAGAACCCGCGCCACCAAGTCCATACTGGGCCAATTCTCTTCGGCGAAATCGCACAGGATCGCGGCTCTCACCCGCTTACCGAACATGCCCGCCATCTGCATTATACGATCGGCTGGGTCGTCACTACGTCATGCATCGGTGCTTCGGTTTTCGCAATCAGCGTGCACTCGCGCGTAGCGCCTCAATGGTGTGGCGTAACGCGAAGCGTTTGTCATACAGGCGCTTGCCAGACAAAGCGATTGTCCGCCGCTCAAACTCATCCATCGTCAGGCGCTTGACCTCGGCGCAGATCGCCCGATCGTCCCCAACGCCGGCCAGCGCCACCGCCGGGCTTTCAGACCATAGCGGCTCAGTGAACGCGCCGGCTGTCGTCACGACCGCCCGCTGATGCGCGAGCGCCGCCATCACGCTGCCACGTCGCGTACTCACTCCATCTGGATAGGGCTGAAGCATCAGGTCACACGAAGATAGGGCCACCGAAGCACTTTTTTCGGGAAGTCCGCCGGTGGCATAAATTCGATTCACTATTGCCGGCTTAGCCTGAGAGATAATTTCTTTTAGCGCAGCGGAGTCCCGGCCAATCAGTAAGAGCTTCGCGTCCGGCAACGCTTCGAGCAATTGAGGAATGACCAGATTAAGCAACCGACTGATCGAGTTTTCATTCGTCCCAAAATGGCCGATGATCGTCTTCGCATTCAGTTCTCGCCGCTTAGCCGCGATCGCATCCGCATCCTCGGCCACCGGAACGTTGCTGGGCACTGGCATCCACTTCATTTGAGTGTTTCCGGCGAATCGCGCCAACCTCTCCTTCCACGCTGGAATGGCAACAAAGATTACGCTGGCCGCACGCGCCATTAGCATTGCCATTAGCGCAGTAACCAACGCCAATACTTGAAGCTTGATCGGCTGGCCACTCCGCCATGGCACTGTCGCTTCGTGAAACATCACCATGATCCGTCGCCGTGACCGACTCAATGCATATAGCCACGCGCAGAAAGGAACGTTCATTGCCTTGAAGCCCAAGGCGTGTGGCACGTATTGCACCAGCACGATCTCGTCGGCCACGTCGCCGGTTAGACTATGTAGCTCACGCCCCAGCCTGCCTAACGATTGCGGCTCGAAATGCCCAGGCAGGCGGTGAATCTCAATCCCATCATCCAAATACTCGTTTGCTCGGATCGCAGGGGCATAGATGTGCACTGTGTCACCCTCTGCCGCTAGTCCATTCGCAACGAGCCGCGAATAGTCGCTCACGCCGCCGGTTTGCGGCGGATACTCACCTGTTATCATCCGCCAAACGGTCACGACGCGCTGCGCTTACCGGTACACTGAGTTAATCGATAGAAATATAGTTAGGAGTGGCAATCCTCAAAGCCCGCCGAAGTACAATCAGCACGTAAAAAACTGGTAGGAGCTTCGATTCTTTTGCCGCTGTCAATCGCCTCGCACTCAACTGGCGTATCTGTCACGATCGTCATCGGCAAAATCAGTCTCGAAATCGATTGGCTGAAGTCGCCAATTCGCCTTGCAGAAAATCGGACCCGAGCCCGGCGATGGCAGCCTGCCGGTACCCAGTAGATCAGCCGGCAGCACCTCGAAGACGACCGCGTCCTGGATTACGTCGAGCTCGCCGCGCGCATCACCCAGCGAAAGGTCCGCCACATAATTGCCTGGCAACAGCGGAATTTCGGGAATCTCACAAATCACGACGCCACACTTTGCTGGCGTACAGGACGCGAGTTGCTGGGCATCACGGTCGCTCACACTGAAAATTGGCACGCCATGCACAGACTTTATTGCAACGGCTAGTACCGGCCGGAAAGGTCGATCCGACGAATACCTAACGTGTAGTGAAAGAGGATCGCCCGTCCGCAGGATCGCGGTCGGCTCTGGCGCGACTGAATACAGTGCGACCGACGACATAACCGTTTGCGCGCCGAAACGCCTGCCCGAATGCTCAGTAAGGCTGCGAACTCCGTTCCCAGCCTCGAGTCCCGCTCCCATATAATGCTCGATCATCAGGCGGGGCAATCCTCGGGCTACAAGGCGTCCGTCAGCGATATACAGGCACGAGTGGCACAACGCTTCCACCGTTGCCATGTTGTGGCTGACGAACAAAACCGTTCGGCCTTGGCGCGCGACATCACCTAGTTTGCCCAGGCAGCGTTTTTGAAAAGTCGCATCCCCCACCGCAAGAACCTCGTCGACCAGCAGGATCTCTGTCTCCAAATGAGCGGCAACGGCAAACGCCAGCCGCACATGCATCCCGCTTGAATAGCGCTTGATCGGGGTGTCGATATATTCCTCAACGCCAGCAAATTCTACGATTTCATCGAATTTACGTTTGATCTCGGCGCGCCGCATCCCAAGGATGGCGCCACTAAGAAATAGATTCTCGCGCCCAGTCAGTTCCTGATGAAATCCAGTACCAACTTCCAGCAAGCTGCCGACGCGTCCGTACAAATCCGCCTCGCCTAGAGTTGGTTCCGTGATTCTCGAGAGAATCTTGAGCAGTGTGGACTTACCCGCGCCGTTACGGCCAACCACTCCCATAACCTCCCCCGGCATTACATCAAAACTAACTTCGCGCAGCGCCCAAACCTCAGTCTTGCCCGATCGTTCCGCAGCCGATCCATCGCGTTTGCCGCGGAATCTCTTCAGGGGTGCGATGCAGGCTCGGACTATACTATCTCGCAGGGTTTGATACTCCTCCTCCTTTTGGCGGATGGTATAACATTTGCCCAATCCACGAACTTTAATAATTGGTTGCATTGTTGTTTTAGATTATGTCGGCAAAGACCCGTTCCATACGGCGAAAATCGTAAGCCGCATAGACGAAAAATGATAGCGTGATAATTGCCGCCACCAGCAGAGCTAGCCAATCGAACGGCTGGTTGAAGATCGACGAGCGGTATGCCTCGATAATTCCGCTCATCGGATTCAGCATCACAGCCCATCGCCAATGCGCTGGAATAAAAGTAACAGGGTATATAACGGGCGTTAGATACAGCCAAACTTGGATGACAAACGGTAGCACGTAGCGAATGTCGCGATATTTTACATTCAGCGCTGACATCCATAGCCCGACTGCTGCCGCAAAGATTGTCAGAAGAATAGTCAGTGGGGCGAGCATCATGAGCCGAAAGCCAAGTTTCACGTGGTAGTAAAAACACATCACCATTAGTATCGTCGCTGCGATCGCCAGATCGACCAGTCCTGCACCCACTGCAGCCCCGGGTATCACCAGACGTGGAAAATATACTTTGGTGATTAATGTCGCGTTGCCGACCAGACTGTTACTGCTGGTCGTGACCGCGTTAGCGAAAAAATTCCATGGCAGGAGTCCGGCGTAAACAAAAATCGGATAGGGCTGCCCATCCGAGGGCACATGCGCCAGACGGCCGAAGATTACGGTGAAGATCACCATCGTCAACAATGGTTGTAACGCAACCCAGGCGACGCCAAGCACAGTTTGCTTGTAGCGGACTTTCACGTCGCGCCACATCAGGAAGTAGAAGAGATCGCGATCGCTCCATAACTCCCGCAGATTCAAAGCGCCCCATCGGCGGCGGCTCCTGATCATGACCAGCGGCTTGGCCGGAAGTCGAGGCGCATGCGGCTCCGCAGCGGATGCCAGATCCTCGTGTGCGCTCTCTTCGAGCGCAGGTTGGTTAGATTCCAATCTCACCTCAAACGTGATGGGCTCCCGCAGAAATTTGCCCAATGTTACTGAGGGCTATCGGATCGACTGTCGATCTGAGTAGCTGCATCAGAGCGTGCAAGCGCTACGATTTGCGCGGCCATGTCACGCCAGTTATGCGATCGCAATCGCTCCGCGACCGGCGCCGTCAGGCTCTTGAACGTATCCATTCGCGCCCGCCAGTTGCTCATCCGCGCGGCCAGCTCATGTGGATCGTCCGGATTGGAGAGAAGCAATTCTTGCAACTCATTCGAATACTGCTCCGCCACTCCGGCACTCGCGCTGACAATAGCTGGCACACCACAACAAAGTGCTTCCTGCACATTAAGCCCATACGCCTCGTAACGCACCGGGCTCACGAGCAGATCAGCAGCGGCTATCAGATCGGATACCTTCTCGACAAATCCGATAATTTGCACACGCCAACTTAAGCCCGAGTTCGCGACTCTCTGCCTCCACGACTTAACTCGCCGCCCCCCGCCCGCAACGATCAGGCGCGCGTCCCAATCGGGGTTTGCGCATAACTCCTGCCACGCACGCCATAAGGTGTCGAAGCCCTTCCGCAGATCGTAGCCCATCGCACCGACAAAAATCACCAACGGAACTTCCGGCGGTTGCCCGAAGCGCAACCGTGCCTCATCACGTCGCGCCACGGTCATCTCGCGCCAGTCGTCATCCGTCCCTAAATAAATCGTTCGCACGCGTTCTGCGCTTACCTGCAGATGCGTCAATAAGTCGTTTCTCGTCCGCTCTGAATTGGCTATCAAGATGCGCGCGCGAGGCAGGATCCTTCGCTCACGCCGAAGGTTGATCTGACGCTCGGCCATGGTTCTTGCCTTGTACCAGAGCGGGGCGGCCTCTACCCGCGCGTTCCACGCGTGATGGACGTAGTGAATCCAATTGATGTCGGGCCAGTCGCAGTTGGTACCATTGACCACCACTCGCGTCTCCGGTTCGCGAGCCTTCAGCTCACTGGCTATTCGCCGCCCAATCCGATCCAACCGCCAGATTCCGAGCGTCGCAGATCCCGCCAGCATCGGAATCTCACGCGCCGTAACCATAGGATGAATCGCCAGGCTAGGCTCTATCCGATAGCTTACCAAGTGGACCGACGCTCCAATCTCGGTCAGATATTTGGCGAAGGCGGCGTTCGCCCGCTCCATTCCCCCGCCATAATGAATCCCGTCAGCAACGACCAGCCACGTCCCGGCCTTTTGCCCGCCACAAACATTTCTACTCACGCCGTCTGGAGTGCGGTCGCCGCAGGAACTTGGCGCGCCGGTGTCCTTTTCTTCACCCGAATTACGTTAGGCACTCCTACCCAGCCGGCATAAAAGAGCACCATGGCGGTGCCCGGAATCGAGGTCAGTAGTCCTGTGCCCGTAGTCGCAAATGCGAAAGCAATCCCGAGGACGACTCGGGCTAACCACCGGCCGAGGTACCACGCTTCGTTTCGACGTGGCAGCGGACGTGTAAGGGTCCACATGATGAACCAGATCCAAAGTGCCAGCCCTGGCAATCCCTGCTCGAGCATAATCCGTCCGTATTCGTTCTCAACCTCGACAGGATGCCTGACCTGCGACTCTAGAAAATACGGCATGCTAGTGCCGCCGCCGCCCAAACCGTTACCCATCGGATATTCGGCGGCGAGCTTGATCAGACCTTCATTGACACTACCTTCGACACGAGTTTTGACGAAACGGCTGTTGTCGAGCGTCAGAAAGCGCTGCATCCGAGTGCTTGAGAAAATCACCAATGCAACAAAGCCAATCATTGCGATCCAGCCGAATCGTGGAAAATTCCGTACCCTGCCAGACACCGTGATCGCCAAGACGATGATAAGCATGCTTGCGGCCTGGCTTCGCGAGGCACATAGGAAGACGCCGATCGCGGAGGCCGCTACGGCTACATAGAGCAGGCGCCGCCACCAGCCTCCACGCCGTTCCTGAACTATTCCTCCGATTAACAGAGGAATACTCCCCGCCATGTTGCCGCCATAGGCCGCGGAATTGGCGAAAGTCGCTGGAATGCGAAAAGTTCCTATCCCGCCGATCGCAACGTCGGTGCTCCGATAGATTAACTGATCAACCGCATTGAAGGGATAAAATAAAGGGACGCCAAACTGAACTTCAATCAAGGCGAAGACCAGCACGATGCAATTCAGAATCGCCAATCCCAAGGCTATCTTCCGGACTTCGCGATCGTCGATCATTGCCCCGACCGCGATAAACGGCAGAAAGAAAATATGACCGCGCAAGCCAACCAGTTGAACGAGGAAATTTTGGGTAGGCGCGAGCAGCAATAGCGTCGGCCA
>DATKPK010000229.1:0-12938 GCA_035524095.1 Binataceae bacterium (SeqCode) | reverse complement strand
ACTTAGCCTGTCTGTCTCCGAGCCGGTTCAGCAAGACTACCCGACCTGCACTTCAGGTCTGTGCGACTTGGGGACTTGCAGCAGCGGTGTCGCGACGGCCCAGGCGACGGTCACCTGCAATCCTTGATCTGATTTTGATCGAGTAACGCGAACGTACACTCGCCGGCCGATCCCTTGTGATCGGCCGGCGACATGATCTCTATCATCTGTCCCGCCTCATCGATTGATGGGTGCAACGAATGTCTTGACGGTTTCGCTGACATTGAGTTGACGGTCGGATAGCAGACCTGTCGTGGACACGTCGTCGTCTCTTCAGCGGGCACAATTTGAAACAAAGAGTTAACACTGTTGTAGGAAAATTGACGCAAATTTGACCACTATTGTGATGTAACGATCTTCTCGAAGCCCACTTCGGAGGAGAAGTTACCGCGATTATGATCAAAAAATCGTTCCGCAGCCACGTCAAGACCATATTGCTTGGCACGGCCTGCGGCGCCTTGGTGATCGGCGCCTCGACTGGATCTGCTCTCAGCGGCAGCATCCCGCACTTTGTCTTCTTTCCCGGCAGCCTCGTGGTCAGCCGGAGCGTGTATGACAACAATCCCAACAATGTCACCGTAGAAGAGCAATTACCGCCAGGCTGCAGTTCGAGCAATTGCGTCTCCGCGGGCTACAACGGCACCTATCCGACGGTATTTAACAATGCCTCTATCGACGGTAGTTTCGGTATTACTTCGCGGATTTTTCTCGATCAGATCCTTCCCAATGGATTACTCCTCAATTCATTGGAGGTTCCCAACAGCTTGGAACCATGGGTCACACCAAGCACCGACCAATTGGTGACGAGTTTCAGTTCGAAATCGGAATTGGCCCTGAATCTGTCACTCGACCAAAAATACCTGACCTTCATGGGCTACGTTGCACCGGTGAACGCCATCGACGTATCTAATGCCAACACGCCTGGTGTAATAGATACATCGAATCCGGACCCAGGGCCTTACTATAGGGCAGCAGGCAAGATCGATTTCAGAGGCGATTACAGCTTTACTGAAACCAACGCCTACAGCGGCGACAACGGGCGCGCCGCCGTCTACAACAATGTTGGGGGAGATGATTTCTTTTACACTGCGGGAAATGCCGGGAATGGCAGCAATCCTCAACCGAATGGTATTATCCTAGGAGCGGGCGCTCAGTTCATAACTCCCGCCGACCTGCCAGAGTCCTCGCAAGACCCAGGTTCCCCCACGCCGGTGGGGAGTTTCAACATAACCCAGTTAGGCCACAAAGCTGATAAGATCGGCAAAGACACCAATTTCCGCGGCTTAACCATCTTTAACAACGTCGTTTACTATTCCAAAGGTAGCGGCGGTAACGGCGTCAATACCGTCTATTTTATCGATACCACTGGCAACGCATGCCCCAGCTCCAGTGCGACGCCTGGGGTGGGTCTTCCTCAGACTGGCGCTGCGCTGCCCACTTCGAGCATCGATTACGACCCCACGGCGCTGCAGCCCGAGGGCGTGGTTCCTTACAATATGTGCATACTAGCGGGCTTCCCTACCACGCTCGCCAAAAACACGACCTGGTTTCCGTTTGGTATTTGGTTCGCGAACGCAAACACAGTCTATGTTGCCGATGAGGGTAACGGCGACAATACCTATTCCACGACGACAGGGACCTACATCAACACCGCGGCCCAGACGACCGCAGGTCTGCAGAAGTGGACCTTCAACGGCACAACGTGGAATCTTGACTATACCCTCACAGCGGGCCTGAATCTTGGCACGCCGTACACTGACAAATATTATCCCACGGGCGATAACGCGGCGACCGGCCTTCCTTGGGCTCCGGCTACTGCGGGCTTGCGCAATATCACTGGCTCACTCGACTACAACGGTACAGCAACTATCTATGCAATAACCTCGACCGTTAGCGGTGGCGGTGACGAAGGCGCAGATCCGAACATGCTCGTGAAAATTACTGACGATCTGAATGCCACTTCGCTTCCTGCGGCGGAGAGCTTCACGACGGTGCGGTCGCCGCGCAATCTCACGGTTCTGCGCGGCGTCGCCTTCACGCCGACCTTCGACTTCAGCAACTATTGAAGCATTAGCTTGGTTGATCGTATTGCGGTGGTGGCGAACCTGGCTTCGCCACCACTGCTGCGACATCCGCAGTGTGGGCAGAGAAGCGATGCCCACCCCGCAGCGGCGTCCGGAAGAAGAAACGCAGCGGATGATTTTCCACCCAGTGCGTTCCAGCATCCAAATCTCTTTCTCTTAGCGCTGCATCGCCTGAAAGAGCAGAGGTGCCGCCTCCGCCATCATTTCACCGACGACTTCGGATAACGGTTTTCCCGGGACTGCCAGCTTCTCCGTCAGCGAACGCAAAACACGCAAGTAATGAGCCTTGGTTTCGTCGCTGATTCCATCAAGGCGAGCGCCTTCCATTACTTCGATATAGCGGCGATGGACCTCTTTGATTTCATGATCTAGTGGGTTGCCGTCTTTGCGCGCCATCGATTGCTCTCCGCGAAGCGCGCCAGCCGGCGCGGCTCAGTTCAATATAAATAACGGCGCGTATTGACGCTGATCAGCACGCCCATCCCGATCATCATAGCGATTAGCGAGGACCCGCCATAACTCACCAGCGGTAACGTGATTCCAACAACCGGCAGCATGCCTGTCGCCATCCCAGTGTTGATCGCGACCTGCCAGAAAACGATCCCGGTGAAGCCTATGGCAATCAACGAACCGAAGCGATCGCGTGCGTGCCGTGCAATCCAGATCCCCCTTGCTATCAGGCCGGCATACAGTCCAAGCAGCACCAGCGATCCGACGAAGCCGAACTCTTCTGCGTAAACCGCGAAGATAAAGTCGGTGGTCTGCTCGGGCAGGAAATTAAGCCGCGCCTGGGTACCTTTCAGGAAGCCCTTGCCCCATTCACCCCCAGATCCGATCGCAATTTCAGATTGGATTATGTGGTAGCCCGACCCAAGAGGATCCGATTGCGGATTGATGAAGCTGACCAGCCGCTCGCGCTGATACGGCTTCAGATAATGCCACGCCAACGGTGCCGCGAGCACCGCCCCAAGCATCAACAAGACCATCATCTGCCAATTCAGGCCACCGACGAAAATCAAGGTCGCGGTGATCAGAATCAGGATCAATGCAGTGCCTAGGTCGGGTTGCTTCAACACTAGAACCACGGGGACCATCAGCAGAAGCGCTGGGATGACCATCTGCTGCAGCCGCCATCCCCCTGGCGGCGGTTCTTCCCGCAGATAGCGAACCATCACGAGAACCACAGCCAGTTTCGCAACCTCGGACGGCTCGAGATTCAGCACACCGAGGTTAATCCAGCGCTTCGATCCGCCAGTGCTATGGCCCATCACGGCCACTACGATCAGCATCAGAACCGCTACTACATAAAAGGGATAGGCATAAGTGCCGAGCGCTTTGTAATCGAAAATCCCAACACCGATCATCAGCACCGTGCCCGCCCCGATCCAGACGAGCTGGCGCATAATCAGCGGATCGAGGCCGTGGCGTTCACCGCCCCAAGTCGCGCTGACTACGCTCAGCAGCCCCAAGCCGGCCAGGCTGAGCGCGATCGTGAACACCGTCCAATCGAAATGGTAAATAATTCTCCGGTCCAACGATGCCATTCAGTTTCCGCCCCGCTCGCCGTCGCGAGTCCCCGCAAATGTTGACCTAATCCGAAGGATCGGACGGCACCGCTTCTCCTGGCTCCCCCGACCCACTCTTTGCTGGGCCTGCCGCTTCAGCGGGAATCTCTGGGGCAGCGATCGGCGGTGCGCCCTGGATAGGATTCATCTCAAAGTATTTTTCCATCACAGCTTTGACCACCGGGCCGGCCGCGCTCCCACCATGTCCCGCATGCTCGATGATGCATGCGATCGCGATCTTCGGATGATCACGCGGGGCGAAAGCCATGAACCATCCGTGATCGCGATACTTCTCCGGAAGCGCTGTCTCTTTGGTCCGCGCCCCTTGCGCTTCTTTCACCACCTGCGCTGTACCAGTCTTACCACAGACCTCAATTCCATTGATCTTGGCGCCGTGCGCTGTGCCATCTGGGGCCCCGACCACGTCGCACATTGCGCTGCGAAGATCGTCGAGCATTTGGGGGTCGATCTGGAGCTGATTTTCTACAACGGGTGGATATTCGCGCACCGTACTGCCGTCCAATGCATCGATTTCCTTGACGAATTGCGGCTGGTAGAGGGTACCGCCGTTCGCCACTTCAGACGCGAGTTGCGCCAGTTGCAACGGCGTCACTGTGACATAGCCTTGCCCAATCGCGACTGAGAGTGTCTCTGCTGGATACCACCGCTCATGGTATCTGCGCTCTTTCCATTGCGATGACGGAATCGTGCCAGTCCTTTCGTTATCCAGATCGATCCCACTTTTTTTTCCGAAACCCAGCGCGTGAGCCCATGCAGCGATGCGATCCACCCCCAGCCGTATGCCGACGTTGTAAAAGAACACGTCGCACGATTCCACGATCGCGCGATGGAAGGCGATCTGCCCATGACCTTGCTTGCGCCAGCAGCGATACTCGCGATTCCCGTACCACATTCCACCTGGACAATTGTAAGAGGTCGTCGGCGTCAGCGTTCGCGACTCAAGCCCGGCAATGCTATCGACGATCTTGAACGTCGACCCGGGCGGATAAGTGCCTTGAATCACCCGATTTTCCAGCGGATGGCTCGGGTCGGTCGTCAGTTCCTTCCATTCCGCCGAATTAATCCCGTCGGCAAACTCGTTTGGATTGAAGGCCGGATGACTCACCATCGCCAGGATGTATCCAGTGTTGGGGTCCATCGCGACCAGCGCCCCTGCCCGCTCTCCAATAGAGTCTTCCGCCACTTTCTGCAGGTCCAGGTCAAGCGACATCACAATGCTATCGCCCGGCTTCTCCGGCATCTCCTGAAGCATCCGGAGCCGCCGTCCGACCGCGTCAACCTCAATTTCCTGGCCGCCGCTGTCACCACGCAGCGTTTGCTCCCAACTTCGCTCCAGCCCGAACTTGCCGATTTCGTCGCCCATCCGATAGTCGGGCAGACTGCGCAAATCCTTGACCGTAACTTCGCCGACGTAACCGAGCAGATGGGCTGCAAGGGAATCATAGATATAGTGACGCCGCGGAGTTACTTGCAGGCTGACACCGGGCAATTCAAGCTGATGCGCCTCAAGCGTGCTCACCTGTTGCCAGTTGAGGCGCTCAGCCACCATCACCGGTTCGTATTCCGGACGCCCATCGTCATCAGCGTCGGACAATTTCTCCTCGATCCCATCAACACCCAGCAAGGTTTGCAGCTTATTGACCGTCCCAGGCTGCATATCCTCTGGGACGATCACTGCGTCAAATGAAGGCTTGGTATCGACCAGGGGCCGGTGGCGATGGTCAAAGACGAGGCCGCGCAAGGCCGGCATCCGTTGAATGCGGATACGGTTACGGTCCGACAGATCGGCCATCTCGTGATGCTTAATGATTTGAAGGTAGTAAAGGCGGACAGTCGCGATACTCAGGATGAGGGTGATTACACCCGTCAGTATCGAGACGCGCGCGCCTAACTTTGGAACCGGCCGGCTTTTGTTCCGGCTCGCAAACTTAGCCAACGTGTGGCCCCCAGATAGCTATATCTTATTCGCGTACGCTTATCTGCCGCAATCCCAAACTTCGCTTCGCCCAACTCATGATAGCCAGCACCCAAGGTGTCAAAAACGCAGTGATTACAGCCTGAATCAATACGGGCGCTACCAAAGTGCCCGGTCGCAGTCCAGTCTGCCATCCGAGACTCACTACGTAATCAAAAAGGCCTTGGATCAACACGCCAATGAATACCACGACTATCCCAATCGCGACGCTGGTCGAAATCAGGTAGCGCGATAGCGCATAAGCTAGAAGAAACACCAGCGTCAGCACGAACGCATTGAATCCCGGATGAGTGCCTGCGAAGGCGTCTGTCGCGTAGCCAATTCCAAACGCCATCAGCGCAGGCAGCGCGCCGTGGTGTTTCATGCCCAAATCGACCGCTAGAATCATTACGAGATCCGGCACGAACATCCCGGTCGGCAGCCAGTGAGGTATCGTCGTTTGAATCGCGAGCGCGATCAGCGTAGCCGCTGAAAACAAAGCGACCAGACCCACTTAGGGCGCAGCCTTCGGATTCGCAGCGGTGGTAGTCTCGGCCGGTTGGGGCGGCCTTTCCGTCAGCACCAGTAGCTCTTCAAGCTTACTGAAATCGACCGCCGGCTTGATCGCAATATTCAAAAACAGCCCTGGCCCTTCCTGGGATACCTGTACTACCTGTCCAACCAGCAACCCACCCGGAAAGATCCCGTCCATCCCCGAAGTTATTACCGCGTCACCAGGCTTTACGTCACCAGTGCGGTCGACATACTTCATGATGAGTCCGTCGTCCATCGCGCCAGCGACAATGCCGCGCGCTCGGCTGCGCTGATCAATTGCGTCCAGTCCCGAATTATGGTCGTTGATCAATAGGACCCGCGACGCATTCGGACTGACCGTGATCAACTTGCCCACGACACCGTCGGTACTGATCACGGCCATTTCCGGACGGAGCCCCATCGAGCTGCCCTGCGACAGTATTAGTGTGCGCGTCAGCCCAGTCGCGTCGCCCCCGATGACTCGCGCCGCGACCCCCGGCATCGCAAGCGCGTCACGCAGATCGAGCAAATCAGTCAGATGGTGGTTTTCGACCTCGAGCTCGACTAGATGGGTGCGCTCAGATTGAAGTTGCGCCAAGGTACGCTTCAGACGATCGTTTTCCTCACGCACCCCGACCAGATCGATGTAATCTGAAAAAAAGCCTCGAAAATTGGCGGCGAGAGCTGATTCAGACGCTTGAAACGGCCGCAAGACCTCCATCAATACCAAGGCTGGGCGTCCTGTCCTTCCGTCCGGCGACACACCGCTCGAAATCAGGTGCAACGCCAGCAGGAGCATCAGCCCGCCGGTTAGCACAACGCGGTTGCGCCACAGGAAGGAGCCTCTCACCTTTCACGTCCTAAGGTAGGAAGTCGATTAGACTTGCGATACGGCTATGCGAATAGACGAACGCCGATCACTCGACGGTCACGTCGCGCAGCAGCGTCAATTCATCCAGTACCTTGCCCGCGCCCATAACGACGGCCGTCAGTGGATCCTCGGCGAGCGTAACCGGGAGGCCCGTCTCTTCACGCAGCAGTACATCCAGATTCCTCAACAACGCTCCGCCACCCGCCAGCACGATCCCTTTTTCGACGATGTCGGAGGCAAGTTCCGGGGGCGTCCGCTCGAGCGCGATTCGCACCGATTCGACGACCTGATGCACCGGTTCCATCAGCGCTTCGCGAATCTCTTCGTCTGTGATTTCGATTATCTTGGGCACACCAGCAACGAGGTCGCGTCCCTTGATTTCCATCGTCTGGATTTCATTGCCGGGATAGGCCGAACCAATGGTAATCTTGATCAACTCTGCGGTGCGCTCACCGATAAGGAGGTTATACTTTCGCTTGATATGCTGGATGATCGCTTCATCCATTTTGTCGCCAGCGACGCGCACCGACCGTGAGAAGACGACACCGGCCAGCGAGATAACTGCGACCTCAGTGGTGCCGCCACCAATATCCACGATCATGTTGCCAGCGGGCTCGGTGATTGGCAGTCCAGCCCCTATCGCAGCCGCCATCGGCTCCTCAATCAGGTAGACTTCGTGCGCTCCGGCTGATTCAGCCGATTCGCGCACCGCCCGCTTTTCCACCGCAGTGATGCCGAAGGGTACACAGATAACGATCCGCGGACGCACCAGGATTTTGCGGTTGTGCGTCTTCTGGATGAAATGCCGCAGCATGCTTTCTGTGATCTCGAAATCAGCGATCACGCCATCCTTCAATGGCCGTATCGCCACGATGGAGCCAGGCGTGCGGCCCAGCATCCGCTTAGCCTCCGCGCCGATCGCCAATACGCGGCGGCCTCCGCGCGAATCCTTCTGGACCGCGACCACCGACGGCTCGTTGCATACGATCCCGTCACCCTTGACGTAGATCAATGTGTTGGCCGTGCCTAAATCGATTGCGAGATCGTTCGAGAACCAGCGAAAAAGTGAATTGAAGACCACCGCCCTATGCCCCTTGTCCTGCCCGCACCCGGGCCTTTAACTTCACACCCCAGCCACCGCTTTACCCAAGGACTCCAGCCCACCGCAACGCAAAATATAATTCAGGAAAAGCTTGAGATTTAACGCCTACCAGAAAACTAACGGTATTCCTCCGTGGACGCAAGCAATTTCTGCGCTAATCGCGGCGAGTATCGCGGATAGTTGCACGCGGCAGCTCGACCGAATCGTAAAACTGCCATTCGCACCCGCCCTGCTTCGAACTTCTCCGCACGGAGCCCCTTGGCTGGTGCTGGCCTTAAGCTAGTACCCCCTTGGCTTCGGCTAATTGCACAAGCAAAAGCCCCTAAACTAAGATGTTCAGATGCTCGAAGGCATTCGCAAACACTCTTACTCTTTCGGGACTCGCCTCCTCCTGATCCTATTGGTGCTTCCCTTCGCTCTTTTCTTTGGCACCTCAGTTGGCAGCTACTTCACGCGGGTCAAAGCGGTCGCAACGATTAATTGCCGCCAGTTCGCTCTTATGACGCTGCCCGGATGCCAGCAAATCCTCGCCGGCGACGTCGACCACGCCGTCGTTAATATCCGCAATACCGTCAATAACCTTTACGGCGACAATGCCCAGCAGATGCTCGCCCGTATGAACCTACGCGGAACCGCAGTCGAGCAGCTTATTGATCAAAAGTTGATCGAGGATGAGGCAAACCGAATCGGCCTCTCGGTGAGTGACGACGCCCTCGAGCAAACTATCGAGTCGCAGAGCGCATTTCAGGACAACGGCCGCTTCGACGTCACCCGGTACCAGGAAATATTGCGAAGCAATGACCTCGAACCCGCAAACTATGAATCAGATACCCGCGCTCAGATGCTTAACGATGCGATGCGCCAGATGGTCACGCATGCAACGCAAATCAGTACCGCCGAGACCCGAAGCGCCTATGATCAGTTTTCGATCAAGCTTGCGCTCTCCTACATAACCGTGCCCTACACACAGTTCACGGCTGGGATTAACCCAACCGATCAGGAAGTCGCCAAGTTCTACTTGCAGAACAAGGAAATTTTCCGCGAGCCCGACCGTATCAAGATCAGTTTTATCCGCTATGATCCAGCACAGCTTGCCGCTGCTGGCGAGCCTTCAGATGAAGATATCCAGAACTTCTACGATGATAACGCCAAGACTATGTTCACCCATCCGGCCGAGGTTCATGCCAGTCACATCCTGATTGCCGTCGCCCCGGGGGCCAGCCAGAAGGACAAGGATGCTGCACGCGCCAAAGCCGAAGACATTCTCAAGCAGCTTCAGGCGGGTGCAAATTTCGCCGCTCTCGCAAAAAAATACTCGAATGATCCGGGTACCAAGAACAACGGTGGCGACCTCGGCTCATTCCCTCGCGGCGAGATGGTCAAGCCGTTCGAGGACGCTGCCTTCAGCCTCAAGCCCGGCCAGATGACTATCGTCGAGACCCAGTTCGGGTTTCACGTCTTGAAAGTCGATGATGTCGAAGCGGCTGGGACCGACGCACCCGAGCAAGTGCGCGGTAAGATAATCGCCGAACTCAGACGCAAAGCCGGAATCGAGATGGGCAAGGCAGACGTTCAGCAGGATCTCACTGCCGCCCTCACCGGCCATAGCCTGGACGAAATCGCAAAGAAGCGCGGTTTAGCCGTGGTATCGCCCCCTGAATTCGCGGCTAACGAACAAATCAAGGGTGCCGAAGACGATACGAAGCTTGGCCCTGCGGTTTTCAAGCTTGACACCGGCTCGACCTCAGCTGTCACCGACACAGACGTGCCTTATCTCGTTAACGTCATCGCTAAGGATCCGTCGCATGTCCCTCCACTGGCAGATATCCACGACTTGGTCCGTATGATGCTGATTCGCGTTACGGCGGAGACCAAGGCTCATAAGTTGGCGCAATCCATAATTGCGAAAATCGTCACGCCCGACGATTTCACGAAGGCCGCCGTGACGAATCATCTCGATATCCACGAAACCGGCGCCTTTGCACGTTCAACGGACACGATCCCCGGTCTGGGCACGATGGGCTCTGTGATCAGTCAGGCTGCCGCAACGGCCAAAGTTCCTGGCGTTTTGAAGGATCCCGCCGAGAATGACGGCAATTGGTATATCTTCGAATTGACCAGCCGGACTTTCCCGACGGACGCCCAGTGGGAAGCCGACGGTCCCGATTTCGCCAAGACTTATACCGATCAGACCCAAGCGCAAGCCTGGATGAATTTTGTTAACGACTTAAAGAGCCGCGCGCAGATCATGGTCGATCCCAATCAACTGGCTGCCACCTCCAGTTGAGCGCGCTCATCGAATTACGAAAAGCCGAAAGCAATCTATGAGCAATTCAAGCGACGACCCCGACCCCTCGCAACAGCCCTCCACTGAACCCTTTTTCTTCGACGGCGCAGGCTTGAGCGTCCTGCTGGTTCACGGCTTCGGTGGCACGCCGTATGAAATGCGTTATCTCGGCGAGCGCCTGAATACCGCCGGTGCACGCGTCCTCGGAGTCCGCTTGGCGGGGCACGCCACAACGCCGGAAGATCTTGGCGCAACGACTCATGATAACTGGTACGAGAGCACCATCGACGGCCTCGAACATTTGCGGCCCTACGGTGATCCAATTATCGTTGCGGGTCTCTCGATGGGAGCACTTCTTAGCACTCGCCTTGCCCTCGATCAGCGCGAAGCAATCGCCGGGCTCGCCCTGATGGCGCCCGCCTTTTTCATTTCCTTTCGGCAGCGAGCCGCCTTGAGCTTGATCGAACCATTCGCTCGCTTCACTGACCTAATCTATATGCGCAAAGGGGACGGCTCCGATATCCACGATCACGCCGCCCGAAGCATCCATCCGCGCCACAACCTTATGCCGGTGCGCGCTGCCCTTGAGCTCCATCAGCTTGCTCGAACGATGCGCGCGCGTCTTGGCGAGATCGTCCAGCCGACGCTGTTGATTCACAGCCGTCGCGACCATGTCTGCCCATTCGACAAAAACGTGGGCTTCGTGATGAGCCATCTCGGCTCCGCCGAAAAGCGCGCTGTAACGCTCGAGGAGAGTTATCACGTGATTACGGTGGATAGCGAAAGAGATCGAGTGGCCGACGAGGTCACCGCTTTTGCACTCCAGTTCAGCCGCACCGCCCTCGGCCTCCGCGCCACCAACTAAAGTTCGGTATATGTCGATCGCTAGTCGCCTCTTGGGCGAGTCAATTGCCACGACAGGTGCGCCTTCACCGTTGGCCATTCGCTGGCGACGATGCTGTAAACGCAGGTATCGCGTAACGTCCCATTGGCAGCGAGTTGATGACTGCGGAGAATCCCATCGAGTTTGGCGCCCAAGCGTTCTATCGCGCGGCGGCTCTGATGGTTGAAAAAGTGCGTCCTGAATTCCACCGCAATGCAGTCCAGATCCTCGAAGGCATGGCGCATCAGGAGCAGTTTGGCTTCGGAATTGGCGCCACTGCGCTGGATACTTTTCCGATACCAGGTTCCACCGATCTCAACGCGCCGGTTGATGGCATCGGCATTAAGATAATTCGTCATACCTATGGCTCTGTTCGTCGCGTTCCCGATCACGACGAACGGAAGCCATAGTCCAGCGGCTTGCTGGCCAAGCCGCTTGTCTATCTCCTCAGCCATATTCTCAGGCGCGGGAACTGACGTGTACCAAAGCTTGTAGAGCTCACCATCTTCGACCGCTTCGATCAACTCTGCGCAATTACTCTGCGCGAGCGGTTCCAGCGTGATGAGCGAGCCACGCAGTGTCACCGGTTCAAGCCAGGGCATATGATGTCCAATGCTATTGGGTCGGCAGCTCTAGCATCCGCCCTACTTCGGCGCTTCGTAGTGTTCCTCGATCAAATACCGCACATCCGGACGCCCAAGAACTTCGATGAAGCAGATTTGTTCGGCTGCATTTAGATCGATGATCAAGTTTCCTTCGATAGCCTGTAATTCCACTACACTCGCCACCTTTACTTCAGCCGCGGTCGCAAAGCTGGCGCAATTGTCGTCACCGCAATCGCAGATCGATTCCATCCGCGCTGCGCGCAACTGACCGATGAGTGGGTCGGCACCTGCCTCTTTCAAAAGGTATGCGATCTCCTCGACCAAGTCCGGCAACACGTCACTTATCAGCGGCTTTTCCATTTCTCTCGTAGCTCAGTCAAAGGTTGTCGCGATCTAACCAAATCTACTGCCAAGCACCTATACCCCGCGCTTGTCCGGGTCCCAGATATATTTGTGCATTTGTAATTGCATGCGGGCGGGGAGGCGATCCTCGAGTATCCAGTTCGCCAGCGTGACTGGTTTGATCAGCCCAAACGCGGGACTCATCAGGACCGCGTTGACTCTTCCTTCGAGCCGGTACTCACTGAGAACACTGCGCGCCCATTCGTAATCGCGGCGGCTCGCGATCACAAATTTCACTTCGTCTCGCCCATTCAGATGCTCGATATTCGTCCAAAGGTTCCGTTCCACCTCGCCGCTATCCGGGCATTTGAGGTCCACGATCCTGATCACATGAGGGTCAAGCGTACTGATATCGCGCTCGCCCGAAGTCTCTACCAGCACTTCGTAGTTTTCAACTAGTAGAGCCTTGATAAGCGCATGTATCCCTTGCTGCAGTAGTGGCTCGCCGCCCGTAAGCTCTACAAGCTGGCACCCGTAGCTGCGCACGCGCTCTATCACTGCCGGGATTTCCATCTGCGCGCCTTCGTAAAACGCGTACGCAGTATCACACCAGGCGCAGCGCAGATTACATCCGGTAAGGCGCACGAAGAC
>DATKPK010000228.1:0-8832 GCA_035524095.1 Binataceae bacterium (SeqCode) | reverse complement strand
AAAGTAGCACGCGAACATTCCACGGGGTTGCCAGAATGTAAAATAGCGGTCCGAAATAGCCGTCTTTGATTTATCGGGCGTTGGTGTTGCACGTGCGCATCACTGAAGACAAATCGCGTTAACGATTGATGGCGGCCCTTGGCACGATCCCTTGCACGTGATAATCCGGTTTATCACGTGGTGGATAAAGATCAGCCAGACCCCACGAAAATTTACGGACGTTAACTATTTTGACCGGAAACTTGTCACATGGGGACTCGTCCGAAAGAGAATGGACCAATGAACAAGAAGGAACTCGCGGCGCCGCTGAGAGCGTTTGTCGCGGGCACCTCTGGCAAGTGGGATTGGGATGACTTCATCTCCGTGCCTCAACGCGATCCCGAAATCGAGGCCATCCGTCAACGCCTGCTGACGATAGATCAGGAATATCCACCCACGAAGCCCGGTGAATACTGCAGCGAACAAGGCGCTCAGGCGATGCTCAGGATTGCCGACGCGCTTCTGGAGGGGCAGTAATGCAAGCAGAGAGGCGTCGCGAATGACGGAAAGCAGCACCGAATTACAAGTTCTCATCGATTCTCCCGGCGCTTTGTCGCCCATCGCCCAGCTCGCCGATATTCCCGAGGAAGAGATCTGGCTCGCCAAACAGAAAAGCGCCCGCACGCGCCGGGCCTACAAGCTCGACGTGCAGCACTTCATGCGGACGCTGCATATCACGTCCTGGGACGAGCTGCGCCAGGTGGACCACCGTGCCGTGATTGCCTGGGAGCGCATCATGCGCGAAATCGACGAAGCGGAACCGTCCACCATCCGCCGTAGGCTCGCGGCGCTGTCGAGCCTATTCAAGCACCTCAAACAGCATCACCACGTAGAAAACAATCCCGTAGCGGACGTGGAGCGGCCCGCCATCAACAGGCGAGAAGGATCGACGCTGGCATTTTCCAAAGCGGATGCGGCCAAAATCCTCAACACGCCCGCCGAGGACACCATTGAAGGGCTACGCGACCGGGCGATTCTCTCGGTGGGCCTGCAGGTGGGACTACGCCGCGCGGAAATCGCGACGCTCAGCGTGGAAGACCTGCATCAGAACCGGGGTTTCGACTCGCTGCGCGTCGTCAGGAAAGGGGGCCGCAGAGATGCGCTTGCCATCCACCCCAATGTCGCGCAGCGCATCCGCGTCTATCTCGATGCAGCCGGCCACGCCGACGATCTCGACGGGCCGATGTTCCGCCCGGTACGTCATAACCAGAAGGCTAAGGAGTTTCGCCGCCACATGGACCCGGACGCCATCGACCGCGTGTTGCGCAAGCATGCAGCGGCCATCGGGCTCACACGCGGCTATTCGGCGCATTCCATGCGCGCGACCTTCATCACGACGGCGCTGGAAAACGGCGCCACGCTCGACGATGTACAGCGCGCAGCTGGCCATGCCGAGCCCGGCACGACCAAGCTCTACGACCGGCGCGGCTACAACCCGGAGAAATCGGCGAGTTTCTTTGCAACGTATTGAGGGGGCCAGATGGAATCGAAAAAAGCACCAATTAGTGATTCCATCATCGTAGCGGTGGCCAAGCTTGTTGATGACGACAGTCAGACACCGGCGAACCGCGTCTACGTCTCTTTCGCCGCCCATAGTCGTCGAAAGCGGCCTTTTGACTGACCAGTTCCCTCGATCGCTTTGCCCTTGCGGCAAAGCTTTCGGCAACAACGCATAACATCCCAAGGCACGCTGCCGGGAATTTGATCAGCTACTTCTTCGATTGATTGTTCACGAGCAGAGAGCGTCTCCAGCACACGGTCGAGCAGCTCCGTCTCGCTCATCTCTTCTTCGTCAAGCCACCAATCGTCCCCTCGCGGTCCAAACAAAAGGATTTTATTGCGCAGTATTATGAAGTGGCTTTGGCAGTCGGTATCCCGCCAGACTGACGGATAGACGCTTACACCTTTCGGGGATTCGTACAGACGCCATGCTGGACCAGCCCGCCGGTCGAGGTTTACCGGCAACTCGCCTCCGCACCCACAGGGGCATGACATGATTAGCCAACGTGGACCATTGCGATCCACAATGACAGCATCTCCGGGTTGCTTGAGGTACGCGCTGGCACCGGCGCGTGACGGTACTCTGGCTTTGATGCTGAAATTAATGACCATTATTGACCACCTCTCCGGGATCGATGCTTGCCCCCGCGCGATGGCGACGCTGTAGTGGGGGCCATCGCTCGCAGGATTTTTTGACCGAAGAAGAATGCGATCGCGCGCAATACGTTCGGTTCTCTTTTGCTAAGTTCCGAATGTGAGTTGCAGCCCTTGCGGATAAGGCATAGCGCGAGCGTCAGTGCGTATTGCCCCGGCACTCGCTCGGCCGACCAGCTCAACGCACGAATTTGGTTTACTGCGTTAAAAAACCACTCAGCGGGATCGCCGGGTCTACAAAAGCAAGTTTGGCCCATCCTCAGCGCATCTTGCTCGTAGAGCGGACCAATCAGGCGCATGAGCTGCTTGGGAGTAAGCCTTTTCTTCTTGAGGTCTTCGATGAATCCTTCGACCAAAAGCCCACTTTCGAGTGACGCGGGATCGTATGTGAGCGGAAAGTGCGGCTCCAGCTTCTCGAAATCTATAAGGATCGCGTCGCCGTGCCGGACAAGCACATTAGTCGCGTGCATGTCACCGTGCGCCGGGGCAACTAAAGGTTCACTTTGCCCAAGCTGGTCAAATATCACTTTCAAGGGATCAATAGCGATATCGGCGCGGAGTTTTTGAACGAGCGGTATCCGCTCGGCGGGCAAAGCGATCAACTGGCTTTGTCCCTCTATGCGCCATTTCTTGTCAAAATAGGACGCAAGCGAAGATGCCTTGTCAACCCGCTGCTGTTTTCTCCAGCCTCCGAGCGTTTTATCAAACAAATTAGCGATAGCATGCCCACATCTGCCGCCTCGCGCGCAGGAGATCAGCGGCTCTGCGCCCTCGACAAAGTCGCCCACAAGAATTCCTTGAGTTGATCCGAGGTTGCAGCGATCGCGGCGCAACCTCGGTCCGAGGTAGAAAGGAACGTATTCAAATATATGGCCGCAGTACTCGTCGTACTCGTCCACAATTTTCTTGCGCGGTCCGATCTTCGCGAAATAGAGATGCGGGTACGCGCCCGTCGCACCCTGTTGCACCAATCCAGCGCCCAGCGAGGCGTAAACCTTAAAGACTGGTGCGCCCGAGAGGCCGCCGTCGATTGATATGAGTTGAAGCTCCGAGCAGTTCCAGAACGCCCGTTTGAGCAACATAACTCGCTCTGTGTGCCCATCGGGTCCAAATCGGGCGAGAAACGCCGCTTCGTCAAACTTCAACTCGAATTCCGGTAAGGAGCCCGCTGGTCTATCACAGACTAAAGCGGCAATGTCACCCCAAGACCACGCCGTGTCGATGATGTAAACGCACGGCAGAAGAAAAGCATTTTCTCTCTCTCTCAGGTTTTCGGGAACGGTTCTCCACTCGTCCGGCCGAAGGTTCGCGGTTGGGAGCAAGCCTTTCCTAAGCGAATTTATAATGACCTGCCGGGGCATCGTAGTCTGTTGGTCATCTGTTGCGAGACGAATGTAGACCCGGACATCATGATCGAGAAGGCGCGGCCCAACGTCGAGCAAATCTCGCGGCAAGGTCTTCAGGTTTTTGGAGTCCTGAGTCCAGATCACTGCATCCAGTCGGGTGATATAGTCGGGATCGCGAAGCTTATCCAGCGTGACCGGACCATTCGCAACGGACGGCTCCCACGTGATTTTGCGCTCAACGAACCTTTGTAAGTCCACATCTAACGGTACTTCCCCGACGAAAGCGATTTTCGCCCGCGGCGTGCCCTCCGGCGAGAATTCTCGTATCGCCATGTCAATCGTCCCGTGTAAATAGGGGTTGCGAATCCCCGCGCGCAAGTACGCCTCGCGGGGAGCAAACATAGCAATTCGGATTGCTGTTGAATGAGACGGCTCGCAGTGAGGGGGGACGCGCGTCGTAGATAAGATGCCGGGCTGCGCTTGGCACTCCGACCATCATGGCCAGAAACATTGTCATCGCCATCGAAGTCACGGTCCCGTTGATGGAGATGACGGCGGGCGCGGGTTCATGCGCGCCTTGAATATACTGATCTTTGCTTCGCTCTTCGGCGTTCATCATGTCCCGCCGGACCTCTTCGGAATCCAGCAGTTCGCAGCATGTGAAGCACGGCAGTCCCGGCGCGAGTGCCTGCACCCGGCCATGTATGCCCGCGATCTGGCCTGCCCTAGCGGTGATGATGGAGCCCATATCAACGCATGGGATGAGATATTGATATGCGATCTGTTGAATTACGGCGCGGCTGCCATGGGAATCCGTGCACGCGAAGATAAAGTCGACGCCCCGCAGTTCGCGAGCGATGGGCGTCCGCGTCACGTCGCCGACGACGCGCTTACAAACAGCGTCCGGTGTGATCCCCATAATCATGTCGGTAGCCACGTCCGTCTTAGGCCGACTGACATCGCTTACATGCGCGCCGACCACCCGGTTGAGATTGGTCGTCTCAATGCGATCAGGATCGACGAGAATGAACTTGCGCACGCCGAGATGCGCCAACTGTTGGGCGGCAATCGAGCCTGTGCCACCCAGACCGACAATGGCGACAGTGAGTGACTCTAGATATTTTTGGCCGGCGGACCCGAGCGCCCTGACCTGCCGATCAAATTTCAAAGGCGTGGAACCTGACGGGCCGTCGATGTCGAAAAGTACTTGCAATCGCGGCCCGACCGACACGACGCGCATGGGAGTCTTTTCACCCAGGCGCCGAGCACACCAGCCCCCGGCGCTTACCACCACGGCGCCATGCACTGAGTGAGGCGCCCGCACGGACATGAACCGCGCCAGATGCGCCTCACCATCGTCGTCTACTTCGGAGAATTCCGGCGGAGCTGCCCCCGGATGCGAATGCACAAAAATAGCGGAAAGATTTTCGCGAGCGGCCTTTTTGCCAATTTGCGCGATGAATTCCGGTTTGAGCTGAGCGCTTATGAGCGACCGATCTGAATAATGATCGTCGGTAGGAAACTCGATCCGGGAGACCACAAGACGATCCAGTTCGGGAAGGGCAACGTGGGACGCCCACAAGATCGCGCAGCGCTCTGTCTCCCTGCCTACAAGCTCAGCGATAATTCGGCTGGCGTCTCCATCTTGAAACCTGACCTCCATCATCGCGGTGGGTCCAGCCGCTGGAGGATTACCCGATAAAATTGTTCGAGCCGGTCGCGATTAGGGTCCCACGTTTGCAGATGCCATGAAAACCACGTCAAGGGACGGCCCGGGGTCATATCGTAGGGCAGTGGCGTTCCTTCGTTGGCAGCCTGCGGTATCGCACCATTAGCAAGGCGTATCGCCGGCGAAACCCAGAAGCAGTCAGGCTTTGCAGCGGGATACCCGGGCGGCGCAATGAAGAGAATGTCTACCTTCTTAGGATTCCAGCCATCTGGCAAATCGAACCCTTTGATCGTAATGAGGTACGAGCCATCGGCCCGACGCTGGATTTCAGCGTCTTGGTGCTTGAATTCCTGAAGGTATTCCTTCAGTTGCTGGAATTGCTCGCCGATCATCAGAGTCCAAACGTCGCTGGCGGGACAGCGAAAAAGTGTTTCACGCGTTCGGTGATGCCCACCGCCTCCCCGTCGCCGATGCCCTTGTCGGGTTTGTCGCCTTCTTCTTCGAGGAAGAGCTGATAATTGGGGGCTACATTGGCGATGGCCTTTATTTCAGCGCCAGTGAGCGCGGTCTTGGCGCTTTCATGGCGATTTGCATCCACATAAAATGGATGCAGTTTTTTATCGGATTTCTCTGCTTCAGACATGTCGTTCTCCTTTTAGAATTTGTGCTTGTGATGCGTCATTCATTGGTCTTCCCTTAAATCTTCAAACTGTGCACGGTTCGCCCACATGATTGGCTGGGACTTCTGCGGTGATTCAATCCGCAGGTGGCGCACGAAATATGAAACGAGCGCGCGGCGGATTGTCTTCGACAGCCGTCCGTCCTGCATGCCGAAGTCGGCGATGACGGAATCTCGCTGACTGGCTGTGAGATTCGGATTGGGCGCAATTTCGATCACAACGAATGTATGCCAATCGGTATCGTCCTGTGGATTCACGCTGCTGATACGGCGTCCATGGATTTGCTCGAATCTGGTCAAGACAAAATCCCGAAACCGAGAAGTTCCATGGCACCATGCGCGGGTGTGCCAGCGGGAACCGTCAAAGGCCAGAGAATGGGGGGCAATCCACTGACGAGTTTGATCCGGAGACCGCATCGATTGATACGTGACGTCTATCTCCGAGCCATCGCGGATCGCCCAGAGAATTGGCAACAGCATCTCAATGCGAACGCGCCGTACCGGGAGCGTCACGACATCACATGGCGGTCGGGTTCCGACGAAGCTGACTGAGCGTGAAATCGTCCCGGCGGCGAGGCCCTGAATCTCGTTCAAATAAGTCTGGGTATCGGGCGCCAGAAATAAAGGCTTAAAGTGCTGTGTCGCGCGATAGACCTTTTCGTGGCGGTCATACTCCATGTTCTGTTTGGCCAAATCGAGGTATTTGGCGAAATCTAGCGATGCTTGCTGAACCGAGATGTTGAAATATTCGGCGACCTCGCCGCGATTGATTTTGCCGTCCCATAGCAGGCGAAATTCGATGAATTCCAATCGCCGGTCTTGTCCCCATGGCCGGGTCTTGGGCGCCGCCTCTATGGCCCGATCAGTCATTGTGCCTATATCTGATACATCGTGTAACACGACTCATCATAAAACACGACGCATTCCAATGTCAAGGAACTTTGGACGTGATCGCCAAGGCCTTGCTTTTGCCGCCCTAAACAAGGCCAGAGTCCACCACGTAGGTTCCCAGTACGACGGAGCAAGCTTGCGCACCCCAGGCATGCGCCGTAGAGCTTGCGGAGTCGCCGTCGCCAGACGGTATTTGAAGCGCCTTGACCCATCCACCCGCCGGGCGTAGTTTGCGCCCATGCTTCGCAAGATTCATCCGATCCGCGATAGCGTCACGTTTCTTCCGCTTGCCCGCTCAGCAAAGCTTGCGCTGCCGCTCTATATGTGTCGCCCGCGTGCGGGATTTCCGTCTCCGGCCGAGGATTATCTTGAAGGCAAAATCGACCTCAACGCCTACTTGGCCGAGCATCCGGCCGCGACGTTCCTAGTGCGGGTCGAGGGCGATTCCATGACGGGAGCGGGCATTTTTCCGGGCGACATCGCCATCGTGGACCGCTCGCTCGTCGCATCCGACATCAAGGCCATGCACAACAAGGTCGTGCTCGTCGTCCTCGACGGTGAATTTACGATCAAGCGTCTGTGCGTTAAAGGAAAAACGGTTGCGCTCATGCCGGAGAACGACAAATACGAACCGATTGCCGTGAGCGAAAGCAGCGACTTCACAATCTGGGGCGTGGTCAAACACGCCATACGCCATCTCTGAGGTGCTATGTGCGGGCGCCTCTCTTCAAAATCGCAGCGTGAGGTAATCGCCAAACTCTACGATGCGGCACTCAAACTCGACGCCTACGTTCCTTCGCACAACATCGCGCCGACCGAGAGGACTCCCATCGTCCGTGAAGGCGCGGATCACCAGCGCACCGTCGAGCTTGCAACCTTCGGGATTCTGACGACGATTCCGGGGAAGCCGTCCTTTAATCGCATCAACACGCAATCGGAGAAGGCCGCGGATAAAAAGGATTTTCGGGAACGGCGCTGCGTCATTCCCGCTGACGGCTTCTATGAATGGGAAACGATCAGCGACAAGGAGAAGCAGCCGCACTACGTCTATCCGGCAGAAGGCCTGTTTTCTTTCGCGGGCGTTTGGAAGGATACCCTCACAGGCCCAGCCTTCTCAATATTCACTACCACTCCCAACGAGCTGGTAGGGAGGTTTCATCACAGGATGCCCGTCATCCTGGGGCACAACGCCGTCTCCCAATGGCTCTCGCCGGATTCCGATCCCAGGGAACTCGTTGAGTTTTTCCACCCTTACCCTGCGAGCCTCATGCGTGAGCACAAGGTGAGCAAGGCCGTGAACAACCCGAGAAACAAGGACGCCTCCTGCATCGCACCGATATGAGCCATGTTCGCACTCGTTGACTGCAATAATTTCTATGCATCGTGTGAGCGCGTGTTTCAGCCGCGGCTGGAGAAGCGGCCCGTCGTGGTGCTTTCCAATAATGATGGCTGCATCATCGCCCGCAGCAACGAGGCCAAGAAGCTCGGCATCGGCATGGGCGAGCCGTTCTTCAAGGTAAGGCCTCTCATCGAGCGCCACGGCGTCGTCGTGCGCTCCAGCAATTACGAGCTTTACGGGGATAT
This sequence comes from Binataceae bacterium (SeqCode), assembly GCA_035524095.1. Lineage (GTDB taxonomy): Bacteria > Desulfobacterota > Binatia > Binatales > Binataceae > DATJUF01. The sequence goes on along the minus strand of DATKPK010000228.1, from coordinate 470 downwards.
GTCGCAGCGGGTGATGCAAACACTCATGCGGCTAACGTCGGATGTTGAGATCTATTCTATCGACGAGGCTTTCTGCGACCTCACGGGCTTCCTGCACCTCGACCTTGAAGCCTATGCCTGGGAAATCAAGGACACCGTGAAACGCTGGACCGGCCTGCCGGTCGGCGTCGGCATCGGCAAGACAAAAACACTCGCAAAGCTCGCCAACAACACCGCCAAGAAATCGGACGGTGTAACCGTACTGCAGACCGAGGCGATGACGAAAGCCATTCTCGCCATGACGCCCGTGCGCGATGTCTGGGGCATCGGCAGGCAGTACGACAAATTCTTGGAGAAGTACGGCATCCGCACTGCCTATGAATTTGCCCAGGCGCGGGATTCCTGGATCAGGAAGCACATGCACGTCACCGGCTTGCGCACGGCGCAGGAACTCAGGGGCATTCCGTGCATTCCGCTGGAGGAACAGCCCG
>DATKPK010000227.1:0-9135 GCA_035524095.1 Binataceae bacterium (SeqCode) | reverse complement strand
ACGGGTGGCGCTCCGGTTTTGCGGCGGAGTAACGAGCAAATCATCCGATTGTAGAGCTTGCGTTTTAGCCATGCACCACCTTCTTTGCTGATTTCATTTTTTCATGAAAACATGATTTAATTTCACGCCACAATGCCGCTATCTCCAGTACGGCATGGCCGTTGGTAATCTCGGGAGCGGTGTTTCCACTCGTCATAGATGAAGCGTAGATAACGCGGTCTGCAATGAAGGCCTGAGACACGGGACCGTGTTGCGAAAGGGCCGCGACTGCCTGCGCTGTGATCGTCGCCTGCGGTTTGGCCTGGGTGATGACAAAGAGGAAAGGTTTGCCCGCGGTCAGCACGCGCGAGACTGTCTCGGCAACGGCCCACAAATCGGAAGGGGAGGGCCGTACCGGGATGAGTACAAGGTCGGCATGATCAAGCAGGGCGACATTCTGATCCGAAAGGCTGGGCGCTGTGTCGATGAAGCAGTAGGCAGCGCCTTGGTCGGCAATCTTCGCAAGACCCAGCGCCATGCGATCTAGCGGCACGTCGAGGCGCTGAGGCGTCTCCGCCTGTCTGCGTTCGTGCCAGAGGCTCAGGGTAGCCTGGCGATCGGTATCAATCACCCATGCGGCATCACCGGTCCGCTCAGCTTCCACGGCTAGATGCGCAGCCAGCATTGTCTTACCGCTACCGCCTTTTTGCGATTGAACAACGATTGTTTTCATGAAAAACGCCTATCAATTTTTCATGAAAACATTACTTAATGAGCGGACAGTATACAAGTGCCAATTGTCGCCAGGCGTTCGAGCCAGGTTAGGGGGCAGCAGAATGACGAGTTTATGGGAGAAGCTTAGAGCAGGGGAGGGCGGCGCGCTTTATTTGCCCACAGATGCTCGACCCTTCAGGGAAAGCGCCTATAACGGTTTTTTCGCTTTCGGGATGGTTTAGTAATGACCCAGCTGATCGCGGCAGCAAGCAGATGTTCGAGGTCAAACCGCTACGGTCGCTGGCTTTGACGCGTCAGGTTTCGGCCGGAGCGCTGATGGATTCTTTTCGCTATGAGTATGTTCTTGCGCGCCATTATGGATGTAATCGCAGGAGCAGGTGAAGGATAAGGCTGCGCAGGACATACTTGCTCCCCGGACGCGACGGTCATACGGGGGGCGCCTCGTCACGACTTCGTCAGAGGAGCACTTACGCTGCCCTTTTGAAGCCCTGTCCTGGTCGCTGTGGCTCCGCAACAATCTCAGTTTTCCGCCTGAAATCTGATCCATAACTGCGGTTCCATACGAACCAGTCGATTCCGACCAAAGCCGCCATCAATAACGTACCGATCAGCATTGTGATGAAAGTGGGATAAACCATTTTCGAGTCCTCCGTGATTTAGTGAACTTCGCCGATCCTGATGCACTCGACAATTACTTCAGAGGTAAGTGTATGGCGGCGCCAACTCTCCGGATTGTTCGTGTTTTAACCGAGCCCCTGAGTGATCATCGCCGTCCCCTCTCGCAGAATGGACAGCTCGCCTCAAACCTGGGGGTCGTAGAGCCTGGGAGTGCGCGGCGATTTATGGCGGCGATGGTGTGGCATGTTTCTAGTGTGCCGCCGCTAGCGGGGATAATGTTGCTACCAGTGAGGCGAAAGGTACGAGAGCAAGTCGGTCGGGACACCGGAATTTTGACCATGCAGCATGACGAATTTACGATCGGCGGGACGTTCTGGTGGAGCAATCAGCAATGGCGTTGCACCGACATCGGCACGCGCACCATTATCGCCATCCGCATCGACACCGTTGACGTGGGAAGTACCAAACCCGAATTACGCCGCATGATTGGCCACGCCGAAGCGCTTGCGGACGGCTGGTTCAATGGGCCGCCTTATGCCGTCGCTGAAAGCGTATTCGATGAACACGACTTCACCGGATGTTCGATCGAACCTGACATGGGAAAAATGCCACCGGCACGATAGCTAAAGAGAAGGGGAGAGCGGTCCGTTCAAGATATGGTTTCTCATAGGAGAAGATAAGAAAGGGGATACGTCGCAGGCTTCTGCGTTCAAAGCTGCTTGACCTCGACTTGGACATGTTCTACGTTTTCGTAGGGAAAGATAGGTAAAGTCATGCAGATCTCAGCCGAAATATCCCAAGGCACCAAGCAGTTGCTCGAACGCTATTCGCGCGCACATGGGGTCAAGAAACAGTTCCTGATCGAGAGCGCACTCCTTCATCACATCCAGGCACTGGAGGAGCTTCCGCTCAGCGTTATCATTCCGCCCCGTCTCGTTGTGAGTGCAGCTAGCGGCCGTAAGATCGCGGAGTTAGTCAGCAAGAAGCAAAAGCCAACGAGTAAACTCGTGGAGCTGATGCGCGGTGGCGATTGAAGTTCGCCTCCTCGGGGAAACGGACGACCGGAGTTCCTTTCAATCCGGTGATGAGCAACTCGATCTTTTTTTCCGCCGCTACGCTGGACAGAATCAGTTCCGCCATCACATCGGCACCACGTACGTAGCGGTTGAAAGCGCAACCATTCTTGGATTTTCTACCGTGACGGTTGGCCACGTAGAGATCGAAACTCTCCCTCCTGGCCTACGGAAGAAGCTACCCGACTATCCGCTCCCTGTTCTCAGGCTCGCTCGATTGGCGGTCGACCGAAACGCTCAGGGCAAGGGCGTTGGGGAGCATCTCATGCGTACCGTGTTCTCGGTCGCTATTGAACTTCGCGAGAAGCTGGGCTGTGTCGGAGTCGTCGTCGATGCGAAGCCAGGCGCGGAGAACTACTATTCCCGTTACGGATTCGTCGAGCTCGAAGTCATTGAGGGAGCGGTCGAAGAGCGTCCGTCGCCTAAACCAATGTTCCTGCCGCTGTCCGCCGTCATCCAGGCGGCCCACATTGCTCAGTCGAGAAAGCCCGGCCAGTCACGTCCTGATGGCTAGCGTAGCCTTTTTGGGGGGTAACTCCTCCGCTAGGTTCTTTGCTTCTTCTGATCACTCTATCCGTCGTGCTCCACAGCTACGACGCTCCGATGGCCGGCAAGGTCGACGATATCGAGGTGTACACGGCTCGCGATCAGCGCTGGAACGCGACTACGATGCGGACCGTCTCTGAAAGCAACGATCCCAATTTGAGAGGAGGTATGGATCAGCTGACGGTCATTGGACACACGGGGGCGGTTGAGTTGCCGACGCTGAGCATCGGGGCAGGGCAGGGCGCTCCGGCGCGGCGAATACTAAGAACGCTCGTACGATTCGCTCGCAATCCGCGTTACGCGAGCGATCAATATCAAGCCAACCGGTCATGGTCCGCAGGCGCGATCCGTAGTGAAATTGCCGCGGGCCGATTCTGTCGAGTACGCGCACTACCTTGGGCGATAGTTTCAGCAGTCTGCTCTCTCCTGATGTGTTGTTTCGGCCCAGCGCGGACAGCGTATGGGGGTGATAACAACACGAATAATCGGGCGGCGAATCGCGTCGGCATTGAGCAGCGAAAGTTACCGATGATGTTGAAAAAGTCCGCGTCTCTATTCGCCAGAATTGGCTCATTTGCATTCCTATCCGGCGCGCCGGTCAGCCGCCTTCCGAACCGCCAACGGTCCGCCTTTTATTCGAAGGGAAAGACCTGTCGCCAGTCGCGCGCCATATCGACAATCGTCCAACCCTTCGCATTAGCCTCGTCGAGGGCCTTGTCGAGTTTCCCCATGGGCGAGTTGTCATAGGCCCATTCCCGCGTTGCGTCAGTGTGGTGGATGAGCAACGCGAAGCGCGCCCCCTTTCCGGCACTCGTCCATTGCAGCATCTCCAGGTCCCCGTCCGAATTACCAAACGATGCGATCGGGCGGCGTCCAATATGCTTTTGGATAGCAGCGGGTTTTCCGACGTTATCGTTAATGAAGTCGATCTCCGGAAGCTTGATCAACACCGGCTTGCCGTTTCGCATCTCGAACTTTACTTTAACGCTGCTGCCGATCACCTGCTCAGGGGGCACACCGTAGGTAATCTCGGCGAACGCTCGCATGAATTCATTGCCTCCGCCCGAGACGATGAAGGTCTTGAAGCCATTGGCCCGGAGATAGGCGAGCAACTCCAGCATCGGCTGGAACACCATTTCGGTAAATAATTTGTTGCTTTTCGGATGACGCGTTGTCGCTAGCCAATCGTGGACTTCTGCTTCGAATTCGTCGGTCGTCAAGCCGGAGTGCGTGGCGGCGACAATCTCGACAAGCGCATGTTCGCCGCCCGCGAAGATCCCTTTTAGGTCGCGCGCCAGAATCGACTTGAACAGCTCTTTGCTTCGCCACTCCGGGTGCTGCGGTGCCAGTGCCTTCACCCGATCGAGTGCGAAGGAGAGCTGAAAATAGTAGGGCTGCTCGGACCACAGCGTGCCGTCATTGTCAAAGGTGGCGATACGCTCTTCAGGCGCGACATAGTCTATGCCTCCTGCTTTCGTGACACGCGCGACGAAGTCCACGATAGACTTCTTCGTCGGGCCGTCGTTCCAAGAGGCCAAGAGGTCATCGGTTCCGGTCCCGTCGCATTGTTGTGATACTGGCATCCTATCTTCCCCTGCAGATTTCCAAGTCTGAAAATTGGAGGTGTTGGCAGCCCTCGCCATCGATATTGCCATGACACCCGAAGCGGCGGAATGCGCCAACGCGCAGGAGGGACCGCCGGTTATTTTTCGAGCTTTCCGAGAAGGTGCGGCTCGTATTATTGAGTCCTGCATATCATAGTGACAATTCTGCTTGACGCCAAGACGAGCGCACGAGGCGCATACGGCGCAGCGCACGGCGCGCTTGAGAGCTGAGCTGGCCGAAATCGCGCGGGCAGAAGTTGGGCAGCTCGTGATGTTTCCAGTAGCCCCAGATGTATTCCGCTGGATTGACTTCCGGCGCGTAAGCGGGCAACCGCGCGATGGCGAGCCGGCCCTGCTGCGCACGAAAGCACCGGCGTCTGCCCGCGCGGCGCCCAGGTCCGGACCCGGTGCGGCCGTTCGCTCAGTCCGCTTTCGTCGACGAAGATGATGGTACGCCGCTCGCAGCGGGCTTTTTTTTAATTCGCGGCCATTCCACTTTCTTCCAGTGCCGAATCGCCTGCTCGTCGCGCTCCAGCACCCGACCTGTAGGACGCTGGCAGGTCCAACCCAGCTTGCGCAGGATGCGCCAGACGTGGTCCTCGTGGTAGTGCACGCCGGTCCGGTCTTCGATGAGCTGGCGCACGCGGCCCGCGGTCCACAGCCCGGTGGCAAATCCGAACGCTTCGGGACCGCGCTTAAGCGCACGCTCAAGATCGCGCAACTGGGCCGGGCTGAGCTTGGCCGTCCGTCCGGTGTGCCTGGCCTTGCGCAAGCCCCGCACCCCCGATTGCTCAAGCTCGCGTGCCCAGCGGCTGACCGACTGGCGGTGCACGCCCAACTCGCGCGCGACCTCGGACTGGCTGAGTCCCTCTTTAAGTAATCGCGCCGCCTCCATCCGCCGCTGCTCCAAGGCAGCGAAGTCCCGCCGCACACCCGCTGGATTACCCATGCCCTGTACATTAGCAAAATCCCGTACGCTTGTCACTATCTTCAGCAGGACTCAATAAGCCTGTTGATGCGGTAGTATCGGTTGGCCCGCGCGGCGATTGACCCGGAGTGGTCCAGACGGCTACAAGCGTGGTGGGTCGTTAGATCGGGAGGCACGCTCATGGAGCTCAACCGACCGCAAATCGATATCGGCCTCTTCACCAACCGAATCGAAGCCATGAAGGCGTTCTATGCGGGGACGGTGAAGCTGGCATTCGAGTCGGAATTGCCGATTAGCGACGGCTTCAAGCAGCATCGTTACATCGCGAACGGATCTTTTATCAAATTGAATGAGGCTCGAGACCCGTTGCCCCGGCGCCACCCAGGGGGTTACGAAAGCCTGATCATAGCATCGAATCTTTTCTCGCAGCCTGAGGCATTGCACGACCCCGACGGCAACTCGATTGTACTCGTGCCCCCCGGCCGCGACGACGTGAATCAAGTCGAAGTGCGCATCGGAGTCAGCGACGTCAATCGCTTCGGCGCATTTTACCAAGCGGCGGGTGGAACAGATATCGGCCACAACCGTTACAAAATCGGCGAGACGATCTTCGCGACGTTTCGCCATCCACTAGCCAAACAAATGAAGGCGGCTCCGCTGGCGAATTTAGAGGAAGTGGTGAATACGATCGCGGGAATCGGTTTTCGCTACGTCACGATTCTGGTGAAGGACTGTGACACCGCTTTCAAGGTAATGACGGAGGCGGGTGCGAGCATTGCATTAGCCCCGGAGAATTTTGGCAACCACGCGCGGGCGGCCGAAGTGCGCGATCCGGATGGGAATCTAATCGAGCTGCTGCAGCGTTTAACGTAAGTTGAGAGGACCGCCTAATTGCATCGGGCGGCGTCCTTGAGGTGCACGTCCAACGTACTGATATTGACACGGTGCCCATCGGCCATGGCCCGCAGAAACGCTGCGAGAGCAGCATCGCGTATCGTGGGAAGCATGTCAGATCACCAGAGTCTCCGCTGCCTCTGCGCGCCTGAGCTTCGCGGCAAAGCGCGGAGTATTGCACGATAAACTGAATATGGGTCCAGGGATTATCCTGTCACATCCAGGAATCGGTTTGTCTATTATAGTAATTACCCTGGAGGCGCACGTACGGCTGAGACGTGGACCAGACGTCCCCTGAGTAACAAGACTTAGTCATCAGCTGGTCGCGTATCGACATCTCAGTCGATCGCGGCGAGCTTGGCGGTTTCGGCAACTTGCAAATCGTAGTCGCGCTGCAAGTTCAGCCACAGCTCTGATGTGGTACCAAAAAAAGGATCCCAGCCCAAAGGCCACGTGAGCGGTGATACCAAGTGTCCCATGAATGACGGCATCAATCTGAGTCGGCGGCAAGCGCATCGCCAAGGCGAGTTCACTCGTGCTAATCAGGTGCGGTCTCGTGAAATCCTGCAACAGGATATCGCCAGGATGAATGGGCGGTAGCAAGCCACTCTCTGTTTCAGCTACCAGATTTCCAAGAGCATAGCTGCGGTCTAAATCAACGTTGTACACATCGTGGTTTCGCCACACGAAACAGAGCTGCCGGCATGACTGATTCGGATACTCTGCTGACTGTTTCTCCAGCGTGTTAACGATTCCAGACAATTTTCCGGTGGCACGGCTAGATCGCGCCATCGGTCTGACAGAGGGCGGCAGCGCTCCTGGCGCCACCGCCCTTGTTGGTTGAGGCTACCCGGCTAGTTCGTCACCGCATAATCTGCATTAATCCTCCTGGCGACGAGTATTTAGTTACGTTGTGATATTCCGCGGGCACCGCGCTGTCGTAGAGCGAGCAGGCTCCGCCCGGATTGAAGCTCGTGATATAACTCACATGGTCGTTCTGGACATCCCAATAAGTCTCGACGATCCCACAAGCCCCGGGCTGTTCGCCGTAATTGTCGAGTTGGGCCGGCGTGCTGCCAGTCCAAACGACCTTCCATAACTTCATGTTGCTGTCGTAAATATCCTCAGCGATATTGCCGTAATACTGCTTATCGACGTAGTCAATCCGTTTGCCATAGCAATATCCGCCCGCCATTGACGGAATCCGCCTGACATCCACCACGGAAGCGTCGCGTGTCTCCCAATTTCCCCATGACGGTTTCGGCCAGCCGAGCATCCCATCGTATTCACCCGGGAAAGTCCCAGCCGCCTTGGGGTTCATATCCATGAGTGTCAAAATCTTCTGATCGCGCAGCCATGTCCCCTCGAACTTGCCCACTCCCCCGTTCCAACCGACGCGCTGATCGTCCTTAACCATGTCGCTGCCCAGCAATGGTGCACAACGCGCCGTCGATGACAGCCGCAGCGTCCGCCGCAAAGCGGGAACGAAGGCATAGTCATCTTCGTCCTTAAGGTTGTCCTGCCAGAACAGGGTGAGCACCGCCGTGTAGCGGGACTGCTCCGGCTGCTCGACCATTATCCATTCGGAATACCAGGCTCCTCCAGCATCGGGGTCGGTCTGCGGAACCCCTTGGTCGGATTCCCAGTTGTACGCGAGCTGACGGTAAAGCGCATCGACGATTTCTGCCGAATAGTTGCCAAACCGGTCCTTGGTGTAAAAGGCCCCTTCATTCTTTAAGTTGACGAAGACTGCAACCATGTAACCCTGCATGCGATACGTTACGTTCGCCATGATCTCCGTGCCCTTGTCCGGTCCGGTCGGATTTGGAAAGGGTATTCCAGCTACATAATTCTGCAACCTAACGGTGCCGTCAGACTGCTTGACCAATTGCGTCTGAGCGCCGTACTTTTCCGTGGCCTCCACGTAGGGCTTGGGCAACGACCATTGATGCTGCGGGCCGACGTGAATCTCAACGTCGTCCGGCATCTTCCAGAATTCGTTGCCATTCCAAAGGACTTGCACCCCATCCGAGAAGCAGTCCTTGTACTGCTGCCAGTTGGCCTTGGTGATTATGGTCCCGGGCGTGACGGTGCAATCGGCTGATGCCCGCACGGGCATCAGCCCGAAGGCGAGTCCAGCGATCGCCAGAGCTCCCCATAGCCACAATCCCGGGCAACGCGTCCGGCCGCTTAAGGTCAAATTTCCAGAGGCTAGCAGTTGTGATGATTGCGCTTGCCGACGTGTTACTACATCGTGAGTTCCCATACCGCTTCCGTCTCCCGTATATACTCCGGCGAGGAAAATGCGGAGGCTATTGGGCCGGTCGCCCGGCCAGCCTTATGCGCTCACTCCCAAAGAGAATGCCGCAGAACCCCTGATGAAGGTCTGTATGTCTCAAAGCCGTACCCGCAGTCTCTTTGCGAGCATCTAGCCATCAAAAGCATCTGTTAACACAGTCCGATGGAACTGCAAACATGTAAATTGAACAAGTGAATTTATGGGAAATTAGCTTGGTTCCAGCAAATCCAGCGCGCCACGCGCGTCGAGTATCAGAGGGCCTTGAGCGCCGTTGCACCGACCCCCCTTCTCGCTTCACCAATATAACATAAAGGACATTATGTTATATTGAATCAGGCAGAGGGGGAGGGAGTCCATCCATGACCAGCCACGATGCCGAGGTCCTGCACGAGTATGCCGGTGATCTGATGAAACGTAATGGCCGCATGCCAGCCAAATCAAGGGCGTGGCCCTGGCCTT
>DATKPK010000226.1:0-6173 GCA_035524095.1 Binataceae bacterium (SeqCode) | reverse complement strand
CAACGGCCCAAGCAAGCTTTAATGCGGAAATTCCGGCCGAAGTTGCTTAAAAAGCATACATATGGCATACTTTAGGAGTCGGATAATGTCCAACCGCTTGATTTGACTGCGGAAAATCGGAAAGGCGACGTGATTTCGAGTCACGCCGGTTAAACCAGACTCCCGAACCTCTCCGCGCGGACTGAAAAGCATTTCTGTTTGTGCCCTTACAGTCAAGCATCGCCGAAAGCGACAAGCGTCGGTGTCAAATCAACCTCGAGTGTTGAATGGTAATGGAGCGCGGTCAGTGCGCTACCAATTTGATCCTTGCGCTGTCGTCTTCCTTCCAACAATCATCCGAGCGACGTTGCCGTAAGCGAGCGCATCTGTGCTAGGTTCGCCTGACGCGCCGCTCGCGCCGATGGTTCGTAAAATGGCAACTGCCGCAACCGTTATTCATCCTCAAGAGCATGATTGGCACAGGCAACTCGGTTCCAAACTGATCACACCAGACCAAGCTGTCAGCCATATAAAATCAGGCGATCGAATCACACTCTCGATCTCGCAGGCCACGCCCTTCGTGCTATGCGCTGCGTTGGCCGGCCGCTTGATGGAACTCGAGAATGTTGTGCTCAACCATAGCGCCGCTCTGTTCAACTGGGACTTACCGGGGCTCGGTGAGCGCTACCGGCTCGAATCATTCTATCTGTCGCCGATAGACCGCGCGGTTTTCAATGGCGGTCGCGCTGAATTCGTTCCGCTTTCTTATTATCGCGAAGGCGTGCTGCCGCCCGGCCTCGACAATTTCAACGTCTACCTGATGCGCGTATCGCCGCCGGACGCAGAAGGCAACGTCAATCTGGGCGAAGTCCAGATCATGTCGAAGACGCTTGCCCGCAACGCCTCGCTGGTGATCGCCGAAATTGATGCGCAATGCCCGCGCATCTGCGGCGACAACTCGCTGCATATTTCCGAGATCGATTGGTTTGTTGAGCGCACCGCCGACGATGTGATTCCCGCGTTATCGGCACCGCCGGTTGGCGATGAGGAGCGCCGGGTGGTTTCCACGATTTGCGAGCAGGTTGCGCGCGAACTGATTCCAGACCGTGCCACGATCCAGATCGGCGTCGGTTCCACTTCGGGCGCTTTGATGCCCCACCTGCGCAACCATCATGACCTTGGGATGCAAACTGAAATTATCCCATGGGACACCACGCGTCTGGTGCGCGAAGGGGTGATTACCGGGAAATACAAGAAGCTGTTTCCGGGCTTGGTGGTCGGCAGTGGCTTTGCCTACGCAACTCCGCGCGAGGAACTGGATTACGCCGAAAATAATCCAGTGTTTCAGCTCTATGATTTCAATTTCACCGACGATATCCGGCTAATAGCGCGCGAAGAGGGGCTGATTTCCGTCAACAACGCCCTCGCGGTGGATTTCACCGGACAAGTCGGCAGCGAGTCGATCAGGCATCAGATGTACACCGGGACGGGTGGTCAAACCGCGTTTGGGATCGGCGCGACAATGGCTGGGGGCAAGTCGATTATCGTCCTGCCTTCCAGCGCGATGGTTAAGGGCCAACGGATGTCACGGATAACACCAATGCTCGCTCCAGGCACAATCATGACGCTGCCACGAACGTTCGTGCATTACGTCGTGACGGAATACGGGATCGCAAAGCTGATGGGCAGATCGGCTCGGGAGCGGGCGGGTGAGTTAATTGCGATCGCTCATCCTGATTTTCGACCCGAACTGAGCGCCGAGGTGAAACGTCTCTACGGCTAATTATCGATGAGCGGCAATCCAGTGCCGCATCTTGGTCCGTGAGGCTGGTTTCGGCGGCGTGGCGAATATGCTAGTAAAGTCTCAAGTAATGCTTGGAGATTGCCGAATCAGGTGCAGATCAAGGTTGCTTCCCGGCTCCGTTCGCTTCCACCCTACCTCTTTGCCGAACTGGACCGTCTAAAGAAAGAAGTCCAGCAGCAGGGTGTGGACGTTATAAGCCTCGGGATTGGCGACCCCGACCTGCCGACCCCAGCTCATATTATAGAGGCGCTCAAGCGCGCGGCGGAACTTCCACCGAACCATCGTTACCCCGATTACCAGGGCCTCGACCGCTTTCGCGAAGCGGCTGCTGGATGGTACCAACGGCGTTTCAACGTCAAGCTGGACCCCGTTCGCGAGGCCTGTGCGCTTATCGGATCAAAAGAAGGTATTGCGAACTTTCCGGTCGCAGTGGTCGATCCCGGCGATATCGTGCTGATGCCGGATCCCGGTTACCCGGTCTATTACTCCGGATGCGTCTTTAACGGCGGCGAGCCGTATTACATGCCGCTGCGCAAGGAGAACGCGTTTCTGCCGGATTTCGCTGCGATCCCCGACGAAGTCGCGCGGCGCGCCAAGCTGATGTGGCTTAACTATCCGAATAATCCAACCGCGGCCACCACGGAGCCTGATTTTTTCAAGTCAGCGATAGAGTATTGCTTGCGCAATAACATTATCCTGGCGCATGACATTGCCTATTCCGAAATCGCCTATGACGGCTATAGGGCGCCGAGTGTGCTCGAATTTGACGGCGCTCGTGAATGCGCTATCGAGTTTCATTCGCTCTCTAAGACCTACTCGATGACCGGATGGCGAGTCGGCTTCACGGTCGGCAACGCCAGCTTGATCAGTGCTCTCGGCACGGTCAAGACCAATATCGATTCAGGTGTCTTTCAGGCGGTGCAGGAGGCGGCGATCACTGCGCTCGAAGGCCCCGAAGACACGCTGCGTCAATATTGCGCGATTTACCTTGAGCGGCGCGACCTCATGGTCAGTGCGCTACGCGCTCTGGGACTCGCATGCGATACGCCGCGCGCCACTTTCTATTTATGGGCGCAGGTTCCTCAAGGCTACACGTCGGTATCATTCACCGAACGCGTTCTGAAAGAGACCGGGGTCGTAATTACACCTGGCTCGGGTTTTGGCAAGGCGGGTGAGGGTTACGTTCGCTTTTCATTGACTGTGTCGAGCGAACGTTTGCGGGAGGCGGCGGATCGAATCAAATCACTACGGCTGTAGCGGCGCTGGATGCCCCATCGTGCATTTATTGGCATAGGCACTAATCTGGGGGATCGAGTCGCTAATTTTCGGGACGCCATTCACCGGATTGGCGCTTTACCCTCGACCCGCGTCGTGCGCCAGTCGTCAGTCTACGAAACCGAACCGATGGGGGATATTCAAGGGCTTTTTCTGAATGGCGTGGTCGAAGTTGACACGGCGATGCTGGCAGATGCATTGCTCCGCCGACTGTTGACTATCGAGCGCACGATGGGACGCAAGCGAGTTCCCGCGAACAAACGAACCATCCGGACCTCCCCGCAGCCGCGTGTCATCGATCTTGACCTGCTATTTTTCGAGAATCAGGTTGCCGACACGCCAGCCCTTCAATTGCCCCATCCACGGTTGCATGAACGCCGTTTTGTGCTTGCACCGATGGCAGAACTGGCGCCGATGTTGATCCATCCGACTTTGAAAAAGTCGATTTCCGAATTGCTGGCAGGCTTAAAGTCGCCCTATCGCGTCGCGCTCGCGCGCGCGGATATGCTCCGGCCCAATCCCGCCAGGCGCGAGGTCCTCTCACGATGAAGTTTTTTGTCGATTCAGCCGACGTCAGCGAGATACTGGAGGCCGCAAGCTGGGGACTCGCCGATGGCGTAACGACGAATCCGAGCCTGATCGCCAAGACCGGCCGCCCCTACGCCGAAGTGCTGCGCGAAATCTGCGACGCGCTCGACGGCCCGGTCAGCGCCGAGGTTGTTTCGACCGAAGCGCCCGCGATGCTTGAGGAAGGAGAGAAGCTCGCTCGGCTCCACCGCAATATCGTGGTGAAATGTCCGATGACGATCGAGGGGTTGAAGGCAACCAGAGCGCTCGTCACTCGCGGGATTAAGGTTAATGTCACTTTGATCTTCAGCCCCTTGCAAGGCCTCGCGGCGGCGAAATGCGGAGCCGCCTTCGTCTCGCCATTTGCAGGCCGCCTCGACGATATCGGTCAGGATGGAATGCTAGTCGTCGAGCAACTGGTTCATATCCTGTCGAATTACGACTACCCAACCGAAGTGCTGGCGGCATCGGTGCGGTCGCCGATGCATTTACTGCGCGCGGCGGAAGCCGGCGTCCATATCGCGACGCTGCCGTTTAATGTGATCAAGCAGATACTGCAGCATCCGCTGACTGACGCCGGGTTGGAGAAATTTCTGGCTGACTGGCACGCAACGAAACAGAAGATTTGAACGAGGGTCACGCGTGTCCACAATCACTGTAGTGCAAAAGAACGGCTTTGCGGCGATAGCAGCAGATACGCTCACCACGAGGGATGGAGGGAAAGATAGCGCCGAATATGTCCTCAACCATCAGAAGATTTTACAGATCGGTGATTCTTTTATAGCGATCTCCGGCCCTACTTCTGCAAAGTTGGCGCTCAAGGACTACTCTGCAAAGGGTGAGGACTATGACTTCAGCGACGTGGACGCTATCTATCGCACTTGGCTTAGATTACACGCGGCGTTGAAGAGGACTTATTTCTTAGAGCCAGATGAAGATGAGGGACAGTCTTTTGAATCCAGTCGGTTCGATACCCTAATTGCCAATCCCAACGGGATCTTTGGCGTTGCTGCTCATAGAACTGTTCAGCAATTCGCGAAATTCTACTCTTATGGGACAGGATCTTTGCATGCACTCGGTACTATGCATGCCTTGTATCCGTTGACGGATCGCTCCGCGGAAGACATAGCGTTGGCGGGTGTCGAGGCGGCCGCCGCCTTTGATGCATATACCGGATTACCGATTATCTCGTACAGGATAGCCCTCACCCAGCCGAACTAAACCGTCGGAACGGCGGGGCGTTCGGCGATTAGCCGATCGACTTCGATGCGCAGGCGGCCGATCACTTCGTCGTATTTGAAGTTACCGAGTTTTTCCGACTTGCGCTTGAGGTTAACCGTCGTCGGGCCGCACCATAGGCCAAGATCGGCATCATCGGTCTCGCCAGGACCGTTTACGCGGCAACCCATCACTGCGATCGTTATCCGATGCGGCGCAGCGTAAGCCGTCAGCTCCTTCACTTGCTGCGCCAACTCAACGAATTTCTCATTCTCGACACGCGAGCAGGATGGGCATGAGATGATATTCAGGCCTCCGCCAAAATTTGGCACTGAGCGGAAGCGGCCCGCCTTTACGTCGGCGATGATCTGATGGCCGACCTCCACTTCCTCGTGTTTACGCTCATTCGGCAGAGTCAGCGACACGCGAATGGTCTCGCCGATTCCGTCCGCCAGCAATTGTTCGAAGGCGATTCGCGTCTTGATTATGCCGTCGGGGGGCAAACCAGCTTCCGTAACGCCGAGGTGAAGCGGAACGTCGGGCCGCCGTTCGGCAAACCGCCGATTCGCGTCCATCACCTTGGCCGGGTCGGAATCCTTCAGTGATACGACAAAATCGCTGAAGCGGAATTCGTCCATAAGGTCGCAGTGGTAGGCCGCCGATTCCACGATTGCGCGCAACTGGTCGCCGGGATATTTCTCCAGAAAGAACGGCGCCACTGACCCGCAGTTGACTCCGATCCGAATCGCGATGCCGTGTTCGCGCGCGATATCGACCAGCCATTTGACCTTTTGCGGGACCGTCTTCGCCTTTTCGATATGATGGAGATGGCCCGGGTTGTAGCGGATCTTATCCACGAAAGGGGCGACTTTGTTGGCGATTCGGTAGTTCTCTTGCAGATCAACTGACAGATTGATCCCGCGGGTCTGCTCACGAATTTCCTTGAGCGCAGTGACTTCCTTGTCGCTGTCGAGCGCGATTCGCACGATCGCGGCGCCAGCATCGGCCAGTTGATGCGTCTGTGCGACGGTCTCGTCAATCGCGATTGTCCGCGTCGCGCACATCGACTGCACGGCTATCGGCGCACCTCCGCCGACTACAACATCGCCGATGCGCACTTGCCGCGTGGTCCGTTTCGCCTGTTCCATTTTTCCTCGTTGCCGCCAGCGCCCTATTCAGATGATCCGCCTTGGATTTCACCCTTAGCCATCGCGAGCAGCTGCGACATCAAGATAAGTGCGATCAATGTTCTCGCAACTAAAGCCTTATGATTTGAACGACGCTCCGCAGATGAATCCGATGCTTCAGCTTAGCCAGTGGCTCCCAGTAT